>CADCVQ010000121.1:0-18701 GCA_902806175.1 uncultured Solirubrobacteraceae bacterium
CGCGCGCCCTCGCCGTCGTGCTCGCCGGCGCTGCCGCAGCGCTCGCCCTTCCCGCGCTCGCCGGCGCCGTCGCGCTCGAGCGCCTCGTGCTCGGGCCCGCCGTCGCCCGGCTCGCCGCCGACTATGCGACGCTGCCGCTCGCGGTCGCCGCCGGCGACGTGCTGCTCGTGGGCGGTGCGCTGGCGCTGATGTGCGCGCTCGCGGTGCTTGGCGTCACGCGCTCGGCGACGCGCGAGCCGGTTGCAGCGGGCCTCGAGCGCGCGGACTGATGCGTGGCGTCGCGCGCACCATCGCCGCCCTTGCACTCACCGCGACGGCGGCGCTCGCAGCGGGGTGTGGCGGCGCGCCGGAGGAGCCCGCTCCGGGCTCGACGCTGCGCTCCAGCCTGCGCGACGCAGACGGTGACGGCGCGCTCGAGCGCGGCCCGGCGCAGCGCTTCGTCACCCGCAGCGAGCTCGCCGCCCCGGGACCGACGGATCGCGTGCTCGCGACCGTCGGGATCATCTCCGACGCCCACGTGCGCGACGAGGAGTCGCCGGCGCGCGTGCCGTTCGCCGATCGCTTCGGCGCGCCGCTCGAGTCGACGTTCCGGCCGCACGAGGCGCTGTCGGCGCAGGTGCTCGACGCGAGCGCCCGCGCGGTCCGCGGCGAACATCCCGACGCCGTGCTCGTCACGGGCGACCTGATCGACAACGCGCAGTCCAACGAGCTGACGCTCGCGCTGACCGTGCTGCGCGGCGGCCGCGCGCGCCCCGACAGCGGGGCCGGCGGCTACGAGGGCCCGCAGGAGGGCGACAACCCCGACCCGCTGTTCTACCGCCCCGATGTCGACGCGCCGCGCCATCCGGGGCTGCTGGATCGTGCGCAACGGCCGTTTGGCGCGCGTGGCCTCGGCGCGCGGATGCTACCGCTCCTGGGCAACCACGATGTGCTCGTCCAGGGCGAGCTGCCGCCCGACGCGCGCACGGCGGCGATCGCGACCGGTGATCGCGCCGTGACGGAGCTGACGCGCCGGCCGCGGCTGCCCGCCGCCGGCCGCGGCCCGGCGCAGCGCGTCGCGGTGATCCGCGAGCTGCTCGCCGGCCCGCCACTCGGTCCGCAGCGGCGCGTCGCCGCCGATCCTGCGCGCCGCGCGCTCAGCGCGCGCGAGGCGGTCGGGCGACTGCGCGCCGCGGCAGGCCTGCGCAGCGCGCCTTCGCAGGCGCTGGACTACGCCGCCGACGTCGGGTCGTTCGTGCGCGTTCTCGCGCTCGACGCCGTGGCTCGGGCAGGCGGATCGGAGGGCGCGATCGGCTCCGCACAGGTCGCATGGCTGCGCCGCGAGCTCGCCAATGCCGGGCGGCGCGCGGTGATCGTCGCGACGCACCAGCCGCTGCGCGCGTCGCGCGGCGGCCAAGCGGTGCTGCGCCTGCTGGACAGCAGCCCGACGGTGGTCGCCGTCGTCTCCGGGCACACGCACCGCCACCGCATCAGCCCGCGGCGCAGCGCGAGCGGCGGGTACTGGGTCATCGAGACGGCGTCGCTCGCCGACCACCCGCAGCAGGCGCGCATGCTGCGCCTCGTGCGCACCCGCGGCGGCGGGCGTGCACTGGAGACGTGGCTCGTCGACCACGACGGCGCCGGGCTGGCCGGCATCGCGCGCGAGCTGGCCTACCTCGACATCCAGGGCGGGCGCACGCGCCAGCTGACGGGCCGGCGGATCGACCGCAACGCGCGCCTCGGGCTGCGCCGCGCGCCGGCGCCGCCGACGGGTGGCTGAGCCCGGTGCGGCCACGATTCAGATCTCCAGCCGCTCGTCCTCCAGGTCCAGCTCCCGCTCGAGCCGATGCATCACCTCGTAGGAGATCGTGCCGTTGTCGCGCAGCCGCACGAGCTCCCCGCGCTGGGCGTCCAGCACGGAGCGGACCATCTTCTGGTACTTGAGCGCGCGGTGCTCGTAGTTCTCGCCGTCTGCCGGCTGGCCCGCGCGCGAGTCAAGCCGCCGCTGGCGGTACTCGTAGGCGACGAGCGCCGTGCCGTCGTTGATCAGGCTCTCGCCCTCGAGGACCGACACGATCCGGCGGGGAGCGTTCTGGCGCCGCGCGATCGTGGCTGCCGCGATCGGATCGGTCGGGGCGACGATCGCGCCGAGCGTGAAGGCCCCCGCCCACGACAGCCCTGCGATCAGCTCGTGCGCGACGATCGCGACGGCGCACATCGTGGCGAGCACCAGGCCGATCGCCATGAGTGAGATCGGGCGCACGTTGCGCCGCAGCTCGTGCAGGTTGGCGAAGAACGCCGCGGAGTACAGCAGCGGCGGCAGGAACAGCACGAGCACGAGGTCGGGCGCGAGCTGCGCCTCGGGGATCCCGGGGAGGAAGCCGAGCACGAGGCCGCCCACGACGAGCACGATCGGGTAGGGGACACCCCACGCGCGTGCCACCGCTGCCAGCCCGGCGACCGCGACCAGGAGGCTGACGAGGACGAGCTCGACGTCGTGCATGTGCGCGCATCCTGCCATGCGGCGGCGGCGCCGGTCGATCGCGCCCCGTCAGTCGTCAAGCCGCGCGCAGTACGGCCAGCCGCCCCACGAGCTCGTCCAGCGAGCCCGCGATGAAGCCGCCGGAGAGCACGATGAAGGCCTCGAGCTGGAGGTTGACGTGCATGCCCGGCTCGCCGCTGCAGCGCAGGTCGCTGCGGATCGCGAGGCAGATCACGCCGGCCGCCGCGGCGTCGGCGACCTCGGCGGCGGTGCCGGCATCGACCTCCTGGCCGTCGAGCTGGGCGATCAGCAGCGCGGCGCCGCGGATCGCGCGCGCGTTGCGCGCGCCGACCTCGATGCCGAACGCCTGCCGGCGGCCCTGCGCCGCAGCGGCCTCGAACTCCGCCGGCTGCGACAGCGTCCATGGGTCGACGGGCTCGACGTGCGCGGCGAGCGCGGGCAGGTAGCGCTCGGCGTAGTAGTCGCGGCCTGCCTCCGAGAAGCCCAGCGGGCTTGCGATGTAGCAGCGCGGTCGCGCACCCCCGGCGAAGAGCTCGGCGAGCGGATCGGCGGCCATGCGGGCAATCCTGTCAGCGACGCGCGGCGCCGGCGGACTGCGCCCGCGCCGCCGCGAGCGCGAGGGGCTCGGCGCCGATCAGGCGCTCGAACGGCCCGACGGCGAGCCACAGGGCGCGCAGGCGCATCGTCGCGAAGGTGTCCGTCGGGGCGACGCGCGCCTCGCTGTGCAGGGTGCTGCTGTTCTCACCGGGCCCTGGCGTGACCCAGTGCGCGAACAGCACGCGGACGGTGTGCGGCGCGTCCCACGCCATGAAGTCGTCGGGCCCGTCGAGCTGCGCGTAGTCGCGCTGCAGCGTCCAGATGCGCCCGCACAGGCCGGAGATCGAGTGGTGCGGGCCCTCGTCGAGCACCGTGAACGGGTCTTCTGCGAGCAGGCCCACGAACGTCTGGTCGGGCGGCACGCCGGGAATGCGCCAGCGCACGAGCCGGCCGATCGTGCCCGTGTCGCTCAGGCGCACGCTGCGCGCCGCGGCCCAGAGCCTGTCCGCGTCGGCCTGCGCGCGGCGCTCGTGGCACGTGACGATCTCCGGCGCGGGCAGCCAGGCGTCGAGGTCGATCGCGGCGCGGGCGTGTGGCTTGGCCATCCTCTGCATGATCCCCCCGTATCCTGCGCGCACTCGTGAGCCTCGGATCACACACGCTCGAGCAGGTCGTGCTGCGCGCACTCGCCGAGGACGTCGGCGACATCGACGTCACGAGCGAGGCGACGGTGCCCGCCGGGACGCGCGCGGTCGCGACGATCACGCAGAAGGCGCCCGGCGTCGTCTTCGGGCTCGACGCCGCCGAGGCGGCGTTCGTTGCGCTGGATCCCGACGTGACGCTCGAGCGGCTCGGGCCGGAGGGCCAGTGGCGCGAGCCACCCGCGCCGATGCTGCGCGCGACCGGCGACGCCCGCGCGCTGCTCGCCGCCGAGCGCACGGCGCTGAACTTCCTGCAGCGCCTGTCGGGCATCGCGACTCTGACGGCGCGCTGTGTCCAGGCCGTGCGCGGCACCGGCGTGCAGATCCTCGACACGCGCAAGACGACGCCCGGGCTGCGGACGCTCGAGAAGGCCGCCGTCGCCGCAGGCGGAGGCGTCAACCACCGCGCCGGGCTGTACGACATGGTGCTCATCAAGGAGAACCACGTCGCTCTCGCCGGTGGCGTGGGCGCGGCCGTGCGCGCTGCGGCCGCGGCGTTTCCCGAGCTCGCGCTGGAGGTCGAGTGCTCGACGCGCGCCGACGTCGACGAGGCGCTCGCGGCCGGCGCGCAGCGGATCCTGCTCGACAACATGAATCCCGCAGAGCTGCGCGCCACCGTCGCTCATGTCGCCGGACGGGCGAGGCTCGAGGCCAGCGGCGGGATCGGCCTCGACGCGCTGCGAGAACACGCGCAGACCGGCGTAGACTGCATCTCCGTCGGAGCGCTGACGCACTCCGCTCCGGCGCTGGACCTGTCGCTGCTCCTGGAGGCGCTGCCTTGACGCTCCTACAGCTCTACGACGTCGCCGAACTGCAGAACGAGGTGCGCGCACTCGCCCAGCAGCGCGACGCCGTCATCCTCGCCCACAACTACCAGCTGCCCGAGATCCAGGACGTCGCGGACTACGTCGGCGACTCGCTCGGCCTCTCGCGCCAGGCGGCGGCGTCGCAGGCGCCGGTGATCGCGTTCTGCGGCGTGCACTTCATGGCCGAGACGGCATCGGTCCTGTCACCGCAAAAGACGGTGCTGATCCCCGATCTCGACGCCGGCTGCTCGCTCGCCGACGCGATCACGCCGGCGCAGCTGGCGGCGTGGCAGGCACAGCACCCGCGCGCGATCACCGTGATGTACGTCAACACGACGGCCGAGATCAAGGCGATGACGGACTACTGCGTGACGTCGTCAAACGCCGTCTCCGTCGTCGAGCACATCCTGCGCGAGCACGGTCAGGAGACCGAGATCCTGTTCGGGCCCGACATGTTCCTCGGGGCCTACGTCGAGAAGCGGATCGGCCGGCCCCTGCACGTCTGGGACGGCGAGTGCCACGTCCATGCCGGGATCCGGCCGAAGGACATCGAGCAGGTCCGCGCGGAGCATCCGGGTGCCGACTTCCTGATCCATCCGGAGTGCGGCTGCTCGACCTCGGTCATGGAGTACAGCGCCGCCGGTGACATCGCGCCCGACGGCGTGCACATGCTCTCGACCGGCGGGATGCTCGAGTACGCGCAGGACGCGCGGCCGGGACAGACGGCGATCGTGGCCACCGAGGTCGGCATGCTGCATCCGCTGCGGGAGGCCGCCCCGGACACCGAGTTCATCGCCGCCAACGAGCGCGCCGCCTGCATCTACATGAAGATGATCACGCTGCCGAAGCTGCGTGACGCGCTGCGCGACCTCGTGCACGAGGTCAGGGTGCCCGCCGACGTCGCCGAGCGCGCGCGGGTGCCGATCGAGCGCATGATCGCGATCTCGTAGTGCGCCGCCAGCGTGGCGTGGTCCGCTTGCGCCGCGCGCTGACCGTCATCCTGGCGATCACCGTCCTGCTCGGCGGCTGCGGGGGCGACGATCCGGGGCCGCAGACCAAGGAAGGCTTCATCGCCGCCGCCGACAACGTATGCGAAGGCGCCTTCAGCAAGTTCGCGCAGGCCAGCCAGGGCCAGGCCAAGACGGCGCAGGAAGTCGCGGCGGCGAACGAGAAGCTCGCCGACACCTACGAGCAGCTCGCCGACTCACTCGACGCGGTGCCGCTGCCCGAGGCGGGGGCGGCGCGGACGCGGGCCCAGGCGTTCGTGCGCTCCGTGCGGGCCACCGAGCCGGTGCTCGAGAAGCTGCGCGCGGCGTCCACGCGCTTCGTCGACGCCGCCGAGGGCAATGACCGTCAGGCCCTCGCGCAGGCCGGCAACGACGTGCGCACCGCCCTCGACGCCTTCCGCTCCGCCCGCGCCGCATCCGACCGGCTGGCGATCGCGTACGGGCTGAACTTCTGCGGCAACCTCGGCTGACGGCCGGCACAGCGGCCGCAACGCCCGTCGCCGTGACTTCGATCGGCCTGTTCGTCCACCACCGCGGGGCGGACACCCGGACACATCGCCCATTGCGCTCATCGCCCCGTGCGAGCAGGTTGTGCGGCGAGAGCTACGGCGCCAGGACGCGCTCGATCTCCGACGGAACGGAATCCACCAGAAGGAGATCGAATGAGGTTCTTGCAGCGGTCTGTGGCCGTGCTGATCGGCGTCGTCGCGATGTACGCGGCGACAGCCGTGTCGGCATCCGCCGCGACCGTCGTCAACGGCAGCTTCGAGACCGGCTCGTTCAGCGGATGGACGGTCAACGATGCCGGCAGCGGCAACTGGCTCATCAACAGCGGCAGCGCGGGCAGCGCGCTGCCGCCCACGGACGGGACGCGGGACGCGTACACCACGCAGGGCGGGCCCGGCTCGCACATCCTCCATCAGGACGTCAGCCTGGAAGCAGGGCAGGCGCACGTCCTGTCCTTCGGCCTCGGGTACAGCAACTTCGCGACCTTCCGCACCCCGGAGTCGCTGGACCACAACGTCTCTCCGAACCAGCAGTTCCGCATGGACGTGCTCAGGCCGGGTGCAGCGGTGCGGTCGGTCGCAGCATCAGACGTGCTCCTGCGCGTGTTCCGGACGGAGACCGGATCGCCCACGAGCCGGCCGATGACCGCGGTGACGGCGGATCTCAGCGCCTTCGCGGGCCAGACGGTGCGGCTGCGCTTCGCCGAGGTCGACAACCAGGGCAACTTCTACGCGACGCTCGACAAGGTCGCGATCGCTTCGACGACGCTCGACGCCGATGGCGACGGCGTCGCGGACGGCGCGGACAACTGCCCGGCCATCGCGAATGGCGGTCAGGCCGACAACGACGGTGACGGCGCCGGCGATGCCTGCGACGCCGACGACGACAACGATTCGGTGCAGGATGGCGGCGACAACTGCCCGATGGTCGCGAACGAGGGCCAGGCCGACAACGACGCTGACGGCGACGGCGACGCCTGCGACGCCGACGACGACAACGATTCGGTCAACGACTCCGCAGACAACTGCGACATGGTCGCCAACACCGATCAAGCGGACAACGACGCCGACGGCAAGGGCGACGCCTGCGACGCCGACGACGACAACGACGCGGTCAGCGACGGGCAGGACAACTGCCAGTACGACGCCAACCTCGACCAGCGCGACGACGACAACGACGGCAAGGGCGACGCCTGCGACGGCCTGTTCGACTCGACGGCGGGCAAGGCCACCGGCGGCGGCTGGATCATCCGCAACGGCGAGAAGGTGCACTTCTCAGCCGGCGCGAAGAGCGCCGCGGACGGGCTCGACGGCACCTGCACGGTCACGGCCGGCAAGACGAAGATCAAGTGCCAGACCGCCGACGGCTTCTACCAGTCGGCGACCAACGATCGCGTCGTCATCGTCGGCGCGGCCACGGTGGACGGCGCTGCCACCCGCTACCGGATCGTGCTCGAGGATCGCGGCGAGCCGGGGACTGCCGACCGCTTCGCGATGTCGACCGATTCCGGGTTCTCGGCTGACGGCGTGATCGGCGCCGGCAACATCCAGGTCCACCGAGGGTAACCGGGGCGGACACCGATGCCGCGACAGGGGGGCGCTTCGGCGCCTCCCTCGTCGTTGAGCGCGGCTCAGCTGAAGTCCGACTCGCTGTGCGGCCCGACGCAGGCGATCGCCAGCGCGTCGGCGACTTCACGCGCGACCTCGGTCACCTCGTCGAGCGTGACGGCATCCAGCGCCGCGATCGCGCCGTCGGGATCGATCTCCTCGCCGAAGACGATCGACTGCGCTGCGGCGTGGCGGGCGACGGCGTTCGTGTTCTCGAACGCGAGCACCCGCCGGCCGGCGGCGTAGGCGCGCGCGCGCTGCACCTCGGCCTCGGTCGGCCCGTCGTCGCGCAGCTCGCTGACGATCTCGCGCATGCGAGTGTAGGCCTCGATGCACTTCGTCGAGTCAAGGCCCGCGGCGAGCTGCAGCAGCGGCACGTCGGCGTGCGAGTGCGAGATGCCATAGACCGAGTAGGCCAGGCCGCGCTGCTCGCGGATCTCGTCGAACAGGCGCGAGCTCATCGAGCCGCCCAGCAGCGTCGCGTAGATCGCCAGCGCGGCGCGCTCGGCGGGATCGGAGACGTCGACCTCCGGGCGATAGGACATCCGCAGGTGCGACTGGTTCGTGTCGCGCTTGTCGACGATCACGTTCGGCGTGAACGCCGGTGCGGCCTCGTACGGCTCGGGCGCCGACAGCGCCGGAAAGCGCTCGAAGAGCTCGCCGAACGCGCCGTTCTGCGGAACGTGCTCGAGGTTTCCGACGATGAACGCGCCGCCGCGCTCGCCCGCCCAGCGGCGGTTGCGAAACGCGACGATCCCCTCGCGCGTGAACGTGCGCAGGTGCTCCTCGGGCCCGAGCACCGACCGCCCGAGCGGGTGCTCGCCGAACGCCGCGCGGTCGATCAGCTCCTCGGCGACCGACGACGGCTCGTCCTTGTAGCGCTGGATCTCCTGGATGACGACGCCGCGCTCGCGGTCAAGCTCCTCGGCATCGAGGTGCGGGCGACCGACGAAGTCGGTCAGCAGGTCGGCGGCGTCCGCGGCCGCCTCCGCCCGGACGGTGATGTGGAAGGCGACGAGGTCGTGCGACGTGTAGGCGTTCAGCGAGCCGCCGAGCGTCTCGGCCGTCTCGTTGACGTCGCGGTAGTGCGGGAACTTCTCGCCGCCCTTGAAGACGAGATGCTCGAGGAAGTGCGCCATGCCGTTCTCCTCGGGACGCTCGGTGCGCGCGCCGGCGTCGAAGGCGACGAGGATCGTGACCGCGCGCGTGCCCTCGATCCCGATCCGGTGCAGGGGAAGGCCGTTGGCGAGCGTGGAGGAAGCGATCGTGGTCATAGATCAAAGGTAGCGCCCTAGCCACGCGGCGCGACCGCGGCGACCGGCACGCGCTGCACGGCGAGGATCGCCGTGTCATCGGCCTGCTCGCCCACCTCGAACGCGCTCAGCGCGGCGTCGATCCGGGCGACCGCATCGGCCGCGTCGGTCGCGCCGTCGAGGGTGCGTTCGAGGCGTTCCTCGCCGAAGCGCTCGCCCGCGCCGACGGTGTCGAACACGCCGTCGGTGAAGAGGACGAGCAGGTCGCCGGGCTGCAGGTCGTAGGTCGTCCGCTCCCACTCGTCGATCGCGTAGGCGCCGAGCATCGGCGAGAAGCTGCCGATCGGCCGCACCGCGCCGTCGCGCACGAGCAGCGGCAGCGGATGGCCCGCGCAGACGATCTGCGCCGTGGCGCCGCCGTCCTCGTCCTCGCACAGCAGCACCGCCGCGACGGAGCACAGCGACATCGCGTCCAGCGCCAGCAGCTCGCGGTTGAGCGTGCCGATCGCGTCCAGCGGGTCCTCGAGCAGCGTCGCCGCCGTGCGCAGCGTGTGGCGCGCGAGGCCCGTCAGCGCCGCCGCCGAGGCGCCGCGCCCGGCGACGTCGCCGACGAGCGCCAGCCAGCCGCCGCGGACGGCGAACGCGTCGTAGAAGTCGCCGCCGACCCAGTTCTCGTCGCCGGCGGGCCGGTACAGCGTCGCCGCCGTCCAGCCCGGCATCTGCGGCAGCCGCCCGGGAAGCAGGCTCGTCTGCAGCGTGTGCGCGATGTTCGAGCGCTCGGTGTACAGGCGCGCGTTCTCGACGGCGGTGCCGGCGCGCCGGGCGAGCTCCTCGGCGAGGGTGACGTCCGCGTCCTCGAAGCGGCGGCCGGACTCGGCGCTGATCAGCGTCAGCGCCCCGACGGTCTTCGCGCCGGTCGTCATCGGTACGGTCAGGCCGGCGTGGATGCCGACGCCGCGCAGCAGCTCGAGGTGCTCCTCGTCCTGGGCGGCGGCGGCGAGCATCTCCTCGGAGATCTCGTTGACGAGCTGCGACTGCCCATCGCGCAGCACCTGTGGCGCGCCGGTCGGCGCGTCGGCACGCGTCGGATAGCGCTCCTGGATGCGCCGCGCGAACGCCACCTTGTCCGGGTCGACATGTGCGACCGCGACCCCGCGGATGAAGCCGTGGCCGTCGGGCAGGCTCACGACGCACCAGTCGGCCAGCTGCGGCACTGCCAGCTCGGCCACCTGTTGCAGCGTGCGCTCGTAGTCCAGCGACGAGGACAGCAGCTCGCCGGCGCGAGCGAGCACGCGCTGCGTGAACTCCGCGCGCTTGACCTCGGTGATGTCCTCGATGACGTTGACGACGAGCGTCAGCGCGCCCTTGGAGTCATAGACCCCGGATGCCTTCGTGACGCGCCACGATATCTCGCCGGACCGGCGGTCCAGCGCGCGCGTCACGAGCGGCTCGGGCTCGCGGACGCCGGCGATCACCTGCCGGCCGGGCAGCTCCTCGACGCGGATCGGCGAGCCGTCCTCCTTCGTCGTCTCGAACGCGCTCATGAGCTGTGCCACGGGTGTCGCCAGCACGTCCTGCGCGGAGGCGAAGCCGAGCATCCGTGCCGCTGCCTCGTTGGCGTAGATGAGCGCGCCGCCGGTGTGCTGCACGGTGACGGCCTCGGCGAGCGTCGAGAGCGCGGCGGTGAGCTGTGCCTCGATCGTCTCGAGCTCGGAGAACAGGCCGGCGTTGTCGAGCGCGAGCGCGGCGCGCCCGGCGAGCACCTTTGCGAAGTCGAGATCCTCGCCGTCAAAGCGCCGGCCGGAGTGCGCCGTGACCATGAGCGTGAGCGACCCGAGCCTGCGCCCGCGCGCGCGCAGCGGCACGACCAGCGCCGACGTCACGTCGAGCGAGCGCAGCCGCTCGAAGTCCTGCTCGTCGGTTGCGACGCCGTGCAGCACCGCCTCGTCGACGTCCGCCAGCAGGTGTGGTTGCTCCGGGTCGCCGAGCGCGGCCACGGTCGCGGGTGGGCGCCCGGCGAGCACGGCGGTGGCAGCATCTGCGCCGCGACCGTCCACCCGCACCGCCAGGCGCCGCAGCTCGCCGGCGCTGACCGCGTCGACGATGCAGATGTCTGCAACCGCGGGGACGACGATGTCGTTGAGGCCCTCGACGGTCTCCTGCAGGTTGCGCGTGCCGTCGGCGATGTCTGCGACCGCGGACAGGACGGCGAAGAGCTGGCGGTCGCGCGCCACCTGGCCACGGCTGCGCGCGAGCAGCCCGGCCAGCACGCCGGCGACGGCGACGATGCAGATCCGGTAGACGTAGAGCGCCTCGCCGAAGTTGTCGCGCCACAGCGCGCTCAGCGTGATGATCGCGAGCGCGAACGTCGCGACGATCGCGACCTCGCGCAGCCCGCCGAGCAGGGCCGTCAGCAGCGGCGCGACGACGGCGAAGCCGACGATGGCGGTGCCGGGCTGTGCCCACACGTCGACGACGGCCAGCAGCGCTGTCAGCGCCAGGCCGGGCGCGACCGTGACCGGGTTGATGGCGCTTGGCGGCCATCGGTGCCTGTTCGGCGTCGACGGCGTCACGCGCCCGATCATACGAAGGCGTCGCCGCTCTGCGCTGTACTTCCGGCGGGGCGGGCGGCCCGCGCGGCTGCCAGGAGTTTCAGTCCGCGGGATCCTGCGGCGTCTCGAACACGCCGCCGTCGATGAGCTCGATGCGGTAGCCGTCGGGGTCGGCGACGAAGGCGATCAGCGGCAGGTCGTCGCGGCCGCCGGGATGGTAGGGCGCCTTCTCGGGCTGCACGCCGAGCGGCTCGAGGTCGCGCAGCACGGCCCCGAGGTCGTCGACCGTGAGCGCCATGTGGTTGTAGCCGGTGCCGAGGTCGTACGGCGCGTCGTGGCCGCGGTTGACGGTGAGCTCGAGGACGTCGCCGCCGCCGGGCAGCCCCATGTAGAGGTTGTACGCCGACTCGAAGTTCAGCCGGCCGCGCGGCTCGAAGCCCAGCGCGCCGTAGAAGGCCTGCGACGCCTCGGGGTCGCGGACGCGAAGGCAGGTGTGCACGTAGCTGTTGGCCATCAGTGGGCTCCTCTCACTTCGTTGACGTCGGGTTCGGCGAGCCGGACGGCGCGCACGCGCGCGGCGGGAGGAGTGTCGCTCCCGCCGCTGGTCTGGCTATGAAGCCCCCACGGTCTGCCCGGGCAGCTCGGTCGCGTCGGGTGCCGCACCGCCCGGGTCGCGCCCGTCCCACACCGCGTGGCCGCTCGGGATCGAGCCCGCGCGCAGCTGGTCGGTGATGTATTCGGCCTGGCGGATCGCCAGGGCGACGATCGTCAGCGTCGGGTTCGCCGCGGCGCCGGTCGTGAACTGGCTTGCGTCGGACACGAAGAGGTTGGGCACGTCGTGCGCTTGGCCGAACGCGTTGACGACGCCGTCCTGTGCGCGCTCGCTCATCCGCGCCGTGCCGATGTTGTGCGTCGCCGGGTAGGGCGGCGTGCGGATCGTGCGCACGGCGCCGACCGACTCGTAGAGCGCCTGGCCGGCCTGCCAGGCGTGCTCGCGCATCGCCAGGTCGTTGGGGTGGTCGTCGAAGTGCACGTTGGGCACCGGCTGGCCGAACTGGTCGAGCTCGTCGTGGTTGAGCGTCACGCGGTTTGTCTGCTGCGGCATGTCCTCGCCGACGAGCCACAGGCCCGCCATGTTCGTATAGCCCTCCATCGCCGACGTGAACTCGCGGCCCCAGCCGCCCGGATCCATGAACGCCGCCATGAACGGCACCCCGAGCGAGAGCAGCTGCAGGTAGTAGCCGCCGACGAAGCCGCGCGAGGGGTCGTTGGGCGCCTCGTCCTCGATGTGCCCGGCCATCGGCTCGCCGCGGTACATGTGCACCGGCTTGTCGAAGATCGCGTAGACCGACGCGGTCAGGTGGCGCATGTAGTTGCGCCCGAGCTGCCCCGACGAGTTCGCCAGGCCGTCGGGGAACAGGTTGCCCGCCGAGTTGAGCAGCAGGCGCGGTGTCTCGATCGCGTTGCCGGCGACAGCGACGATGCGCGCGCGCTGGAACTGCTCGAGGCCGTCGGCGTCGATGTACGTCACACCGGTGGCGAGTCCCTGCCCGTCGGTCTCGACGCGGATGACGTGCGACCCGGGGCGCAGGTCGAGCTTGCCCGTCGCCTGCGCCTTGGGGATCTCGGTGTAGAGCGTCGACCAGCGCGAGCGGTTCTTGGAGCCCTGGAAGGCGAAGCCGTCCTGGATCGTCGCCGGGCGTCCGTCGCGCGGCACCGGATTGACGGCGTAGCGCCCGGTGTGAAAGCGCTTGTAGCCGACGCCCTGCGCGCCGTTGGCGAACACCTTGTAGTTGTTGTTGGCCGGCAGCTGGGGGATGCCGTTCGTGCCGGTCAGGCCGATCTTCGCCTCGGCGCGCTCGTAGTACGGCTCGATGTCGGCGAGCGAGATCGGCCAGTCGAGCGCGTTGACGCCGTCCATGCCGTCGTAGTACGTCGAGGTCTTGAACTCGTGCTCCATGAAGCGCGGGCAGCAGCCGGCCCAGTGCACCGTCGTCCCGCCGACGGTCTTGCAGATCCAGGCGGGCAGGTTGGGGAAGTCCTTGGCGACACGGAAGGAGCCCGACGTCGTGCGCCTGTCCAGCCAGGCGAGCTGCTTGAACGAGCGCCACTCGTCGTTGACGAACTCGTCGGGCGTGTGGTGGTGGCCGGCCTCGAGCAGGACGACCTTGTGGCCGGCCTTGGTGAGTTCGTGGGCGAGCGTTCCGCCGCCGGCGCCGGAGCCGACGATGGCGACGACGTCCTCGTCGTCGTAGCGATAGCGAGGCATGGGGCTCCTTGTCCTAGCGGTGGTGCGATCCGACCGTCGGATCGAGTTCGATGGGCGGGTCGGGCAGCCAGTCGAGGTCGTCGAAGCCGCGGGTGACGTAGCCGCCGAGGTGCACGGACGGGCCCTCGTAGCCCAAGGCCTTCCACACGAGCGGGTTGTCGTAGAGCTCCACGACGGCGGTCGCGCGCACGAGGTTGAAGTAGTCGCCGCCCTCCACGCGCAGCAGCGCCGCGAGCTGCTCGTCGCCCGCGAGGTCCTTGAACGGCGTCGGGTCGTCGAGCTCGGCGATGCCCTGCTCGATCGTCGCCCCGATCGCCTCGTTGCCGCGCGCCTCGACCTCGATCTGGCGCACGACCTTCTCGTAGGCCTCGTCGGGCAGCGCGTCGTGCGGGTACATCGCGCGCGCCACGCGCAGCGTCGTCTCGCGCGCGTGGGAAGACAGCTCTGACATGTTCATCCTCCTGCTGGTCTGCGACGCCTGGACGCGCGGAATACCCGTGCGAAGCGCGGGCGAACCGACAGGCCCCGATCTCGTCGCTCGCGCGAACGTGGTTCCTGCCTCTGCAAGACCGCGTGCGGATGGCGCCAACTTGCAAACCTGCCGCTAGGTTCTCGCCCCATGTCCGCCTCGGAGCGCCACATCCGCGCACGTCATCTGCCCGCGGCTCGCGGCCGCCAGCAGAGCCGGCCGGCCGACCCGGCGGCGCGTCCCGCCGAGCGTCCGCCCGACGCCCGCAACGTCATCGAGTTTCGCAACGTCTGCATGCACTACCCGGCCGGCGACATCGGCCTGGACGGGGCGACGTTCAACGTCCGCCGCGGCGAGTTTCTGTTCATCGTCGGCTCGACCGGCTCGGGCAAGTCGACGATCATGCGGCTGCTGATCAAGGAGCGCGAGCCGACCTCGGGCTCGATCCGCGTCGCCGGCCGCGACCTCGCGCAGATGGAGCACAACAAGGTGCCGTACTACCGGCGCAACATCGGCGTCGTGTTCCAGGACTTCAAGCTGCTGCCCAACCGGACGGTCTATGACAACGTCGCCTACGCGCTGTCGGCGACGGGCGCCAAGCGCAAGGAGATCCGCGCCAAGGTGCCCGACGTCCTGCGCCTCACGGGCCTGTCGACGAAGCTGCACAACTACCCCGATCAGCTCTCCGGCGGCGAGCAGCAGCGCGTCGCGGTCGCCCGCGCGTTCGTCAACCACCCGCCGCTGCTGCTGGCCGACGAGCCGACCGGCAACCTCGATCCGCACACGTCGCTGGGGATCATGCAGCTGCTGTACCGGATCTACCGCGCGGGGACGACCGTGCTCGTCGCCACGCACGACTCGCACATGGTCGACCGCATGCGCCGCCGCGTGATCGAGTTGCAGGGCGGGCTGATCATCCGCGACGAGGCCAGCGGCCTGTACGCGCAGCGCGACCAGACGACCGACGAGTTCTCCGACATGCTCGACAACGCCTACGGAGAGCTCGGCCGCGACCAGCCGCAGGGCCTCGCTGAGCTGCAGCGCGAGCCGCAGACATCACGCTCGAGCCGGCCGCGCGACGACGGCTGGCGCAACTACTGACCATGAACTTCCCGTTCTTCATCCGCGAGGTCACGCGCTCGCTGCGCCGTGACGCCGGCCCGCCGTTCGCGGCGATGGCCTCCGTGCTCGTGACGATGCTCGTGCTCGGCGTCTTCATCCCGATCGTGCAGGCCACCAACGGCGCAGCCAACGAGGTGCGAGGAAAGGTCTTGGTGGACGTCTTCCTCAAGACGAGCGCGACCGACGCCGACGCCGAGAGCGTGCGCCGCAAGCTCACGCAGGACACGCCGCACGTCGGCAACGTCGTGTTCGTCTCCAAGGCCGAGGCGTACGCCAAGGAGAAGAGGCAGAACCCCGAGGCCTACGAGCTGCTGGGATCAAACCCGCTGCCCGACACCTTTCGCGTGACACCCGACTCGCCGGGCAACATCGACAAGCTGCGCGACGCGCTCGCCCCGGCCAGCGCCAGCGGGGAGCGCTCGGTCATCCACCCTGCGATCGACGAGGTCAAGAACCGCCGCGACGAGACGAACAAGATCCTCGCCGGCACGAAGGTCGTGAAGCTCAGCATCGGCTTTCTCGCTGCGCTGCTGATCCTCGCCTCGGTGCTGCTGATCTCCAACACGATCCGCCTGTCGCTCATGGCGCGCCGGCGCGAGGTCGCCGTGATGAAGCTCGTCGGCGCGACGGACTGGTTCATCCGCTGGCCGTTCGTCATCGAGGGCATCCTCGTCGGCGCGATGGGCGGGGTGATGGCGATCCTGCTGCTGCTCGTCGCGAAGGTCGCGTTCATCGACCCGTTCAAGCAGGAGTTCTCGCTCATCACCGCGACCGACACCGTGAACTTCGGTGCGCTCGTCGCGATCCTGCTGCTCGCGAGCGTGGCCGTCTCCGCGGCCGGCTCCGGGCTGTCGCTGCGCCGCTTCCTGCGCGTGTAGACGCCCGCCGCGTCAGGCGCGCGCGGGCGCCGCGCGCCGCTCGCGGACCGACGCGAGCTCGCGCTCGACGAGCTCGCTCGTCCGCTCGCAGGCGCGTCGCGCAAAGCGCTGCTGCTGGCGCCGGCCGACGAGCCGGAAGCCGAGGCGGACGATCGGGTTGCCGACCTTCGCCCGCCGCGAGACGACGTGGATGCGGAATTCGACCGCGCCGTCGTCGAGCCACTTCCACACGGCGTAGTCCATCTGCCCGCGCTCGAAGTGCCCCTCCAGCGTGGCGTAGCTCCACCCCCAGACGCGCACCTGGCGCCCGTCGACGCTGCGCGTCTCGTCGACGATCGCGCCGACGCGGCAGCCCACGAAGAAGCGCAGCGGGCCGAAGCGGGCCTGCAGGAGCATGTTGCGGTTCGCGAGCTCGTGGGCGGGGTCGTAGACCGCGCGGACGATCTTCGGGTCGGCGAAGGCGTAGTCGCGCATGAGCCCCTGCGCGATCTCGAAGGCGCCCGTCGCCACCGGCGCGCCCGGAGGCTCGGCCGGCAGGACTTGCCGGTAGTCGTCGACGTTCCAGCCTGTCTGCGGGCCCGCGCCGGCCAGTTGCGCGGGATCGATGTTCAGCGGCCGGTCGGTCAGGTCGGCGAGCGCGCGCTGGGCGCGTGGCGTCGCGGCCAGCCGTTCATCGAGCATGGGCGAGCTCGGCGGGGTCGACGCGCCGTGTCGTGATGTCGACGCGCCCGTCGCGCGTGCCGCCCGACAGCTTGATCAGCCGCTCGAGGACCGAGGTCCACATGTGCAGTTGCACCTCCTTGTTGAACGGGACGCGGTCGAAGAGCAGGTTCGACAGCCGGTCGCCGCCGCGCGCCCAGGCCTCGATGCGCACCTCGAGCCGGCCCGGACCCAGATCCTCGGCGGTGAAACGGATCCGGCCCGCCTCGAGGTGTCCCTCCAGTGTCGCGAGGCCGAAGCTGTTGTCCGTCGCCTCGACGACGCGCACGGGGCCGTCCCACGGACCTGGCATACGCACCGTGAACTCGTCGCCGACGCGCAGCACGCCCTCCTCGCCGTGGAGCTTCACGAATGTCGCGAGCGCTCTGGGAGCGGCGCGGTCCGGAACGCTTGCGAACGCGCTGATCAGCTGTGGCGCCGTCGTCTCGGCGTCGCGGATGCGCGCCATGTAGCGGCGGTGCATGAGCGGCCCGAAGCCGTCCTCGACGCCCTGGTGATCTGTGCGGTCGGTGCCGGGCGGCAGCGGCGGCGGCGTGTCCTGCGCCAGCGACCCGTCCTCGTCGCGACGGTTCATCGGGGTCGTGCGCCAGAGGTAGTCCCAGCCGGTCTTCAGCACCCCGAGCGGCCAGCGCGCCGCGGTCGCGGCGCGGCGCGAGAACGTCAGGCGACGGGGCATCCCGTGCGGTTACCCGCCGCATGGACGCGCTCACACCGGGGGATGCAGGGGATCGATGCTGACGACGTTCTTCCAGCGCATCGGTTTGCGCAGCGATCATCTGCAGGCGCTCTCGATGGGGTCGGTCGGGCTCTGCGTCGCGCTGTGGATGCGCGCCAAGACCGTCGATCAGGACGAGCGCGGCAACGCCGAGCGCCGCGCGCTGTTCGTCGGCCTGTGGCCGCCGACGTTCTGGCTCATCAGCGACTCGCTGGAGCGTCGCGAGCGCCGCCGCCGCTGGCGCTGATCGCGCTCACTACCGTGTAGGGCTCGTGCCTTCGCGCCTGCCCAGCCTCAAGGTCGTCCTCGCCGTGCTCGTCCCGTGCATGCTCGTGCTCGGAATCTGGCTCGGTGCACACCCGCGCTTTCTGCCCGGGCCGGTCGCGGATGCGCTCGCCGGCCCCGAGGATCGCCGCGTCACGCTCGACGCGCTGGACACGATCCACGACAAGTACTACCGCTCGGTCGGGCGCGGAACCTTGTCGGATGCCGCGATCGCGGGTGCGGTCAAGGATCTGGGCGACCGCTTCTCGGCCTACTTCTCGCCGCGCGAGTACGGGCAGTTCCAGCAGTCGCTGGACAGCGAGTTCTCCGGCGTCGGCACGGCCGTGCTCGCCGTCAAGGACGGCCTGCGGATCCAGACCGTCTACCCGGACTCGCCCGCCGAGAAGGCGGGGCTGCGCGTCGGCGACGTCGTCACCGGCGCGGCGAACCGCAAGCTCGCCGGCCTGTCCGACGAGAAGGCGATCGCGCTCGTCAAGGGCCGCGAGGGGACGAGCGTGACGCTGACGATCCGCCGCGGCGACCGCACGTTCAAAAAGCGCGTCACGCGCGCGCGCGTCAGCGTGCCCGTCGTCAGCTCGCGGCTTGCCAACGCCGGCGGCACGCGCGTCGCCTACATCGCGCTGTCGACGTTCGGCCCGCGCACCGCGCACGTCGAGATGAACGAGGCGATCCGTCGCGCGAAGCGCCGCAAGGCGAAGGGGATCGTCTTTGACCTGCGCGGCAACGGCGGCGGCCTCGTGACCGAGGCGCAGCTCATCGCGAGCATGTTCATCGCGGACGGGCCGATCGTC
>CADCVQ010000121.1:18711-19177 GCA_902806175.1 uncultured Solirubrobacteraceae bacterium
CGGGCGGGACGGCGTCGGCGTCGGAGATCGTCGCCGGCGCGCTGCAGGACACCGGGCGCGCCAAGCTCGTCGGCGTCAAGACGTTCGGCAAGGGCGTCTTTCAGGAGATCTTGCCGCTGGACAACGGCGGCGCGCTGGACATCACGGTCGGGCAGTACTTCCTGCCCAGCGGGCGCAACCTCGGCGGGGCCGGGACGAAGCGCGGCTCGGGCCTGAAGCCCGACGTGCGCGCCCAGGACGATCCGGACACGAAGCGCGACGAGGCGCTGGACAAGGCGCTCGACGTCCTGGCCGACGAGCTGTGAGCAAGCGCCCGGCGTCGCGCAGGGCGAAGCCGCAGACGAAGGCCCAGCCCAAGCCGAACGTCAGGCGATCGCCGGCGGCGAAGCCCGCGGGCGGCCGCGGTGGCGCCGGCGCGGCGAAGTCGCCGCCGCCGCAGCGCGAGCAGCCCCGCGGCGAGGGCGTC
>CADCVQ010000122.1 GCA_902806175.1 uncultured Solirubrobacteraceae bacterium
TACAACGGTTTTCGAGACCGCCCGATTCAACCACTCTCGCACCCCTCCAGGGCCCGACTCCGGGACGACGCTGAAGGGTAGCCGGTGCCAGGCTCAGCGCCGCGAGCCGAAGAAGTCCGTCAGCAGTGCTGCGCACTCGGCCGCGAGCAGCCCGCCGGCAACCTGCGGGCGGTGGTTCAGGCGCGGCTGCGCGAGCACGTCGAGGACCGAGCCGGCGGCGCCCGCCTTGGGATCGATCGTGCCGTAGACGACGCGCGGCACGCGCGCGAGCACGATCGCGCCCGCGCACATCGTGCACGGCTCGAGCGTCACGTAGAGCACCGTGTCCAGGGCGCGCCACGATCCGAGCACGCGGCTGGCCTCGCGCAGCGCCAGGACCTCGGCGTGCGCGGTCGGGTCCTGACGCAACTCGCGCTCGTTGTGACCGGCGCCGATCACCTCGCCCTCGTGCACCACAACCGCACCGATTGGCACGTCGTCGTGCGTGACAGCGTCATGCGCCTCGCGGATCGCGAGGCGCATGAAGTACTCGTCGCGGGGAAAGAAGGCGCCTGCCATCGCGCGGGACTATCGCACTGTGGCGCGGTGTCGCCGTATGGTGTTGGCGTACGTCGCTTCCGATCTTCCTCCCCGCCGCGTGAACCCTCCTCCAGCCGTCCTTCGCAAGGCGCTTGCCGCCGGCCTGACAGCGGCCGTCCTCGTGCCGGCAACGGCGACCGCCGCGCAGCGAACGGTGCTGGCGCGGGCCGCGTATCACCCGAATGATTCGGGCGTCGCCGCGGCCGCGTCGACGGGCGGATGGGCGGCCGTGCAGTGGGAGCTCACCGGACCCTTCGGGATCAACGCGCCGGCGGCCTGGTCACAGGTCAGCCGGCTCGGCGCCGGCGGCGGGCGGGGCGTGACGATCGCGGTCCTCGACAGCGGCGTCGCCTACGCGCGGCGCGGTCGCTATCGCCGCTCGCCGGATCTCGCGACCGGGCGCGTCGTGAAGGGCTACGACTTCGTCGACGGCGACCCATTCCCCAACGACGAATACGGCCATGGCACGTTCATCGCGGGCACGATCGCCGCGACCGCGAACAACGCCTACGGCACCGTCGGCGTCGCCTACCGCGCCAAGATCATGCCGGTCCGGGTGCTCGACTACGAGGGCCGCGGCTACCCGTCGACGATCGCCCGGGCGATCCGCTACGCCGTGCGCAACGGCGCCGACGTCATCAACCTCTCACTCGAGCTCTACGACGGGCCGCCGCTGGCGCCGAGCCCGCGCAGCGTGACAGCCTCGCGCGCCGTGCGGGCGGCGCTGGCCGACGCGCGCCGCGCGGGCGTCGTGGTCGTCGCGGCCGCGGGTAACAGCTCCAATCCCAACGTGCCGGCGAAGAAGTACGACACGCTGGCGATCAACGTCGGCGGCACGACCGAGCACGGCTGCCTCGGCGACTACTCAAACCACGGGCCTGGCATGGACCTCGTGGCGCCCGGCGGCGGCGCCGACGCTGACGTCCGCGGCGACGTCAACTGCCAGCCCACGCTCCCGCCCGGCCGCGACATCTCCAGCGTCAGCTTCCGCCCTGAGTCACCGGGACGGTTCGAGGTCCTCGCGCGCTTTCGCGGGACGTCGACGGCCTCGCCGCACGTCGCCGGCGTCGCGGCGCTCGTGCTCGCCTCCGGCATCCTCGGCGATGCGCCCACGCCGGGAGCGGTCGAGCGCCACCTCGAGGCCAGCGCGCGCGACCTGGGCGCCGTCGGGCGCGATCGCTTCTACGGCGGCGGGCTCGTCGATGCGGCGGCCGCGACGGCGCAGCCGGCCGCGGTCACACCGTCCGGATGATCAGCACCGAGCAGGGCGCATGGTGGGAGACCTTGTTGGGCACCGAGCCCAGCAGAAAGCGCTTGGCGCCGGTCATGCCCTTGTTGCCGAGGACGATCAGATCGCTGCCGCGCTCCTCGGCGACGTCGAGGATCGCGTCCGCCGGGTCGCCCTGACGGGCGAAGACCTCGACGTCGACACCGGCCGCGCGGATCTCGTCCGCAGCCTCCTCGAGCGTCGCCAGGACGTCCTCGCGCGGATTGATCATCCAGTGCAGGTCCTTGGGCACGACGACCGACTCCTCGCGCAGGCGCGCATCGGACACGGGCTCGTAGGCGCTGACGAGCTCGATCCGCCCGCCGACCGAGCGCGCCAGCTCCGTCGCCTGGCGCACCGCCTGCGTGGCCGTGTCGGAACCGTCGGTGCCGACGACGATCGAGCCGAACACCGCGCTCTACTGGCTCACGTGGAGAGCTTCACGATCGCGATCACGATGCCGGCGAGCACGAAGAAGACGATCGCCGCCTGCATCCAGATCCAGGTCGGCGACATCAGCTCTCGCGCAGCTTGGAGTTGATCGCTGCGATCGCAGCGTCGATCTTGCCGTTGACGGTCTGCGTCGCCGTCGTGATCGCGCGCTGCGCCTCGGCGATGCTGCGCGTGTCGGGATCGCGCAGGGCAGCGGTCGCCTTCTTGATCTCACTGCCGAACTCGGTCATCGCGGAGACGAGCTGCGCATGCTCGGTCTTGACGTCCTTTGGAACCTTGATGTCGCGCAGTTGCTTGACGACGTCGCCGATCGCCGCCTCGAAGCGCTCGAGCGTGCGGCGGTCCTGACTCGGCGAGCTCTTGGAGGTGATCTGCTGGGAGACGGTCGTCACCTGGCTGGCGAATCCCGTCTGTGCGGCGTTGACCTCGTTGACGTAGGTGTTCTTCGTCTCGCGGCTGTCGCCGTCGTCACCGCACGCGCTCAACGCGATCGCACCGAGCAGCAGCGCGGCCAGCAACGTCATTCGTAGGCCCCCTCGCATGGGCGGGCAATCTACCGGGCTGACCTGTCAGCGCGCCGGTTCAAGTGCGGCGGCGGCCGGTTCGGGCGGCGCGTGCTGCGTCGTGCGCTGCTTGCGCTCGAGAAACGGGCGCTCGACGAAGCGGTAGGACAGCGCCCCGCTCAGCACCGTCAGCGGAAATCCGATCAGGCCCATGACCAGCACGCGCGTCTCGATGCTCTCGCCCCGGCCGAGGATGTGGTCGAGCTCGAGCAGCACCCAGATGTGCACGAGGTAGAAGGAGTACGAACGCGCGCCGAGCCAGAGCATCGCCTTGTTGGCGAACACGCGCGGCGCGCGGTCCGTCCCGAGCTGCAGGACGACGAGGCCCGCGAAGAGCAGGCCGCTGGCGAGCGCCGCCAGCAGCGCGCGTACGCCCAGCGCGTGATGGATCGGCGTCTGGCGCGGGTCGTAGTCGCTCGCCGCGTAGACGATCGCGCACAGTAGACCGAGCGCGAACGCGCTCCAGGCGATGTTCTTGGCCAGGCGCGCGCGCTCGCGCACGTGCTGTGCGAACAGCGGCTCGGCGATCCCGAGCGCCACGCCGGGCATGAAGCCGTAGAGGATCGCGGGCGGGCTCGTCAGCCAGGCGAAGAGGTACTTGTCGAAGGCGCGCAGCGCGATGCTGACGACCGTGACGAGGGCGATCACCGCGAGCGCGAGCGCCGCCCGCCGGTACGCGCCGCGCAACCGCGCCGCGGCGAGATAGGCGCCGTAGGCGGCAAACGGGATGATGATGTAGAAGCCAACCTCGGCGCCGATCGACCAGGCCGGACCGATCGGAATCGACGACGGCCCCTGCGTCTGGCCCTGCAGGAAGAGAAACTGGCTGATGACCTCCCACGCGTCGCTCTTGGGCGCGTTCGTCGGCGCGTCGAGGCGGCCGTCCAGGCCGAAGCGCAGCAGCACGAGCACCGTCATCAGGTAGAAGACCGGGACGACGCGCAGGACGCGGTTGCGGACGTAGTTGCGCAGGCGCGGCCGCCGTGTGCCCGCCACGTACGCGCGCGCGTAGGGGCGCGCGATGAGGTAGCCCGAGAGGACGAAGAACGCCGACAGCGCGAGGTCGATGTGGCCGAGGATCGGGGCCGCCCAGCCGTAGCTGAGCAGGTTGTTGTTCGGCACCGGATCGGCGAGCAGGCAGACATGCGTCGTGAAGACGAAGAGCGCGCCGACGCCGCGCACGCCGTCGCCGGCGATCAGCGTGCCGATCCCGACGTCGGGCTTGCGATCCGGGGCCCCGAGCGGCGCGACGTCAGGCATTGGCGCAGGGTAGTAGCGGGCGCAGCGGCGCGCTCCGTGTAACAAGTCCCCGCTACCGTGGACAGTGCGTCAACTCGACGAATCGAGGCTTTCCCGAATGCTGAACTTCCTTTCCAAGCACAAGACCGAGATGCCAACGGCCGAGACGGCGCTGCCCGGCCGCTCGACGCCGATCGGCGTGCCCGACCGCCACTACGTCCTCGACGCGCCGCTGCGCGGTCCGTTCCCGTCTGACACCGCACAGGTGATCTTCGGCCTGGGCTGCTTCTGGGGCGCCGAGCGCGTGTTCTGGCAGACGCCGGGCGTCTACACGACGGCCGTCGGCTACGCCGCCGGCGTCACTCCCAATCCGACCTACGAGGAGGTCTGCAGCGCGCGCACCGGCCACAACGAGGTCGTGCTCGTCGTCTACAAGCCCTCCGAGGTCTCCTTCGAGGAGCTGCTCGCCACCTTCTGGGAGGCGCACGACCCGACGCAGGGCATGCGCCAGGGCAACGACGTCGGTACGCAGTACCGCTCCGGGATCTACACGACGACCGATGAGCAGGCCGCCGCCGCCAGCGCGTCGCGCGACCGCTACCAGGAGGCGCTGACCGCCGCCGGCCGCGGCGGCGAGATCACGACCGAGATCCTGCCGGCGCCCGAGTTCTACTACGCGGAGGACTACCACCAGCAGTACCTCGCCAAGAACCCGCGCGGCTACTGCGGGCTCGGCGGGACGGGCGTGAGCTGCCCGATCGGCGCCGGCGCCGGCTCCTAGTGGGCCGTCCACAAACGTTGCACCCGAAACGCCGGGCGCCGATCACCGCCAGGCGGCGTCCTCGGATCTCGATGTGACAGGGCCACACCTTCGATCCTGCGTCCTTGCCTGGCGGCGCCGGCATCCCGGCGTTTCAGGCACAACGTTCCTGGACGACCCACTAGCGGGTCGCGCCGCCTGACGAGTTACTAGGGTGTCGCGATGGCCGAGATCACGGTCGAGCGACTGACCAAGCGATACGGAGAGACGCTCGCGGTCGACGACCTGTCCTTCACGGTCGACGCCGGGCGCGTGACCGGCTTTCTGGGGCCCAACGGCGCCGGCAAGTCGA
>CADCVQ010000123.1 GCA_902806175.1 uncultured Solirubrobacteraceae bacterium
ACCGCGAGCGGGCGCACGAGCACCTCGACGCCGGCGTCCTGCAGGTCGCGGCGCAGGGCGCCGTCCATCGCGAGCACGACGAGCGGGCGGTAGCGCGCGCGGTCCAGACCGCCCGCGAGCAGCGCCAGCTGGCGGTCGGCGCCGTAGCGCCCCGCCGAGGAGTGCAGGAACAGGATCGTCCGAGGAGCCGCCGGCAGGGCTAGTGGTCGTCCCCGTAGGTACGTGCCCTGTCCAGGCGATCGCTGGCGCCGGCTGGCAAGGACGCAGTGAAGGAGTGGGCCTCCAGGCCCATGACTGAGCGAGGACGCCGCCAGGCGGTGATCAGCGACCGCCTGGCACGGTGCGTACTTGCGGGGGCGGCCACTACCTACAGCTCCACGACCAGCGCCTCGGCCGGCGCCTGCGGCGCGCGGTCGGGATGCAGGATGTGCGCGAGCAGCTCGAGGCCGTCGACGAGCCGCGGCCCGGGCCGCGAGAAGTACGCCGACGCGTTGACGGCGACGACCTCGTCGGCGCCCAGCCCGCGCAGCCGCTCACCGAACTCCTCGGCCTCGACGAGCGCGCGCGCCGCGTCGTAGCCGCACGGCATCACGATCACGACCTCGGGCTGCGCGGCGGCGACCTCCGCCCAGGTCGCCTGGCGCGACGGCTCGCCGGCGAAGCCGAGCACGTCCTCGCCGCCGGCCATCTCGATCAGCTGCGGCGTCCAGTGCCCGGCGACGAAGACCGGGTCCAGCCACTCCAGGGCGGCCACGCGCGGCCGCGGCGCCCCGCGCACCGCGAGCCGCACGACGTCGGCGCGCCTGGCGGTGCGCGCGATCAGGTCCAGGGCCGCGTCCTTGGAGTCCGTCGCCTGCGCGATCGTGCGCACGTCGCCGACCGTCTCGCCGTAGGTCGTCGGGTCCAGCGAGATGACGCGCGGCGGCCCGGGCAGCGACTGCGCCAGCGCCTGCACCTCCTCGACGGAGACCGCGCAGACGTGGCACAGCGCCTGCGTGACGATGAGGTCGGGCTCGAGCTCGCGCACGAGCTCGTCGTCGAGCGCGTAGATCGACTCGCCCGCCACCGTGCGGGCGCGCACGGCGGCATCGATCTCGGCCGGGCCAAGGCCTGGCTCCAGCACGTCACGCGTGACCTGGGGGAGGTCCTGCGCCTCGTCTGGGTAGTCGCATTCGTGCGTCACGCCGACGACGTCGTCGCCCAGTCCGAGGGCGAAGAGCAGCTCGGTAGCGTGTGGCACAAGGCTCACGATCCGCATGAGGAGAATATGGCACGGCTGGGCGATTCCGAGATCGACGAGCGGCTGGCGAGCATGCAATGGCGGCGTGACGGGGACAGCATCGTGCGCGACGTCGAATGCAAGGGCTTTCACTCGGCGATGGCGCTCGCCAACGCCGTCGCGGACGCCGCCAACGAGGCAAACCATCACCCCGACATCCTCATCCACGACTACAAGCACGTGCGGCTCACGTTGTCGACGCACTCCGCGGCCGGCATCACGGAGAACGACTTCGCGCTCGCGGGGAGGATCGACGGGCTCGTCGCCGACGCGTCCTGACGTGCCACGCCGCAACATCCATGCAAACGACGCTGCGACCCCTGCTACGGTTTCTGGCGCAGCGTCAATGAACGACGACCTTCCTCGAAGTCGCGGCCGACTCCCTAGGCGCGGCCCCGTCCGCGCCTCTTGACCGCGCTCCTGCTCAGCGCGGTCGTCGTGCTGATCTTCGCCAACGCGTTCTTCGTCGCGGCGGAGTTCGCACTCGTGCGCTCGCGGCGCGCGCGCATCGAGGAGCTCGTCGACGGCGGCGACCGTCGCGCGCGGCTCGTGCTCGCCCAACTCGACGATCTCAGCGAGTACCTGTCGGCCTGCCAGTTCGGGATCACGCTCGCCTCACTGGGCATCGGCTTCCTCGGAGAGCCCGCGATCGCCGACCTCGTCGAGCCGCTGTTCGAGGACCTTGCCCACGCCGTCGCCGCGCCGCTGGCGATCGCCATCGCCTACATCCTCGTCACGACCGGCCACATCACCGCCGGCGAGCAGGTTCCGAAGATCTACGCGATCGTCAACGCCGAGCGGGTGGCGCGCTGGGTGGCGCGGCCGCTGAACGTCTTCAACAAGGTCATGCGGCCGTTCATCCACCTGCTCAACATGGCTTCCAACGCGCTGCTGCGCCCGCTCGGCATCAAGGGCAACGCCGACTTCGAGGAGGGCTCGACGCCCGAGGAGGTGCGCGCGATGATCGCCCAGGCGCATGCCGGCGGGCAGCTCGACCCGGGCGAGGCCGGCATGCTGACCGGCGTCTTTCACCTGCACGAGCAGCAGGCGCGCCAGGTCATGACGCCGATCCCGGCGGTCGTCACGGTCGACATCTCCGAGGATGTCGGCACCGCGCTGCGCCGCTGCATCTCGACCGGCCACACGCGGATGCCGGTGACCGAGGACCACAACCCCGACAAGGTCCGCGGCGTCGTGCACTCAAACTCGCTCGCGCGGATCCTCATGGCCGACGGGCCCGAGGCGCCGATCGAGGCGGCCGTCCGGCCGGTGCCGATCATGCCCGAGACCAAGCCGCTGGACGACCTGCTCGCCGATCTGCAGCGCAACCGCTCGACGATGGCGGTCGTCGTCGACGAGTACGGCCGCGTCGCCGGGATCGTCACCGTGGAGGACATCATCGAAGAGGTCGTCGGCGAGATCGACGACGAGACCGACCCCGCCGGCGGCGACGTGCGCCAGCTCGCCAACGGCGACTGGTACGTGCGCGGCCATGTCGCGATCACCGACCTCGCCGACTACGACCTCGAGCTGCCCGCCGACAGCGACGCCTACAACTCGATCGGCGGCTTCGTGTTCGACAGGCTCGGACGGCTGCCCAAGCGCGGCGACACCGTGACCGCCAACGGCTACTCGATCCGCGTCGAATCGGTGCGCGAGAACCGCATCGAGGCCGTCCGCATCCGCGAGCGTCGCCGCCAAGAGGTCGCGCGCGACGACGAGACGCAGAACGCGTAGCTCGTCTGGATTTTCTGCTCGCGTTGGCGCAAGTTCGCCGGCGGGCGTGCGTTTGAGGACCTACACCCCCGCCCGTGGGACGGCGGAGGTTCGCGAGCTGGAGCCGGGGTGGGTCCACTCGCACGCAGAAACATGACGGGCCCGCGCTTCGCGGGTCCGTCATGGGTCTGAGGCCGCTCAGCGCGCGTAGAACTCCGGCGGGTACAGCCCGCGGCCCGTCTTGCGGCCCAGCACGCCGTCGGCGCAGAGGTCGCGCAGCGACTGCGGGACGTCGGCGCCGATCGCGTCGCCGATCGCCACCGACACGTCGAGCCCGATGTAGTCCAGCAGCGCGATCGGCCCCATCGGGTGCGCCGCGCCGAGCTGCATGCACGTGTCGATCGAGGCCGGCGGCAGGCCCGTCCGCTCCATGAAGTCGACCGCGCTGAACAGATACGGAAACAGCAGGCGGTTGACGACGAAGCCGGCCAGGTCGGGCACGTCGACGGGCTGCTTCTCGAGTGCGACGCACAGCGCGGTGGCGCGTTCGCGCGTCGCAGCGGTCGCGCCATCGGGATAGGCGAGTTCGACGAGCTTCATCCGCGGGACCGGGTTGAACACGTGCAGCCCGACGAACCGGTCGGCGCGCCCGGACGCCGCCGCCAGCTCGCTGACCGACAGCGACGACGTCGTCGTGCTGATGACCGCGTCGGCGGCCGCGAGCTCGCCGAGTGAGCCCAGCAGCTCGCTCTTGAGCGCCGCGTCCTCGGCGATCGCCTCGACGAGGAACGTCGCGTTGGCGAGCGCCTGCAGATCCGTCGTGATGGTCACGTTGGCGGCGTCGAAGCCGTCGCCGAGGCGCTCGCAGGCCTTCGCGATCGCCTTCGCCGCGCGGGCGGCCGACGCGTCCGAGCGCGCCCACAACAGGTGCCCGGGTGTCTTTGTCGCGCACGCCGCCAGACCGGTCGCGATCGCGCCGCTCCCAGCGATGCCCAGCTTCTCCTGCACGGCCGCTCCTCCCGCTTTGACTGACCAATCGGTCGGGTACCTTAGACGGCATGAACGCACAGCAGGGTCGCGAGGTCGTCATCGTCGACGCCGTACGCACGCCGATCGGCCGCGGCCATCCCGAGAAGGGCTACTACAAGGACACGCACCCCAACGAGCTGCTCGGCCGGTGCTACACCGGGGTCATCGAGCGGGCGGGAATCGACGCCGCCGAGGTCGAGGACGTCATCGCCGGCTGCGTGCAGCAGATCGGCGAGCAGGGCTTCAACGTCGCGCGCAACGCGTGGCTGCAGGCCGGGCTGCCGATCGAGACCGCCGCGACGACCGTCGATCGCCAGTGCGGCTCCGCCCAGCAGGCCGTGAACTTCGGCGCCGCGCTGATCGCGGCGGGCGTCCACGACGTCGTCATCGGCTCGGGCGTCGAGCACCTCGGGCACATCCCGATGGGCGTGGCCTTCGGCCTCGTCGACCAGGTCGGCACGCCGTTCCCCCCGGCCCTGATGGAGAAGTACGACCTCATCCCGCAGGGTCTCAGCGCCGAGCTGATCGCCGACACGTGGGAGATCCCCCGCTCAGAGCTCGACGAGCTCGCCGTGCGCTCGCACCGGCTCGCCCACCAGGCGA
The DNA here is from genome assembly GCA_902806175.1 of uncultured Solirubrobacteraceae bacterium. Lineage (GTDB taxonomy): Bacteria > Actinomycetota > Thermoleophilia > Solirubrobacterales > Solirubrobacteraceae > CADCVQ01. The sequence continues at coordinate 4,628 of CADCVQ010000123.1, forward strand.
CCGAGGAGGGCCGCTTCACCCAGGAGATCGTCGCGTTTGCGACCAACGGCGACACGCGCTACGTCGACCAGGGCATCCGTCCCGACACGAGCCTCGAGGCGCTCGCGCAGCTCAAGCCGGCGTTCAAGCAGGACGGCAAGGTCACGGCCGGCACCTCGTCGCAGATCTCCGACGGCGCCGCGGCCGTGCTGCTGATGTCGCGCGAGAAGGCCGACGCGCTGGGCCTGCGGCCGCGGGCGCGGATCGTCGACCAGACGACCGTGGGGGTCGACCCGGTGATCATGCTCACGGGCCCGATCCCGGCGACGCGCAAGCTGCTGGCGCGCAACGGGATGACGATCGGCGACATCGACCTGATCGAGATCAACGAGGCGTTCGCGCCGGTCGTGGCGGCCTGGCGGCGCGAGCTCGATCCCGACATGGACCGCGTCAACGTCAACGGCGGCGCGATGGCACTCGGCCACCCGCTCGGATCGACCGGCGCGCGGCTGCTGACGACGCTGCTGCACGAGCTCGAGCGCTCCGACAAGGAGACCGGCCTTGTGACGATGTGCTGCGGCGGCGGGCTGGGCACCGGGACGCTCATCCAGCGCGTATGAGAGACCTCTGAGAAAACGCCGTACAACCGTCCATATCGGACTGGACGGGCGGGGGCCGTGGGTAACGAAACAGGCAACCGCCCGTTTCACTCAAGGAGGAGTATCACCCCATGATCGGAATCCTGATCGCCATCGTGCTTGCAGCGCTCGTCTACTGGGTCTGCCTCGTGCTCGGTCTTCCCGTGATCATCGCCATCATCGCCGCGGTTCTCGTCCTCGTCAGCGGCATCGGCACGGGCGGCTACGGTTACGGCAGAAGGGGCATATAGCGCCCAACGCGGGAAGTTCCCGAACCCGCACCACCCCCCTCGAAGCCCGGCCATGCGCCGGGCTTCGTGCTGTTCGGGGCGGCTACTGGACGACCCGCTAGCCCCAGCGAAAGCCGGTCGCCGACGGCGCCGGCGCCAGCGGGCTGGACGGCAGGCCCGGCGGCGGGTCCATCACGTGAAACCCGGATGGCGAGGTGTCGTTCGGCGTGTCGGGATGGAAGATCGACGCGAGGTACTGGATCTGCCCGCGGCCGACGCCGAGCTCGAACTGGCCGCCCCCGTACGCGCCGATCGCGCGCTGCTCGGCGTAGTCGTAGGCGTCGAACAGCGGCTTGATCGCGCCCAGGCGCGAGGGCTTGAGGTTGACCATGCGCGGCGCGAACGGCAGAGCCTCGATGTCCTCGATCGAGTGGATGTTCGCGTCCCAGGTGATCCGCTCGCGGTGGGGCGCGAGCAGCGCGTCGATCTCCGGCGTGAGCTTGGGGTCCTCGATCCAGGCGTCGGGAAAGGCCTCGATCACGCGGGTATACAGCGCCGGATCGGCCGGCTGGTCGACGATCGTGCCGACGTAGAGGCCCTTGAAGTCGACGGAGTCGACCGCTCCCGTGGAGAGCAGGCCGGCGATCAGCTCGTCATCCCATGAGACCGTCGGGTCGAGCTTGAAGCGCAGCGTCGGGTAACGCGCCAGGCGGCGCGTGACGGGCTCCAGCGAGGGCGGCTCGCCGAGGCGCAGCGACACGACGAACGTCAGCGGCTGCGGCTCGCGGTCGAGCACGGCGTGCAGCGGCTCGCCCGCCTGGCGCAGCGCGAGGTCAAGCGCCGCCGACTCATACGCCCAGACGCGGTACAGCTGCGAGACGTCGCGCTGCGCCGGCTCGGCGAAGAGCTGCAGGCCCGCCAGGTGCTCGGAGAAGGAGCGCATCGTCCAGTCGCCGGCGACGTCCAGCACCGGGCCCGCCCGCTGCGCGATCTCGTGGTCGACCGCGTCGTAGACGACGTCCTCGCCGAGCCCCTCCTCGCCATCGCCGCGCAGCCGGATGATCGTCGTCTTGCGCTCGAAGTCGCTGGAGACGTCCTGGACGAGGCCCTCGAGGTCGTAACCCTCGATGCGCAGCGGCAGATCGGCGACGCGGTCGTAGGTGCTCATCGCGTCGAATCTATCGCCCGCACCCCGGATTAACCTGCGCGGGTGCTCCCGCTCGGCGCCGAACGCGGCTTCTCCTTCGCCGACCCCTACGCGATCGGTCTCGCCTTCGCGGGCGTCGCCGTGTTCGCGGCGGTCGGCGCGCTGTCACACCAGCGCGAGCGGGCGTTCTCGGCGAGCCTCATCTACCTCGGGCTCGGGCTCGCCGCGGCGACGATGATCGAGCTGCTCGACGTGCGCTGGATCGACCCGCTGCAGGACGCGACGCTGCTCGAGCACCTTGCGGAGTTCGCTGTGATCGTCGCCCTGTTCGGGACGGGGCTGAAGCTCGAGCGGGCGTTCGACAGGCGCATGTGGGGCCCCGTCGCGCGCCTGCTCGGCCTCGTGATGCCGCTGACGATCGCCGCCGTCGCGCTGTTCGGCGCAGGGGTGATGGGGCTGTCGCTCGGCGCGGCGATCATCCTCGGGGCCGCGCTCGCGCCGACAGACCCGGTGCTCGCCGGCGACGTCGGCGTGGGGCCGCCGGGCGACGAGGAGGAGCACGTCCCGAACTTCGCGCTCACAGCGGAGGCGGGGCTGAACGACGGCCTCGCCTTTGCGTTCGTGTTCCTCGGCGCGTTCGTCGCGGCGCAGGGCGGCTCGGGCTGGCTGGCGGAGTGGATCGCCGCCGACGTCGCATACGCCGTGCTCGTTGGAACCGCGCTCGGCGCCGCCGGCGGCTACGCGATCGCCGCCAGCATCCTGCGCCTGCGTGAGCGCCGGCTCATGATCGAGGCGCTCGACGGCTGGGTGGCGATCGCCGCCGTGCTGCTCGTCTACGGGCTGACGGAGGTCGCCGGCGCCTACGGCTTTCTCGCGGTGTTCGCGGCGGGCGTGGCATTTCGCAACTACGAGCATGGCCACGAGCTCAACCGCCGCGTGCACGACGGCGCCGAGGTCATCGAGAAGTTCTGCGAGCTGGGGCTGATCCTGCTGCTCGGCTCGCTGATCACGCTGACGGGCTTGCGCGAGGTCGAGGCGGCGGGCTGGCTGCTCGTCCCGGTGCTGCTGCTCGTCATCCGCCCGCTGGCGACGGCGGTCGCCTTCGCCGGCTCGCCCACGCCCCTGCGCGAGCGCGCCTTCATCGGCTGGTTCGGCGTGCGCGGCATCGGTTCGCTGTACTACGTGGCCGTTGCGCTGGGGTTGGGCATCCTGCCGGTCGACGAGGCGCGGTCGCTGTTCTGGACCGTCACCGCCTGCGTCGTCGCCTCGATCGTCGTCCACGGCGTGACCGCTGCGCCGCTGAGCCGGCGCCTGCTGCCCCGAGAACACGCATGAAGCCACCGCTCCTCATCGCCCTCCTCGTCGCGCTCGCGCTGGTGCTCGCCGCCTGCGGCAGTGATGACGAGGACGCCGAGCGGGCGGCCACCGGCGAGCAGCCCGCGACGACCGCGGCGCCCGCGACCGCCACCGCGACCTCGCCAGCGCGGACCACCGCAAAGCCCGCAGCGGCGCCGAAGCCCGCTGCGCCGAAGCGCCGGCGCGGCACGCACCGACCGATCATCGGCATCGGCGAGCAGCAGGCGGCGATGTTCAAGGACACGCGCTTCGCGCGCCTGGGCGTGAAGCATGTGCGCCTCGTCGTTCCCTACGACGCGGCGCGCAGGCGCATCGAGCGTGACCTCGTCACCGTCTGGCTCGCCGGAGCCCGGCGCACCGGCTCGGAGCCGTTCATCACCTTCGGCCACTCGCGCGAGACGCCGAGCAAGCTGCCCAGCGTGGCCGAGTACCGCTCCGCGGTCGCGTCCTTCCGGCAGATGTTCCCCGAGGTGCGGGTCTTCGCGCCGTGGAACGAGATCAACCACAACAGCCAGCCCACGTTCAACGCCCCGCGGCGCGCGGCGCAGTACTACAACGCCATGCGGGCCGCGTGCCCGACGTGCGTCGTGCTGGCCGGCGACGTGCTCGACCAGCGTGGCATGGTGCGCTACCTGAAGACCTACCGGCGCCACCTCGCCGGCGCGCCCGCGATCTGGGGTCTGCACAACTACTCCGACACCAACCGCTTCCGCTCGTCGGGGCTGCGCGACATGCTCGCGACGGTCAAGGGCGAGATCTGGCTCACGGAGACCGGCGGCCTCGTGCAGTTCGGTCGCAACTTCCCGCGCGACGAGCAGCGCGCCGCGCGCGCGACGGCCTACGCGATCAAGCAGGCGCGCGACAACCCCCGCGTCAAACGGATCTACCTCTACAACTGGACGGGCGCAGATCGCAAGGCCCGCTTCGACGCCGGCCTCGTCGCACCGGACGGCACGGCGCGGCCGGCCTTCGACGTGCTGCGCGAGGCCCTCTAGCCGGCGCCCGCGCCGGCTTCCAGCCGCGCCACGAGGTCGTCGAGGCGCAGCTCCTCGAGGCCGCGGCCGACGGCCTCGAGCTCGGCGGCGCACAGCTCGACGAGCGTGCGGCCCTCGCGACACAGCTCGAGCGTCTCGCGCAGGCCGGCCGCACCGGAGTCCAAGCGCTTGATGATCTCCTCCAGGCGCGCGGTCGCGAGCTCATAGCTCTGCGGCTCAGTCATCGTCGGCACCGATCGTCGCATCCACCGCAGCGTCGCCGAAGCGCAGCCGCACCTCGCCCGCGTCGCGCGCGCCGGCGGCGCTGGTGACGACCTCGCCGGCACGGTCGGTGACGAGGGCGTAGCCGCGCTCGAGCGTGCGGTCGGGATCGTGCGCGGCGAGCGCCATCGCGAGCGCGCTGAGGCGCGTCGCGCCGCGCGCGTCGCCGGCAGCGGCAACCGCCTTGCGATCCAGGACGAGCGCCTTGCGCGCGGTGCGGCCGTGCTCGCGCTCGACGCGCCGGCGCCCGGCGGCGCGGATCTCGCGCATGCGCTGGTGCAGGCGCCGCCGCTCGCCGGCGATGTGCTCGCCGGGCGCGCGCGACAACCGCGCGAGCGTCTGCGCGCGGTGCAGCAGCGCGCGGCGCGCGTGGACGCCCAGGCGCCGCGTCATCGTCAGGACCTCCGCGCGGGCCTCGGCGCAGTGCACGGGGACGGCGGACTCGGCGGCGTGCGTCGGCGTCGAGCACGACAGCGCCGCGACGTCGTCGATCAGGGTGCGGTCGGTGTGATGGCCGACGGAGGCGATGACGGGGACGTTGAGGAGCGCGACCGTTCGGCACAACGTCTCGTCGCAGAAGCAGAAGAGGTCGGCGAGCGAGCCGCCGCCGCGCGCGACGACGATCACGTCGACCTCCCCGGTCGCGGCGAGGTCCTGCAGCGCGGCGGTGATCCGCGGCGCGGCGTGGCGGTCCTGGACGGGCGCAAACGCCCAGACGAGGCGGCCCTGCCAGCCGCGCCGGCGCAGTCCGGCGAGGACGTCGTCGCGCGCCTTGCCGCCCTCGCCCGTGACGACGCCGATCGTGCGCGGCAGCGCCGGGCGCGACAGGCGCTTCTGCGGCGCGAACAGCCCCTCGCCGTCGAGCGTCTTGCGCAACCGGTCCAGCTGGGCGAGCAGGTCTCCCTCGCCGGCCACGCGCAGCCCGCTGACGGCGAACGTGAACGCCGGCGACGAGGTGCGGCTGCCCGCGTAGTAGTCCAGCCCGCCCGCGATCACGACCTGGGCGCCGTCGCCGAGCGCGCCCTCGCCGAGCCGGAGCGCGTCGAAGTCGTTGCGCCACATCGAGCACGGCAGCGCGCCCTCGCCGTCGCGCAGCTCGAGGTAGACCTTCGCGCGGCTCAGGCGCAGGTTCCAGACCTCGCCGAAGAGCTGCACGCGCGGGCGCTCGCGCAGGAAGTCGCGCAGCCCGGCGGCGTAGCGCCCGACGCCGTAGGGGCCCGGCAGCGTGCTGCCGTCGATCCCCGCGGGGGTCGTCACAGGCTCGGCCATCGTCAGGTGGATTGTAAGAGCGCCGAGGACGGCGCTCGCCGGTCTCAGTGCGCGGAGCTCGGCCCCTGCGGGTCGCCCGTGTGCGAGACGGATGCCAGCGTGTCCATCCCGGGATCCGCGGCATGTCCGCGGACCTCGCCGTCCAACCCCAGCCGCGTGAGCCGCGCGATCTCGCGCTCGCCCTCGATCCGGGCCGGGTGTCCCGCCGGCAGACCGCGGATGAGCTTGGCGATGCGGTTGCGCAGCTGCAGCGCGAAGTGCGGGGTCGAGGCGCCCATCAGCTGGCGCACGTCGTCGAGCGTGACCTGGTGGTCGGCGCGCAGCCGGTCGGGGTGCTCAGCTTGACTCATCGTCCGCCGAGTCCAGATTACCCGGAAGCTGCTCGGGCGCGATCTCCAGCAGCGCGTCGATCCGCGCCTGCGCGGCGACCGAGATCGCTTTGCTGGCGCCGATGATCCAGCCGTGGTTGTAGACCCCGGCGACGGGGTCGGTCCGGTACGCGGGCTGGGTGTCGAGCAGCTGGCTCTGCAGCGGCTGGGGCAGGCGGACCGCGTCGTCGAGCAGAAACAGCGGGCCGTAGCTGCCCGAGCCCGACAACGGTGCCGCCGCCGCCGCGAACAGCGGCAGGCCGGTGCGCATGAAGACCATGCCGTGGCCCGGGGTCGAGACGCCCCAGCCGAACTCGCCGCCGCGGTAGCGCGCGAACTCGATCGCGTTCGTGACAGGGTCCTGGCCGCCGAGGCGGCGCACGCCGCCAAAGCGCTTGAGCTGCCTGCTGACGGCCGGCGAGATGAGCTTGGACGGGCCGAGAATGTAGATCCGCGGCTTCGCCAGGCCCTTGAGCGCCGCCAGCGCCGCGCGGGTCTCGGGCGGGATCTCGTCCTTCTTCACGAAGAGAACCGGATCCCCGGTCTTGGCCACGTAGCCGGCGGCAGGCATCGCGTAGGACGGGTCGTCGGCGCTGGCGATGATGATCCTCGACGCGACGCGCGGACGCGCGGAGCGGATCAGGCCGGCGATCGCGCGCGTCAGTGCGAGCGAATTGCCGCCTCGCAGGTCGGTCGTCTTGTAGCCCGCCGGGCGCGCCACGTTGCCGACGCGGATGATCTGCGCCTTGCCGGCGGCCTTCGCACCCTCGGGCGCGAGCTTGTCGAGCGCCGACTGCGACGGCGCGGGCAGGTTCGTGCCGTCGCTGAAGAGGATCGGCGACTTAAACGGCGCCGCCATCAGCGCCGAGGCGGCGATCGCGACGCGCCAGTCGCTCGAGTCGACGATCGTGACCGCGCTCGGCTTGCGCGCCGGGTCGGGGAAGACGGTGCGGGCGACGACGGCGGCAAGCTGCGTCGCGTCTGTCGCGGGCACGCGGGTCGTGTTCTTCGTCGCCGTCTCGGGGAAGCCGAGGTGCTCCTTCTGCTTGCTGGGCGGGGCCAGCAGCGCGGGCTGCGCCGGGTCGTCGGAGCGCACCTCGCGCCCGCAGCCGGCCATGACGAGCGCGGCGACGAGTAGCAGGGCGGCGAGCCTCGGGCTGGGCATCGCGCGGCACATTAGCGGTCAGACCCTCCGCGAAACGCCACCCCTCGATCTGCGCCGCCCGCGTATCGCGCGCCGCCGCGTGGGGTAGGCGGGATCGTGCGCAGTGGCCGCCACGAGGGCGACTGGGAGATGCTGCAGGTCGGCCTCGGCGCCCGCGGGCAGCCGCAGGTCGTGACGTTCGCGCAGCACTCGTGGCGCCAGGCCTGCGCCTGGGGCGACGTCCGGCACGCCGGCGCGGCACCGGTCGCCTACGTCGCGCACGCGTCGCATGCGACCTATCCGCGCAGCGGCACGCACGATCGGCCGTGGCCCGATCCCAACGACGAGGCGCGCGGCGACGGTGCGCGCGTGCGCCCGGCTCTGCGCGTCATCGAGGACGCCCGCCCGGCCTGGGTGGCGTCGCCGCGGCGCTGGGGATCCAGCCGCGCGGCGTGGTGGAACCCGGTGGAGCAGTCCAGCCCCGTCGGGCCGCGCTTTCAGGAGGACCGCCGCTGGCGCGCGCCGGCCGCGTGGCACGCCGCAGCGCGCTCGTGCACGGCGCGCCCGCCGGGGTACCCGTGGTGGGCGTTCGCGGCTCTCGCCGCGCTCGTGGCGCTCGCGCTCGCACGCAGGCTGCGCGGGCGCGCATCGCCCGCGTGCTAGAAAGTCCTGACCACCACCCCCGAGGAGGCACGATGGCCGGCAACGCCGGGCGGATGTCCACCGTCATCAAAGCGAAGATCTCCAGGCTGCTCGACAGGGCTGAGGACCCGGGCGAGACGCTCGACTACAGCTATCAGCGCCAGCTCGAGTCGCTGCAGGGCGTCAAGAAGGGCATCGCCGACGTCGTCACCGCAAAGAAGCGGCTCGGGATGCAGGCCCAGAAGCTCGAGCAGTCCGTCGTCAAGCTCGACACGCAGGCGCGCCAGGCGCTCGCCGCGGGCAACGAGGAGCTGGCGCGGACGGCCCTGGAGCGCAAGCAGCTCGCGCAGACCGAGCTGCAGTCGCTCGACCAGCAGGTCGCCGAGCTTCAGTCCCAGCAGGACAAGCTGACCGAGTCCGAGAAGCGTCTGCGCCACAAGATCGAGTCCTTCCGCACCAAGAAAGAGGTCATCAAGGCGCAGTACTCCGCCGCCGAGGCACAGGTGCGGATCTCCGAGGCCGCCAGCGGCGTGGGCGAGGAGATGGCCGACGTCGGGCTCGCGATGCAGCGCGCGGTCGACAAGACCGAGGACATGCGCGCGCGGGCATCGGCGGTCGAGGAGCTCGAGGCGGCGGGGACCTTCGAGGACCTCACGCAGCTGGGCAGCGGCCAGGACGACATCGACCGCGAGCTCGCGCAGCTCGGCGCCGGCGGGATGGTCGACGACGAGCTCGCCAAGCTGAAGGCCGAGCTGGGCCAGGGCAGCGCGCCCGCGCCCGCGGAGCTCGAGTCGGGCTCCGGCGAAGGTCCCAAGCCGTGATCGTCCGGATCATGGGGGAGGGCCAGTACCGGCTGCCCGAGGAGGTGCACGAGCGCGTCAACGAACTCGACAACGCCGTGGTGGCGGCGGTCGAGAAGGACGACGAGGATGCCTTCCACGCGTCCTTCGAGGAGATGCTCGACGTGATCCGCGCGGAGGGCGAGCACCTCGGCGACGAGGTGCTCGAGACCTCCGACGTGATCGTCCCGCCGGCCGACACGTCGATGGCCGAGGCGGCTGCCGACTTCAGCGGCGACGGGCTGATCCCGGACTGACGGCGGCGTCTGTCAGGCGCGCCTGCCGAGGTCCAGCTGGCGCGCCTCCCACTCCGATACGGGATGCGAGCCGGGCTCGCCGCCCATCACGAGGACGGCGGTGTTCGGCGCCGACGCGAACGCCTCGCGCCGCGTGCCGGGCGCGACGAGCACCATGCTGCCGCCCGGCACCTGGCGCTCCTCGCCGTCGATGACGAAGCGCGCGGCGCCGCGGACGACGACGTAGAGCTCTTCGTGACCGCCGGTCTCGTCGTGCAGCTCGACGACACGGTCGCCCGCGCTCGCGCCGAGGAACGCGTTGACGCCGAAGGAGCTGATGCCCAGGTGATCGCGCACGGGGCGCCAGTCCAGCGACGGGTCGCACGGCTGCGCCGCGCGCGGGATCTCGTCGAGCGCGACGATCATCGCCGCACCTGCGCTGCGCGCAGCCCGAGCAGCTCGACGACGCCGCTCGTCGGCGCGAACGGGTCGGCGACGGCGCGGCCGGTGCACACGTCGAGGGCGGCGACGACGCGGCCGCCGAGCTCGCCGATCAGCCGCTCGCCGCGTGGCAGCTCGGGGCGCTCGTCGAGCGCGGCGAGGCGCGCGAGCACAGGTTCGTCCGCGGGGGCGGCCGCGCGGATGAGCACCGCCGCCTCGTCGGCGCCCCGGCGGCGCTCGCGCGGCTCGCGGCGCGACCGCAGGCCTGCATACTGGGCAAATGTGGACGGATGCAACATGGTGCGGCCCCCTGACACGAACGCTTGTAACTATCTACAGATTATAGTCGGTTAGCTAACCTGTCAAGCCCCTACACTGGTGTCATGTCCAATCCCGCCCCAGGTGCTCTCGAGACGGTGCGCGCGTTCGTCAACACGCGCGACATCGACGACGACATCGAGCTCCTGACGGGGCCGGACGAGCTCGTCGCCTGGCTCGGCGATCAGGAGCTGCTCGGCGACGAGCGTGACGTGCGCGCGACGCCCGGCGACCTGCGCCACGCGGTCGAGCTACGCGAGGCGCTGCGGGCGCACCTGCTCTCACACCATGACCAGCCGCTCGCCGACAGCTTCGCCGAGATCCTCGACGCGGCCGCGCGCCGCGCGCGCCTGACCGTGCGCTTCACCGGCCCCGACGAGACGGGCCTGGCGCCCGAGGCGGCTGGCGTCGACGGCGCGCTCGGGCGCCTGCTGGCGATCGTCGCCGGCGCGATCGCCGACGGCAGCTGGCCGCGGCTGAAGGCCTGTCCCGCGGACACGTGCCAGTGGGCCTTCTACGACGCGTCGCGCAACCGCTCCGCCGTCTGGTGCGACATGCGCGTCTGCGGCAACCGCGCGAAGGTGCGCGGCTTTCGCGAGCGCACGCGCGGCGGCGACGGCCACCGGCACTGACCGCTTAGATCGGGATCCCCCAGAGCGGAAACCAGCGCTCGAGCTCGGGCTCGATCGGCAGCTCGTCGGCGATGATCGCCTTGATCTGCAGCTCGCGCTCGCCGTCGCGGTCGCGCTGGCCGGCGGGCACGAACGGATACCAATGCCCGCGCTTGTAGTTGTAGATGAAGTACACCGACCGGCCCTTGGCGTCCTTGAACGCGAACACCGCGGCGAGCACGCGGTCGCCGTAGCCGCCGACCATGAGGCCGTCGCTGACGGCGTTGACGCCGACGACGAGGTCCTCGATGTCGTCATCGCGCAGGATGATCCAGCGGTAGCCGTGCGAGTCCTCCTCGCTGGAGATCGTCGTGCCGGTGTCCTCGCCGGTGCCCTTGAGGATCTCCTGCATCTCGGCCACGATCGCCTCGAAGTCGGCCGTCGCCAGCGGCTGGAAGACGATCGCCGCGGCGCCCTTCGTGTCGATCCCGTGGCTCGTCGAGAGCGTGACGTACGCCGTCGAGAGCGCGAAGAGGCGGTCGGGCGCCGGGTCCTTGAGCTTCTTCTTGCCGCCGAGGATCGAGTCCAGGAAGCCCACGGCCGCTTACGCCGCCGCGAGCGTGCCGCGCTGCAGCTCGCCCTCGAGCCGCATGAGCTGCTCGATGCGCTTCTCCATCGGCGGGTGCGTCGAGAACAGCCCGCCGATGATCTTCTTGGGCGAGGCGATGAAGAACGCGCTCAGCTCGTTGGCGACGCGCAGATCCTGCTGGGGCAGGCGGTCCATCCCCGAGGAGATCTTGCGCAGCGCCGAGGCCAGCGCGCTCGGCCGGCCGGTGACGAGCGCCGCGCCGCGGTCAGCCGTGAACTCGCGGTAGCGCGACAGCGCCATCATGAGCAGGAACGACAGCACGTAGACGACGAGCGACGCGAGCAGGATGACGAGAAAGCCGGGGCCGTCGTCGTCGTCGCTGTGACCGCCGCCGCCGAAGAGAAAGCCGAACTGCAGGATCATCGCCGCGACGGAGGCGAAGAACGAGGCGATCGTCATGATCGCCACGTCGCGGTTCTTGACGTGCGCGAGCTCGTGCGCCATGACGCCCTCGAGCTCGGCGGGCGAGAGCATCTTCATGATGCCGGTCGTCGCGCAGACCGTCGCGCTCTTCTGCGACTTGCCCAGCGCGAACGCGTTGGGCATCTCGGTGTAGGCGACGGCGATCTTCGGCTTGGGCAGGTCGGCCTGGATGCAGAGGCGCTCGATCATCGAGTGCAGCTCGGGAGCCTCCTGCGCGCTGACCTCCTTGGCGCCCATCGCATGCAGCGCGAGCTTGTCGGAGGTGAAGAACTGCAGCGCCGCGAACCCGCCCGCGATGAGCAGGATCGTGATGCCCTGGACGCCGGCCGCGAACAGCACGCCGACGAACGCGACGTACAGCGCGCCGAGCAGGAACAGCGTGAGCAGCATGCGCGACTGCAGTCCCGCGTCGCGTGTGAACGTCGTCTTCGTGGCAGCCATGCATCCATTCTGACAAACGGCTTGCACGGGCCCGCCGAATGTGGCGCGCGACCTAGACTCCCGGCCGTATGCGCGTCCGCGTTCTTCTGGCGGCCGTGGCGACGGCGCTCGTGCTGTGGGGGCTGCTGCCGCTGTCGTCGTCCGGCCAGTCCAAGCAGGAGGAGCTGCGCAAGCTGCAGCAGCGGATCGATCGCGCCCGCGACAAGATCGGCCGCAAGAAGGGAACCGAGCGCGTCCTGACGACGCAGATCTCCGGCTACAACCGCCGCATCCGCCGCCTGCAGGGCAGGATCGGCACGCTGCAGACGCGCCAGCAGCGCGTGCAGGTCGACCTCGACGCCAAGCGCTCCGAGCTCGAGAGCCTGCGCGGCGAGTTGCGCTCCGAGCGCGCCCGCCTCGTGCGTCTGCGCGCCCGCCTGGACGAGACGCGCGCGCTGCTGCGCCTGCGCCTCGTCGAGATCTACAAGGCCGAGCCGCCCGACGTCGTCACCGTGATCCTCAACTCCGACGGCTTCGCCGACCTGCTCGAGCGCACGGAGTTCATCCGGCGCATCTCCGACCAGGACCGCAAGATCGTCACGATCGTGCGCGCCGCCAAGCGCGACTCGGTCACGAGCGAGAAGAAGCTCGCACGGCTCGAGGCGCGCCAGCGCCTGGTGACCGCGATCGTCCAGCGGCGCCGCGACGAGATCGCCGGCGTGAAGATGGAGCTGATCGGCACGCGCGTGGGCTACACGCGCACGAAGAACGGCAAGGCGGCCGCGCTTGGCGGCGTGCGCGAGGATCGCAAGCGCCTGGAGGATCACGTCGACGGGCTCGAGGCGGCGTCGAACAAGATCGCGGGCCAGCTCAACTCGCTGCAGGGCCAGTACGCCGGCGACCTGCCGATCAAGCGCGGCAACGGCAGCATGATCTGGCCCGTCAACGGCCCCCTCAGCTCACCCTTCGGGCCGCGCTGGGGCCGGCTGCACGCGGGCATCGACATCTCCGCGGGCGAGGGCACGCCGATCCATGCCGCCGACGCGGGCCGCGTCGTGCTCATGCAGGGCACCGGCGCCTCCGGCGGGTATGGCAACTACACCTGCGTGCAGCACACCGCCACGATGTCGACGTGCTACGCGCACCAGTCGCGCTTCGGCACGAGCGTCGGCGCGAGCGTCAGCCAGGGCCAGGTCATCGGCGCGGTCGGCAACACCGGCAACTCGTTCGGCGCGCATCTGCACTTCGAGGTGCGCATCAACGGCGTGCCGACGAACCCGCTGAACTACCTGTAGCGCCGACCCTTAGCTCCGCGCGTGCGGCGAGCGCAGAGCCAAACCGCCTAATCTCGGCCGATGCAGCCCGAGATCGATCTCTTCGGCCTGCCCGTGAAGACGTTCGGGCTGTGCTTCGGCCTGGCGTTCGTCGTCTCGGGGGCGATCGTGGCCCGTCGGCTGAAGGAGCTCGGCAAGCCGGTGGACTGGGCCTACGAGATCGTCTTCGCGGCGCTGATCGGCGGGCTCGTCGGCGCGCGCCTGTACTGGGTTCTCGGCAACCTCGACGAGGTCCGAGACGACGTCATCGCCAACGTGTTCGGCGGCTCGGGGCTCGTCTGGTTCGGCGGCGCGCTGGGCGGCGCGGCGGGCGTCCTGCTGTGGGCCCACCGCAAGGGGATGTTCAACCTCACGCTGCTCGACATCTGCTCGCCGGCGCTGGCGCTGGGTTACGCGGTCGGTCGCGTCGGCTGCCAGGTCTCGGGCGACGGCGACTACGGCACGGCGACCGACCTGCCGTGGGGCATGGCCTTTCCCGACGGCGTGGTCCCGACGAACGACGTCGTGCACCCGGCGCCGATCTACGAGACGCTCACCATGTGCCTCGTCGGCTGGTGGCTGTGGCGCATGCGCGAGACGTTTCGCCCCGGCGTGCTGTTCGGCCTGTACCTCGTCCTCGCCGGCGCGGAGCGGCTGCTCGTCGAGTTCGTGCGCCGCAACGAGCCGGTGCTCGCGGGGCTCACGGAGGCTCAGCTGCTGAGCATCGTGATGATGATCGCCGGCCTCGCCTGGCTGTGGATCAGGGCGCGCCCCGATGGGCTGCGGCGCGAGAACGGCGACGCGCACGCGGGCGCGGCGGCGGCGGCGACGTAGGCGGCGGGTTCGCCGGGCACCGGCCGGGAGGGGTGTGTCGAATAACCGCCGCCCACGCCGGACATTCGACGCCCCGCACGCCCGTCGCGCCACCCCGCGCCCGCACGCCGATCGCGCCGCGCCCGCCCGGGCCCTACCCGCCAAGGGCCTCCACCGGCGACCGCCGCGCGACGTCCGCACGCGGCCGGGCCGGTCGCAGCAGCGCCGCGACGACATACAGCGCGACCCCCCCCAGCGCACCCGCCGCGCCCCCCCCGC
>CADCVQ010000124.1 GCA_902806175.1 uncultured Solirubrobacteraceae bacterium
CGCGGCAGGCCCGCCGCGAGCACGCGCTCGAGCACCCCGAGCTCGCGCAGCGGCGCCTCGACGCCGGGATGCAGCGTCTCGCCGGGTCGCTCGCGCGGCAGGCGGCTGCGTTCGAGCAGCGCCACGCGCAACCCGCTGCGGGCGCACGCGATCGCCGCCGCCGCGCCGGCCGGGCCGGTCCCGACGATCGCCACGTCGGCGTCGAGCGCTAGACCGTCTGCACGGCCTGCCATGCGCCGCCTGCGCGCTTGACGAGCAGCTGCGGCTCGGCGCCCGCGAACATCGTGGCGCGCTCGGCGAGCTGCACGCGCACCTTGCGGTGGTCCTGCGGATCGGGCGCCTGCGACGCCCGCCGCCCGAACTCCAGCCGGAAGCGGGCGCCGCCCAGGGTGACCTGGGACTGCGCCTGGGCCTCGGCGAGCTCGGCGGCGTCCACGCCATCGCCGACGGCGCGAAACGACAGCAGGCTCCACTGGCGCGTGTCGGGCGGGACGTCGAGCGCGACGTACGCGCGTGCCGCGACGAGCACCCGCGCCTGGTACTCGGCCACGTCGACCTGCCCGGTGAGGGCCAGCGTGAAGCGGTGCTCCAGCGCCGAGCGCACGTAGTCGACGAAGTCGAAGGCGGCGTACTCGACGACGTCGTCGCCGAGCGCGCGCGGCCCGGCGACGCCGTCCCACGGCAGGTCACCGACGCTGCCGATCTCGGCGTCGGTGAGCGGCGTCGCGGTCGGGAAGACCTGCGAGAAGCTGCGCCCGGCGTCCGGTGCGACCGCCGGCCAGAACGAGGACAGCGCGGCGCAGAGCTTGGAGTCCTCGGGAAACGGCGAGCCCAGGCCATAGCCGGCGAGGTGCGTGACGCCGCCCGTCTCGTCGACGCTCGTGTCCCAGCCGGGCGCGAAGATGCCGGCCGCGCCATCGGGCAGGTGCGCATGGCGCTGCGTTGAGGCGACCTCCAGCGGCCGCTGCTGCGGCACGCCCGCCAGCGGCAGCGACACGATCGCCGTCACGGTGTCGTCCTCGCCGCGAAAGCGCGATCCGGGAAGCTCGATGTTCGGCGCGATGCGCTCGTCCGACAGCGTCAGCGGAGGCGTCTGCCAGACGCGCTCGCGCAACGCCGTCGGCACGCGCTGCAGCCACCACTCGACGAGCTCGCGTTGGTCGCAGTTGGGATAGAAGTCCGGTGCGGTGACGAGCGAGTACGCTGGCACGTTGCGCGGAACCTGCACGGCGAGCTGCGGGGACGAGGCGGCGATCCAGCCGTCGCCGCTGAAGTCCAGATAGTGGCGCGCGCGGTAGCCGCCGGCGTTGACGCGCTGCACGACGCCGGGATCGTCGTTGAGATCCTCGACGTTGCCGTCCTCGTCGACGGCGTGACGGACGTGGACGTACTCGGGCGCGTGGCGCGCCAGGCCGGCGCTGTGGATCGTCAGGCTCGGGGAGAAGTCGCCGCGCGGGTCCGGCGGGACGATGAAGTCGACCGGCTCACCGTCGAGCCGGGCCTCCGCGACGAGGGGATGCGCCAGCGGTGCGAGCAGGCCCGGCCCCAGCTGCGGCGCGAACTGCGCGATGCCCTCCGTGAAGATGAACGGCGGGCCGTCGATCTGCGGCTCCTCCCAGCCGGTGTCGTGTCCGATCCGGCGCAGCTCGCGATGCACGCGGCGCAGCTTCTCGTTGACGTGATGGGCCGTCAGCTCCACGGTCAGCTCCAGGCCACGCAGGCATTCCGAACCGTTGAAGAGCTTGTGCACCGGAACCCAGAAGTTGCGCGTCTCGTCGCTTGCCACGCCGGCGGCGAAGGCTTGGCCGAGGTCGAAGTTCATCGGGCCGAAGAGCTCGAAGCGCCCGCGCAGCTGGACGGCGAGGTAGGCGTCATAGCGCGCCGGCAGCACGCGGAAGGCGTGCACGTCGCGCTCGTCGAAGGGCAGAAAGCCGCGCCGAGCCCCGTCGTAGAGCGCGTCGGATGTCCCGACGCGCGCGACGCCGGTGCGCGACAGGCACATGTCGGCGTGGCGGCGATGCACGGTCTCCGGCCCGGGGCGGTACTCGGCGGCGAACACGGCGATCGCCATCAGCGTGCCCGGGAACTGCGCCGCGATCTCCGCCAGCGACGGCGTCTGGATGCCGAAGACGAGGTTCTCGACGGCCGCGATCTCGTCGAGCGTCGGAAAGTCGCGCAGCGGCTCGCCGCCGGGGCCGCTGACGACGTTCGGCGACGCGAACGCGTGCAGCAGCAGGCTGTGCGCCGGGCGTCCCGGCTCGACGGCGCGCGTGGCCTCGGCCGCGAAGTCCTCGATCCCCGGTGCCTCGCGGCGGATGTCCGGCAGTGGGCGCAGCAGCTCCGCACGTAGGTCGGCGGCCGTGATGTCGAGGCCGTGCGCCCCGAGCAGGTCGCCCCAGCCGGCGGGCGCGAGGCGCCGGCAGGCGGCGCCGACAGCGTCGATCAGCTCACTCACGACAACAGCCGACCACGCCGCGGCCGGGCGGAGTGTGAGAACGCGCACACCGTCCGCGCGGCGCGGTCAGTCAGCCCAGTGCGCCTGGATCCGTCGGGACGTCGACGGCGTGCTCGCGCAGCGCCTCGAGCGGCACGATGTCCAGCGCGCGCGCGTGCGTCGAGGCCAGCACGACGAAGGCTGCCGCGCCGTCATCATGGGCGCGCAGCCAGTTGACCGCGGTGACGCACCAGCGGTCACCGGGAACGAGCCCGGGGAAGCGGTACATCGGCACGGGTGTGCTGAGGTCGTTGCCGATGCTGCGCTGGTGGTCGAGGAACTGCTCGGTGACGACGGCGCAGATCGTGTGGCTGCCGAGATCCTCCGGGCCGGTGCTGCAGCAGCCGTCGCGGAAGAAGCCCGTCATCGGGTCGGTGCCGCAGGGTTCGAGGTCGCCTCCGAGGACGTTGCGTTCAGCCATCGCCCGCGCAATGTATCCGCCGCGGGTCTGCTCGGGCTTTTTAGACCTTCGCCGGCTCGACCCTGATGCGCCGCCCGCGCACGCGCTCGCCGTCGACCGCCGCGGCGATCCGCTGCGCATCTATGGCGGGCACCGACACAAACGCGAAGTGCTCGAGCACCTTGACGTCGCGCACGGCCTCGCCGTCGATGTCGGCCGCATGCGTGACGGCGCTGACGAGGTCGGCGACCTCGATCCCGGCGGAGCGCCCGCCGGCGACGATCAGCTTGGCGTACTCCTCGTCGCCGTTGCGCGTGATCTGCGGCTTGCTGTGGCGGCGCGGCTTCTCGACGATCGGCGCCGGCTCGACCTTCGCGCCCGCCTCCCACGGCGAGACCTTCACGCCGGTGTGGCGCTCGATCGCCTCGAGCTCCTTCGCCTGGCGCGGCTCGACGAACGTGATCGCGCGACCCGCGCGGCCGACGCGCCCGGTGCGGCCGATGCGGTGCACGTAGACGTCGGGCGAGCGCGGCACGTCGAAGTTCACGACGTGCGTGACGGTCGAGATGTCCAGGCCGCGGGCGGCGACGTCGGTCGCCACGAGGATCGGCACGCGGCCGCCCTTGAAGCCGAGCATGACGCCGTCGCGCGAGCCCTGCGACATGTCGCCGTGCAGCGCCTTCACGTTGAAGCCGCGGTCCTTCATCTTCTTGTAGAGCTGGTCGGTGCGGATCTTCGTGCGTGCGAAGACGATCGCCTGGTCGGGCTTCTCGGCCTCGAGCACCTCGACGAGCTTGTCGGCCTTGTCGGCGGTCTTCACCGTGACCTGGAACTGCTCGACGGAGTCGACGGTCATCGTCGCGGACTGGACCTTGACGTGCTCGGGGTCGTAGAGGTAGTTGTCGGCGAGCTGGCGGATCGGCGGCGGCATCGTCGCGCTGAAGAGGGCGGTCTGCCGGCTGTTGGGCGTCAGGCGCAGGATCTTCTCGACGTCCTCGAGGAAGCCGAGGTCGAGCATCTCGTCGGCCTCGTCGAGCACGACGAAGCGGCAGGAGTCCAGCACGAGCGAGTGGCGGCTGATGAGGTCCAGCACACGGCCGACGGTGCCGACGACGATGTGCCCGCCGGCCTTGAGCTGGGCCTGCTGCGTGCGAATCGGCGCGCCGCCGAAGACGGCGACGACGTCGGCTCCCTTGCGCTGCGCGTAGGCCCGGATCGCCTGTGTGACCTGGATGCACAGCTCGCGCGTCGGGGTGAGGATCAGCGCCTGCACCTCGGGCTCGGTGGGGTCGATGTACTCGATGATCGGCAGTCCGAAGGCGGCGGTCTTGCCGGAGCCCGTCTGGGCCTGCCCGATGACGTCGCGGCCTTGGAGCATCGGCCCAATCGCCTGCTCCTGGATCGGGCTCGGCTTCTCGTAGCCGACGTCCTCGAGCGCCTCGAGGGTACTGGGGGACAGTCCAAGTTCTGCGAAGGTGGTCACGTGCCCCAGCTTATCCGGTGCGCGGGACCCCTCACGCCCGGATCACCGAGCGCGGAGAATGAGCGGCTGCCAGTTCGGGGGGCGGCAGCCCAAGAGCCGCGCATGGGGCCTGGACCCCATTGGCGTCGTGCAGGTCAAGGTCGCGCGGCGCGGGCCGAACACCGGGTCACGCAGCACCGTCGGTATGACGGTGACGTTGTTCACCAGGAGGAACCCGACATGCAATCCGACGCTCCGTCGTCTGCAGAGGACGGCTATCACCCCTACGCAGAGCCTGCCGGCGAGCCGTGCGCCGAAGCGCTCCTCGCCACGCGGGCGGCGGGAGAGATCGCGCGGCAGCTGCACGAGTCCGGCCGCGCGCTGCGCTTCTCGCTCACGGCGTCGGCGGCGCGCGTCGAGGTGCTGCTGTGTGACAGCGACGGCACCGTGCTGTCGCATCTCACGCCGGCGCGGGCGCTCGAGGTCGCGGCGGGAGGTCGCTGGCGTCGCCGCTGACCGGCCCGCTGTGGCAGGCTGCGGTCATGCGCACACGGCCGGACACCTATCGCCGCCGGGGCCCTGACGGCCTTCTGCCGCCGTCGCTGGATCGCCTGCTCGGCGACGTCGCCGACGCGGTCAACCGGCGGCTGCGCTCACACCGCGGGTGGCGCGTCGCGGCCGCCGCTGCGGTGCCGGCGGCGGTCGGCGTGGTCGCTGCGCGGCGGCGGATCGGGATGCACCCGGCGCTGACGCTGCCGCTGGGCTGCGTACCGCCACTGGGGTGCGCAATCGTGGTGCCGAAGGGCAGGCGGCGCTACGCAGCCGTCGCCGCCGCCTACATGCACCTCTTCAAGCTCGGCTGGGAGCTGCCCTACGACGACCCGCAGAAGCTGCGCCGGCGACTGTGGATCGACCAGCCGATCCGCTTTGACAGCACGGTCGGCCTGGGCGTGCCGCCCGGGGTCCGGCTGCAGCGCGCGCTGCGCACGCCCGGCGAGGTCAACATGCTCGATCGCGTCGTGACGGTCGTCTACGGCTCGTGGTTCGTGCCGCAGTTGCTGCTCGCCTACCTGATGGCACGTCACGAGGAGTACGTCCCGCGCGCCGGAGCGCGGCTGTCGGCGGCCTACCACCTGACATGCCCGTTCTACTTCTTCGCCCCCGAGGCGCCGCCATGGTTCGCATCCGAAAAGGAGGGGCGGATGAACGGCGAGATCGACCGCGTCGCGCGGCTCGTCGTCTACGACCTGCTCAAGCGCCCGGTTCCGGGGGACGCCAACAAGATGCCGGGCAACCCGTGGGGCTCGATGCCGTCGGATCACATCTCCTCGGCGGCGATCACCGCGATGGGCCTGTCGGAGGTGAGCCGCCTGTATGGCGCCTTGGGCTGGAGCTACGTCGCGGCGGCATCGTTCGCCGTCGTGTACCTGGGCGAGCACTACGTCGCGGACGTCGTCGTCGGGCTGCTGATCGCCGAGGCCGTGCGGCGGGGGGAGCCACTGGCGGCGCCGTTCGTGCGGGCCGTCGCGCGCGCGGTGGAGTAGCGCGGTGAACGCGCCTACGACCCGCGCGCCTGCACAGACGCATCGCTGCCGCGCGCCGCGGTTGCGCCTGGTTGCAGTCGCCGGCGCATGAGCACCGTCGTGCCACCGGGCCGCGGCTGCACGTCGACGGAGTCCATGAGCTTGCCGATCAATGGCAGGCCGTGCCCGCGATACGGCTCGTCGTGCGGCGGCTGCCAGGTGCCGCTGTCGCGGATGCTGATCGAGACCTCGCCGCCGTCGCGCTCGAAGACGACGTCGAACAGGTCGTCGCCGAACCCGTAGGCGTGCTCGATCGAGTTCTCGCAGGCCTCGTTGCAGGCCATGATGATGTCCTCGATCTCGTCCTCGCCGGCCTGCGCCTCGGTCAGCCAGCGGCGCAGCGTCTGGCGCATGGCGAAGAGCCCGCCCGACCGACCGCAGACCTCGAGCGCCACGCGCTCGCCGAGCGTCTCGCTCGTCCGCACCGCGAGCAGCGTCACGTCATCCGAGCGGCTGCCCCCGCGCAGGCCCTGCTCCAGCAGCCGCTCGCAGGTCGCGGCGACGTCCTCGCCGGCGCCGCGGCCCGCCTGCAGCAGGCGATCGAGGCCGACGTCGAGGACCTCGCTGGGCTCCTCGACGAGCCCGTCGGTATAGAGCACGAGCGTCGACCCGGGCTCGAGCACGACGGCGTGCTCGGGGTAGCGCGGCGAGGCGAGCACGCCCATCGGCGGCGACGGCGCGTCGGTCACGAAGCGGGCCGTCCCATCCGGCCCGATGACCAGCGGCGGCGGGTGACCGGCGTTGGTGTAGCGCAGCGTGCCCGTCGCCGGTTCGAAGATCGCCAGCACGACGGTCGTCATCACGGCGTCGGGTCCGAGCGCGTGCGCGAACCGATTGAGCCGGTCGCCCATCTCGCCGGTATGGTCGGCCTGCATGAGGATCGCGCGCAGGGCGCTGCGCATCTGCCCCATCGTCGCCGCCGCCGAGATCCCGCGCCCGACGACGTCGCCGATCGCCAGCGCGACGCGGCCGCTGTGCAGCGCGATCGCGTCGTACCAGTCGCCGCCGACCGTCGTCCCGTTGACGCCCGGCAGGTAGCGCGCCGCCAGCGCGACGCCTGACACCTGCGGCAGCCCCTTGGGCAGCAGCGAGCGCTGCAGCTCGCTCGCGATACCCCGCTCGCGCTCGTACAGGCGCGTGCGCGCGATCGCGAGGCCGGCGCGGTCGGCCGCCAGGCGCAGCAGCGCGACGGTCTCCGCGTCGAAGTCGCGCCGTGTCAGCGTGCCGACGTGCAGCGAGCCGATGACCTGCTCGCCGTCGGACAGCGGCACCGCCAGCAGCGACGAGATCGGCGGGCCGAGCGAGCTTGCATCCAGGCCGGCGGCGGCGACATCGGCGATCATCAGCGGCCCGTTCTCGCGCTCGACGCGCTCGACGAGATCGTCGAGGTGATCGTGCGCCTCGTGCGCGACGACGGTGTCGACGCCGCCCGCGGCGCGCGCCACGACCGCGGGGGCCTCGTCTGTCAGCACGACCGCCGCGCGGTCCACGTCGAGCGCTTCGAGGATCCGGTCCAGCAGCTCGCCCAGCAATTGCGCGAGATCCTCCGCGCCCAGCGCGGCGACGGCGATCGACTGCATGATCCGCAGCCGCTCGGCGGCGGCCTCGGCCTGCGCGCGCGCCGCCTGCGCGCGGATCAGCTGCTCGCGGTCGCGCTGCGCGCGGCGGCGCTCGCGCAGGTCCTGCAGATGCAGGATCAGATCCGGGCGCCCGCCCCCGCTCGAGCGCGCCAGCGACGCGCTCACGAGGATTGGGATCGTCGTCGCGCGCGGGCCCACGAGCCGCCGCTCGACCTCGTACTGCTCGATGCGCCCCGCCAAGAGTTGCTCGCGCTGTGCAGCGTCGATCCCCGCGTCGGCGGGCGGGCCGAGCTCGTCGAGCGTCCGGCCGAGCAGCTCGCCGGCACTGCGCCCGAGCGCCTGCGTGAGCGCCCTGTTGACGTGCTGCAGCCGCCCGTCGGCGCCCGCCCGCGCCATCCCGATCGGCGCGTCCTCGAACGTCGCGCGCAGCAGCGCCTCACGTTCGGCGAGCGCGCGGCCGCGCTCGTAGAGCTCGCCGAAGACCTCGACCTTGGAGCGCAGCACGACGGGGTCCAGCGGCTTGAACAGGTAGTCGACCGCGCCCGCGCCGTAGCCGCGAAAGACGTTCTCCGGCGCCTTGCTGATCGCCGTGACGAAGATGATCGGCACGCTGCGCGTGCGCTCGCGCGTGCGGATCAGCTCGGCGGTCTGAAAGCCGTCGAGTCCCGGCATCTGGACGTCGAGCAGGATCGCCGCGAAGTCGCCCTGCAGCACGGCCTTGAGCGCCTCCTCGCCCGAGCGCGCCTTCACGAGCCGGTAGCCGGTCGGCTCGAGGATCGCCTCGAGTGCCAGCAGGTTCTCGTCGCGGTCGTCGACGAGCAGGATCGCGGTGTCCTGGTTCACGGCCGTGACCGGATCCCGGGCGTCGACAGCTGCGCCAGCGCGGGCCCGATCTCCGCGAGCGCCAGCACCCGCGCGGTGGGCGTCGCCGACAGCGCCGCATCGGGCATCTCGCGTCGCTCGGCGGTCTCGGGGTCCTGGACGATCGCCGTCCCGCCGCGGTCGGCGATCTGCGCGAGCCCGAGCGCTCCGTCGGAGTTCGCGCCCGTCAGTACGACACCCGCCACGCGCGCGCCGTACGCGTCGGCCGCCGAGTTGAAGAGGACGTCGATCGACGGGCGGCTGAAGTTCAGCGGCGCGTCGACCGATAGCGCGACGGTGCCGCTCTCCACGAGCAGGTGGTAGTCCGGTGGCGCGACGACGACGACGCCGCGGTCGAGCGTCTGCTTGTCCTCGGCCTCGCAGACGGTGAGCGCGCAGCGCGCGTCGAGCAGGCGCACGAGCATCCCGTCGCTGGAGTCGACCTGGCGGTGCTGGGCGATGACGACCGGCGCGCCGAAGTCCTCCGGCAGCGCTCCGAGGACCACCTCGATGGCGTGCAGCCCGCCCCACGACGCGCCGATCGCGACGAGCGCAACGCTGCTCACGAGCGCCGCCTGAAGATCTTCTCGTGCTCGACGAGCGGCTCGTACTCGTCGGCGTGCGTCGAGTGGCGGATGGACTCCTTGCGGCCGAGCGCGAGGATCCCGCGGCGGGTCATGCTCAGCCCGAACAGGCCGAGCACCTCCTCCTGCAGCTTGGGCCCGAAGTAGATCAGCACGTTGCGGCACATGATGAGCTGAAACTCGTTGAACGAACCGTCCGTCACGAGATTGTGCTGGGCAAAGACGATACCGGCGCCAAGCGCAGGATCGAAGCGCACCGCGTCACCCGAGACGGTGTAGTAGGACGAGAACGCGTTGCTCCCGCCGGCGCGCAGGTAGTTCTCGGTATAGCGCTGCATGCGGTCCAGCGCGAACGTGCCCGAGCGCGCCCGCCCGAGCGCGGCCTCGTCGATGTCCGTGGCGTAGATGCGCGTGCGCGCGAGCAGGCCCTCCTCGTGCAGCGCGATCGCCAGCGAGTAGATCTCCTCACCGGTCGAGCAGCCCGCGTTCCAGACGCGGATGAACGGATAGGTGCGCAGCAGCGGAAAGACGTGCTCGCGCAGGGCGCGGTGAAAGCTGGGGTCGCGGAACATCTCGGTGACGTTGATCGACAGGTCGCGCAGCAGGCGGTCCATGCACGTCGGGTCGTGCAGCACGCGCTCCTGCAGGCCCGACAGCGTCTGCAACCCCTCGCCGTAGGCGCGGTGCCACAGCCGGCGGCGCAGCGAGGCCAGCGCGTAGCCGCGGAAGTCATATCCGTAACGGCGCTGGATCGCCTCGAGCAGCAGGTCGATCTCGATTCGCTCACGGGCCTCGTCGTGACCGTCCGCGATCACCCTGGCGCATCCGCGATCATGCGTAGAGCCACACCCGCATGAGCGAGATGAGCTGCTCGATGTCGACCGGCTTGGTGATGTAGTCCGAGGCTCCCGCCGCGATCGACTTCTCGCGGTCGCCCTTCATCGCCTTGGCCGTCAGCGAGATGATCGGCAGGTCGCCGAAGCGCGCGTCGGCGCGCAGCGCGGCGGTCGTCTCGTGGCCGTCCATCTCGGGCATCATCACGTCCATCAGCACGAGGTCGACCACCGGATCGGCGTCAAGCGATTCGATCGCCTCGCGGCCGTTCTCGGCGAAGCGCACCTCCATCCCGCGCGCCTCAAGCGCGCTTGTCAGCGCGAACACGTTGCGCACGTCGTCGTCGACGATCAGCACGCGCTTGCCGGGCAGCACGGCATCGACGGTGTGCAACTGCTCGAGCATCCTGCGGCCGTCGGGCGGCAGCGCGGACTGCGGCCGGTGCAAAAACAGCGCCGTCTCGTCGAGCAGCCGTTCGGGCGAGCCCGCGTCCTTGACGATGATCGAGTCCGCGTACCGGCGCAGACGGGTCTCCTCGCGGCGGGTCAGCTCCTTGCCGGTGTGGATGATCACCGGCGTCGCGTTGTGGCGCTCGTCGCCCTTGAGGTGGTCCAGCAGCGCAAAGCCCGTCGTCTTGGGCAGCTTGAGGTCGAGCACGATGCAGTCGAACTTCGTGTCCTCGAGCGCCTGGCACGCCTCCTCGGTGGAGCCGACGGCGGTCACGGCGACGTCGTCGCCGGTGCCGACGAGCTCGACGATGCTCTGGCGCTGCACCTCGTCGTCCTCGACGACGAGCAGCCGGCGAGCGGGCTGGTCGAGGAACTCGCCGGCATCCGTGAACGCGTGCGCCAGCGCTTCTGCCCCGACCGGGCGCGGCAGGAAGCCGGCGGCGCCGGCGCGCAGCGCCGCGATGCGCTCCTCGCCGGCGCCGCAGACGTAGACGGGGATGTGCCGGGTGCGCGGGTGGTTCTTGAGCTGGTCGAGCACGGCGACGCCGCCGCGCAGCGGCACGGCGAGCACGATGACGTCGGGCGTGAGCTCGTGGGCGAGCGTGACGCCGGTCGTGCCGCGCCGCGACACGACCGCCCGGAAGCCGTGCTCGCGCGCCTGCACGAGCGCGCGCATCGCGTACTCGGCGTCGTCGTCGACGATCAGCGCGACGCGGTCGCCCGGGTTGATCCGCGCGCGGTCGTCCTCCAGGCCCGGCGGCAGCTCGTCGTCGGGGTCCAGCGGCACTCCTTGCGGCGCGATGTCGCCGTCGCTCGCCGGCGAGGCGAACGCGGCGAGCGGCTCAGGGCCGTCGTGGTCGTGGTCGCCGTTCGTCGCCGGCTCGATCGCCGCGGCGGGCGTGGCCAGCTCCGGGAGCTCGCTGTACGCCGGCAGCAGCAGGGTGAACGCGCTGCCCTCGCCCGGCGTGCTCTGCACGCGGATCTCGCCGCCGAGGGCGCGCGCGATCTCGCGGCTGATCGACAGGCCGAGTCCGGTCCCGCCGTAGCTGCGACTCGTCGTCCCGTCGGCCTGCTGGAAGGCCTCGAAGATCAGCCGCAGCTTGTCCTGCGCGATGCCGATGCCGGTGTCGCGCACCGTGATGCTCAGCTCGTACGGCGTGTCGGCGGGCGCCGCCGCGAGCTCGAGCTCGACGTGGCCGGCATCGGTGAACTTGAACGCGTTTGACAGCAGGTTGCGCAGCACCTGCTGCAGGCGCTGCTCGTCGGTGAAGATCGACGACGGCGCGTCCGGCGCCGACGTGACGCGAAAGTCGATCCCCTTCTGCTCGGCGACCGAGCCGAACGCCCGCTCGACGTACTCCCGCGTCGTGGCGAGCTCGATCGGCGCAGCGCTGATCTCCATCTTGCCGGCCTCGACCTTGGAGAGGTCGAGGATGTCGGAGATCAGCGACAGCAGGTCGGCCCCGGCGGTGTGGATCGTGGAGGCGAACTCGATCTGCTTCGGGGTCAGGTTCTCCTCGGGGTTCTCGGCCAGCAGCTTGGAGAGGATCAGCAGCGAGTTCAGCGGCGTACGCAGCTCGTGGCTCATGTTCGCCAGGAACTCCGACTTGTACTTCGAGCTGAGCTCGAGCTGCGCGGCCTGTCCCTCGAGGTCGGCGCGCGCCTTCTCGATCGCCTCGTTCTGGATCTCGATGTCGCGGTTCTGGCGACTGAGCAGCTCGGCCTTCTCCTGCAGCTCCTCGTTGGTCTGCTGCAGCTCCTCCTGCTGGGTCTGCAGCAGCTCCTCGGACGCACGCAGCGACTGCGTCTGCTGCTCGAGCTCGGCGTTTGAGTGCTTCAGCTCGTCCTGCTGGGACTGCAGCTCCTCAGACTGGGACTGAAGCTCCTCGGCGAGCGACTGGGACTGCTCGAGCAGCTCCTCGGTGCGACGGTTGGCGATGATCGCGTTCAGGACGACGCCCAGGGTCTCGGCGAGCTGCTCGAGGAACGCCTGGTTGACGTCGGAGAACGCGCGCAGCGAGGCGAGCTCGACGACCGCCATGACCTGTTCCTCGAAGAGGATCGGCATGACGATGATGTTCTTCGGCTGCGCCTCGCCGAGACCCGACGTGACCTTGACGTAGTCCGCCGGCGCGTCGGTGATGAGGATGCTCTTGCCCTCGAGCGCGGCCTGGCCGACGAGGCCCTCGCCGACCTTGAAGTGGTTGGAGACCGTCTTTCGCTGCTTGTAGCCGTAGCTTGCGATCAGCCGCAGCTCGGGCTCACGGCCGTTGTCGGATTCCGTGAGGAAGAACGCGCCGTGCTGGGCGGTGACGAGCGGCGAGATCTCCGACATGATCATCCGCGAAACCGTCGCCAGGTCGCGCTGGCCCTGCATGAGGCCCGAGATCCGCGCGAGGTTCGTGTTCAGCCAGTCCTGCTCGGCGTTCTTCTGCGTCGTCGCGCGCAGGTTGGCGATCATCTGGTTGATCGTGTCCGACAGCTCGGCGACCTCGCCCTGCGCGTCGACGGTCACCTGACGGGTGAGGTCGCCCTGCGTCACCGCCGTCGACACCTCGGCGATCGCGCGCACCTGCGTCGTGAGGTTGCCGGCGAGCTGGTTGACGTTCTGCGTCAGGTCGCGCCACGTGCCCGAAACGCCCTCGACCTCGGCCTGCCCGCCGAGCACGCCGTCGGTGCCGACCTCGCGTGCGACCCGCGTCACTTCGTCGGCGAACGAGGACAGCTGGTCGACCATCGTGTTGAGCGTCTTCTTCAGCTCGAGGATCTCGCCGCGCGCATCGACGGTGATCTTCTGGGAGAGGTCGCCGTTTGCCACGGCGGTCGCCACCTGGGCGATGTTGCGGACCTGGTCGGTGAGATTGCCGGCCATGAAGTTCACGTTCTCGGTCAGGTCGCGCCACGTTCCGCTGACGCCCTTGACCTCGGCCTGGCCGCCGAGCTGTCCCTCCGTGCCGACCTCGCGGGCGACCCGTGTCACCTCGTCGGCGAACGACGACAGCTGGTCGACCATCGTGTTGATCGTCTCCGACAGCTCGAAGATCTCGCCGCGGGCCTCGATGTCGATCTTCTTGGAGAGATCGCCGTTGGCCACGGCGGTCGTGACGCGCGCGATCGCGCGCACCTGGCTGGTCAGGTTGCCGGCCATGAGGTTGACGTTGTCGGTCAGGCCGCGCCACGTCCCGGAGACCCCTTCGACGGTCGCCTGGCCGCCGAGCTTGCCCTCTGTACCGACCTCGCGCGCGACCCGCGTCACCTCGGCCGCGAACGAGCGCAGCTGGTCGACCATCGTGTTGATCGTGTCCTTCAGCTCGGCGATCTCGCCCTGCGCGTCGACGGTGATCTTCTTGGAGAGATCGCCCGTGGCGACGGCGGTCGTGACCTGCGCGATGTTGCGCACCTGGTCGGTGAGGTTGTCGGCGAGCTGGTTGACCGACTGCGTCAGGTCGCGCCACGTGCCGCTGACGCCCTCGACCGTCGCCTGGCCGCCGAGCTTGCCCGCGGTGCCGACCTCCAGTGCGACCCGTGTCACCTCGGCGGCGAACGAGTTGAGCTGGTCGACCATCGTGTTGATCGTGTCCTTCAGCTCGGCGATCTCGCCCTGCGCGTCGACGTCGATCTTCTTGGAGAGGTCGCCGTTGGCGACGGCCGTCGTGACCTGCGCGATGTTGCGCACCTGGTCGGTCAGGTTCGAGGCGAGGAAGTTCACGTTCTCGGTCAGGTCGCGCCACGTGCCGCTGACGCCCTTGACCTCGGCCTGGCCGCCCAGGCGGCCCTCCGTGCCGACCTCGCGTGCGACCCGTGTCACTTCGTCGGCGAACGAGGAGAGCTGGTCGACCATCGTGTTGATCGTCCCCTTGAGCTCGTCGATCTCGCCGCGCGCCTGCACGGTGATCTTCTGCGACAGGTCGCCGTTGGCGACCGCCGTCGTGACCTGCGCGATGTTGCGCACCTGACCGGTGAGGTTGTTGGCCATGAGGTTGACGTTGTCGGTCAGGTCGCGCCACGTGCCCGACACGCCCTCGACCTCGGCCTGCCCCCCGAGCTGGCCCTCCGTGCCGACCTCGCGCGCGACGCCGGTCACCTGCTCGGCGAAGACCCGCAGCCGGTCGGTCATCGAGTTGATCGTCTCGGCGAGCGTCGCGACCTCGCCCTTCGTCTCGACCGTCACCTTCTGCGACAGGTCGCCGTTGGCGACCGCCGTCGTGACGACCGCGATCTGGCGCACCTGGTCGGTCAGGTTGGACGCCATGACGTTCACGCTGTCGGTCAGGTCCTTCCACGTGCCGGCGACGCCGGACACCTCGGCCTGGCCGCCGAGCACGCCGTCGGTGCCGACCTCGCGCGCGACGCCGGTGACCTGCTCGGCGAAGACGCGCAGCGTGTCGGTCATCGAGTTGATCGTCTCGGCGAGCGTCGCGACCTCGCCCTTGGCCTCGACGGTGACCTTCTTGGTCAGGTCGCCGTTGGCGACGGCCGTCGTGACCTGCGCGATCTGGCGCACCTGATCGGTCAGGTTGGACGCCATGAAGTTCACGTTCTCGGTGAGGTCGCGCCACGTGCCCGACACGCCCTTGACCTCGGCCTGCCCGCCGAGCACGCCCTCCGTGCCGACCTCGCGCGCGACCCTCGTCACTTCGTCGGCGAACGACGAGAGCTGGTCGACCATCGTGTTGATCGTCCCCTTCAGCTCGTCGATCTCGCCGCGCGCGGGGACGGTGATCTTCTGGCTCAGGTCGCCCATGGCGACGGCGGTCGTCACGGCCGCGATCTGGCGCACCTGGTCGGTCAGGTTGGACGCCATCGAGTTGACGTTCTCGGTGAGGTCGCGCCAGGTGCCGCTGACGCCCTTGACCTGCGCCTGGCCGCCGAGCTTTCCGTCCGTGCCCACCTCGCGCGCGACGCGCGTCACCTCGTCGGCGAACGAGCGAAGCTGGTCGACCATCTCGTTGACGGTGTTGCCGATCGCCGCGAACTCGCCCTTGACGCGCTGGCCCTCGATCTCGAGGGCCATCTTCTGTGACAGGTCGCCCGTGGCGACCGCCGCGATGACGCGCGAGATCTCGGTCGTCGGGCGGACGAGGTCGTCGATCATCGCGTTGACGGACTCGATCGTCTCGCCCCACTGGCCATCGACGGTGCCCAGCGACAGGCGCTCGGTCATCCGTCCCTGACGGCCGATGATCCGGCTCACGCGCGCGAGCTCCTTGGCCTGACGCGCGTTCATCGCGATCAGCTCGTTCGTGCGCTGCTGGATCTCGCCGACGACGTCGCGCCGGCGGGTGCGCAGGCGAACGGAGAAATCGCCGTCGCGGGCGGCGGTCAGGACCCGAAGGATCTCCTCGAGGGCGGGATCCTCGTCGGGCTCGGCGTCGCGTGCCCCGGCGGCGGCGCCCGTTGTGTTGCGCGCGGCAGCCTTAGTGCCAGTTGCCATTACGACCCATCCCCCCAACTCGTTGCTCGTCCCAGCCGCGTCGCGGTACCCATGTCGGCCTCATTTCACCACTGTTTGCTGCACAACGATATGGGCACTCACCGCACATGAGCTCCGCCAGGCGCCCGGCGCACCACCGACAGCGCGGGCGGGCCGGATGGACGACGAGGTGCACCGCGTCGTGCGGCGCGTCGTCTGCCGCGTGCTCGACCGCCCGCCGCCCAGCGAGGACGAGGAGGTTCCGGGCAACCCGTGGGGCTCGATGCCCTCAGATCACATCTCGTCGGCAGCGATCACCGCTCGCGGGTGATGGAGGTCAACCCCTGCGTTCGGGGCGATCGGCTGGATCTACGTCGCCGCGCTGCGTTCGCGGTCGTGCATCTCGGCGAGCACTTACGCGATCGACGTCCTCGCCGGCCTGACGGTCGCCGAGATCGTGCATCACGCCGAGCCGCTCGTACGCGTCGTCGCCTACGCGCTGGAGTGACGCACGCGACTACGTACGTGGGCCCGTGGCGCGAGCTACTACTTCGACATCCGCCTTGACGCTCTCGATCGTCTGCGGCGCGGCCGGCGCCGCCTTGCCGAGCTGGCCTTTGCCCATCGCGGCCATCACGCCGGCGATCGCGAGCAGCACGAGCGCGACGATCAGCGCCGCGAGCCAGTCCTCGAGCGCCGTCGCCAGCACCAGCACGAGCACCGCGACGAGCGTACCGACGCCGAGAAACGCGACGAAGCCGGCGCCGGCAAGCATCCCGGCGCCGATGCCGGCGTGCTTGACCGTGTCGGAGAGCTCCAGGCGCGCGAGCGCGAGCTCCTGGCGGATGAGCCGCTGGGTCTGTTCGGTGACCTGCTTGACGAGCTCGGCGGCCGAGGGGTCACCCGGCGGGGTTTGCGCGCTATCCATCGTCAGCCTGAACTACCGCAGCAGGCGCGCCGCCAAACCTCAGACAAGCGCCATCAGCTCGTCGTGCGCGGCGACGGCGCGCAGCCGCTCCAGCGCGCTGCGGATGAGCCGCGAGACCTGCATCTGGCTGACGCCGAGCACGAGCCCGATCTCCGCCTGGGTCAGGTCCTCCTCGAAGCGCAGCCGCAGGATCTCGCGATCGCGCGGCGAGAGGCCGCGGCTGAGCTGCTCGGCGAGCACCCGCTCGTCGGCGCGATCAAAGCCCGAGTCCATCTCGCCGAAGCGGTCGCCGAGCGAGCGAGCCTCGTCGCCGTGGTCGATCGGGGCATCGAGCGACGCGCCGTGCTGGGCGCGCGCGGCCTCCAGGCCCTCGAGCACCTCTTCGCAGCTGAGATCCAGCTGCTCGGCGAGCTGCGCGACCGTCGGGGCGTGGTGCAGGCGCTCGCTGAGGCGCTCGGAGGCGCGCTCGATGCGAAGGGCGCGCTCCAGCAGGTCGCGCGGGGGGCGCACGGTCCACGTGCGGTCGCGGAAGTAGCGCTTGAGCTCGCCGACGATCGTCGGAACCGCGTAGGACGAGAACGCTACGTCGCGGCCGACGTCGAACCCGTCGATCGCCTTCAGCAGGCCGAGGCAGGCGACCTGGAAGACGTCGTCGTACGTGTCGCGGCCGCCGGAATAGCGGCGGGCGAGCTTGTGGGCAAGCGGCAGGAAGCGCTCGGCGAGCGCCTCGCGGGCATGCGGATCGCCGTTGGCCATGCGCTCCAGCAGCCAGCGGTCATGTCTCGTCCTGGAAACGTCTTGCGCTTCGTACGTCTTGGGCACGCTGCCTCCGGGTCATTGGTTGACACGAAGCCAGTGCGCGCACCTACCAGAGATGCCGAACGTCTTCGAAACGATGTAGTGAGAGCCCGTCGGTGAGGAGCGTGCTTCCCATTGCGTCCTACCCAAGCCCGATGCTCGGAAACCTCATGGGTCAGGAGCGCTTCTCAGCAGCACTGTACGCCAACTGCGCGGCGTCCGCCAGTGCGTGGGCGCTCCACATCGCGGTCAGCAGGCGGGTGACGCGCGGCGCGACCACATGGCCGACCGTGAACGCGCCGGCAATCCACTGCGCCAGGCAGTACGGGCAGACGAGCAGCTCGCCGAGCGCAAGCTGCAGCCCGTGGCCGCGCGGCGCCTCGTCGACCTCGGCGTGGCCGGTCGCCTCCTGAAAGCGGGTGAACGGCGCGCGCGCAAACCCGGTCACCTTGTCGCGCGCGATGAGGCGGCTGAGCTTGTGCGTCGCCAGGCCGGTGAGGACGATGTCCTTCGTGCTGAACTGCGCCGGCAGCTTATAGCCGGCGCGGCTTGCCGCCAGCAGCGCGCCCACGAAGCTCGCGGAGAACACCGACGTCAGCAGCGAGTAGCTTGCGAGCGGACGCTCGGCGTCCGGGGGCGCGTAGCCGTCGAGCGGCGAGCGCGGGAACCTGGTCATGGACGGCATGTCGAGCCGTGTTCCCCGCGACCGTTCGCCGCATGCGGCGAAGCGCCCGGGCGGCCAGATGTGGCGCCTAGTGGCCCGTCTGCGAAAGCTCGGCCATCCGTGCGCACGATCGTCGCGGCGACGCCGGCCTCGCGCTCGCGAGGCCGGCGCGGCGCCCGGCTACCCCTTGTCGCGCGTGTCGTCGATCGCGCCGGAGGGGTCGTCGTCGTCGGCCGCGGTATCCGAGAAGTCGCCGACGAGCTCGCCGCCCGCCTCGTCGTCGTCGAGGTCGGACTGCTCGCGCGTCTTCTGCGCCTTCTTCCTCGCGTCGTCGATGTGCTCGTCGAGCTCGTCGAGCTCGGCTTGCATGCGATCGGACTCGTCCTGCTCTGCGGCCATCGTCTAGACCTCGGCGTAATCGGGCTCGTCGGCCACCGCGACGTGCTCGTTGGAAACGCAATGCGTCATGACGTGCCCGGCGACGTCGCGCGGCCCGTTGTTGCCGAGGTTGCGCCGACGCTGCTCCTCCTCGTCGGTCAGGGCCTGCGTCGCCAGAGGCGCCATGTCCTTGACCTCGTCGAGCGTGATGCCGATGCCCTCGCCGACGCGGGCGCCGAGCTCGTCCTCGCACATGTACAGATGCCAGAGCATCCGCTCCTGGATCGGGCGGTCGCACTGCGACAACCCGTCCACGAGGTTCGCGACGAGGTCGTCCTTCTCCCACTGCTCGGAGAGCTGGTAGCGCTCGCCGGGCTGCGCGTAGTCGTTCGTGCGCGGGATCCGGGCGCGCACCAGGCGGCCCGAGATCTCCGGCCCGACCTCCGTCGGGCCCGGCTGCTCGGCCTCCTTGAGGCCGCCGAGGATCGAGGGCTCGTAGTTGACGTGCGCGTTGTCGCCGGCCTGGTCCTGGTGGTAGGCCATCTGCCCGTCGCGCTGGTTGGTGCGCACCTCCGCGTTCTTGGCCTGGTTGACCGGCAGCTGCAGGTAGTTCGGACCGACGCGGTAGCGCTGCGTGTCGCTGTAGGAGAACGTCCGGCCGACGAGCATCTTGTCGTCGGAGAAGTCCAGCCCGTCGACGAGCACGCCGGTGCCGAAGGCGATCTGCTCGTTCTCTGCGAAGAAGTTGCTCACGTTGCGGTTGAGCACCATGCGTCCGACAGGCCGCAGCGGGAAGATCTCCTCCGGCCAGACCTTCGTGTCGTCGAGCGGGTCGAAGTCCAGCTCGGGGTGCTCGTCGTCGCTCATGATCTGGACGTTGAGCTCCCACTCGGGGTAGTCGCCCGCCTCGATCGCGTCGTGGAGGTCCTTCGTGTGCGAGCCGTAGGTCTGCGCCTGTACCTTCGCCGCGTCGGCCGAGGTGTAGGACTTCACGCCCTGCTTGGGCAGCCAGTGGTACTTGACGAGCACCGTCTCGCCGTCGGCGTTGACCCACTTGTACGTGTTGACGCCGAAGCCCTGCATGTGCCGGTAGCTGGCCGGGATCCCGCGCGGGCTGAAGACGAGCATGACCATGTGCATCGACTCCGGCGTCTGGCTGAAGAAGTCAAACGCGCGGTTGGCGACGGACTGCTCGAACGTCACCGGATCGGGCTTCTGGGAGTGGATGAAGTCCGGAAACTTGATCGCGTCACGGATGAAGAACACGCCGAGGTTGTTGCCCACGAGGTCCCAGTTGCCGGCTTCGGTGTAGAACTTCACCGCGAAGCCGCGCGGGTCGCGGACGACCTCCGACGAGTCGCGGCCGCCGGCCACGGTCGAGAAGCGCAGCGCGACGTCGGTGCGCTTGCCCTTCTCCTGCAGCAGCTTCGCGCGCGTGTACTTCGCGACCGGCTCGTCGCCCACGGCGCCGTAGGCCTCGAAGTAGCCAAACGCCGTCGTGCCGCGCGCGTGCACCACGCGCTCGGGAATGCGCTCGCGGTCGAAGTGGCTGATCTTCTCGAGGAACTGGTAGTTCTCGAGCGTCGCCGGCCCGCGCGGCCCGATCGTGCGCTCGCTCTGGTTGTCGGAGATGGGATGGCCCTGGCGGTTGGTCAGGGTCGCGCGCTCGTCGCCGTCGGCGGGCGGGCGGCTTGCGGAGTCGCTCATGTTGGTCCTTTCATCCTTTGCTGCGGCGGTTACCCATGCAGCGAGCGCCCAATCGCGCGCTTCTGCTCACCCGCGATGGTGGCGTACGACCACTAGCGCTCTGGATCGTCAAGACCCGAGCGGCGGTGCGAACGGCTGTCGTCATAGGCGCGCAGCGCCTCGACCGCCGCCCGCCGCTCGGCGTCGGCGAGCACGCGCGGCGTCCCGCACGCGCGTGCGTGGACGTAGACCGTGCAGGCCCACTCGAGCAGCTCCGTCGCGTCGACCGCGCCCTGCAGGTCCTGGCCGAAGGTGACGGCGCCGTGGCTCTCCATCAGGGCGGCGCTGCGACCCGCAAGCGCGTCGACGACGCTCGCGGCGAGGTCGTCGGTGCCGAACGTCTCGTACCGCGCGACGCGCACGTTGCCGCCGAGTGAAAGCAGTGAGTAATGGATGCACGGCAGCTCGTCGGCGACGCACGCGATCGCGGTCGCCATCGGCGCGTGCGTGTGCACGACCGCGCCGGCGTCGTAGCGCTCGTAGATCGCGAGGTGCAAGGGCAGCTCGGAGGTCGGCGCCAGCGGCGCGTCGACGAGCGCGCCCGCGACATCCACGACGACGACGTCCTCGGCGGCGAGCGTCGCCAGCCGCGCGCCCGTCGGCGTCACCGCCAGGAGCTCGCCGGCGCGCGCGCTGACGTTTCCGGCCAGCCCGCTCACGAGGCCGGACGCGGCGAGCTGCCTGCCCGCCTGCGCCACCTCGGCGCGCAGGCGGTCAAGCGTTGCAACCGAGCGTCTGGGCGCCACGTCCGCTAGTTCACCAGACGGCGCGCCAGATCGCGACCGCGGCTTGCGGGGCGCAGCCGCCAAATCCCGACGCTCCCTATGATCGACGGCAGTGGAGGACTTCGACGACCTGTTCGCCGAGCTGCGGCCACTGCTGGCCCGCCACGCCTCGTCGCTCGTCGTCATCCGCGACGAGCCCGACGACTACCAGGTGCAGACGAACCGCAGCGGCCCGAGCGGCACGCACATGTGGTTCGGCGCGGTGCAGATGCGCCCGGCGCACGTGAGCGTCCATCTCATGCCGGTCTACAGCCATCCCGACCTGCTCGGCGAGGTCAGCGACGAGCTGCGCGAGCGGCTGCAGGGCCGCAGCTGCTTCAACTTCACGCCCGACAACGCGACACCGCGGCTGCTCGACGAGCTGTCACAGCTCGTCGATCTCGGCCTCGAGCGCTACCGCGCCGACGGACTCGCCTGAGCGGACAGCGCCGTCGCATGACGGCGCGCGATCCGGGTACGCCGCGCGCACCGGCGCTCGCGCGGGCGCCGTCTGCCACCATCGCCAACCGTGCCACGCCCCCTTCGGACACTCCTTCTCGCCATCGCTGTCGTGCTTGCCGCAGCCGCGAGCGCGCAGGCGCAGGCCGGGAAGTACACCGAATGCCCGAAGGCGGGCGATGCGATCCTGCTCGACGTCAGCGTCGCTACGTGCGAAGAGGCGCGCGCACTCGCGGTGAGCCTTGCCCCCGTGCCTTCGGCGAACGTGGAGGCCGCGCTGATCGCCGCCGGCTGGACGCCCCTGCGCGCCTCCGCCACGGGCTTTCAGGATTCCTATGATCTCGTCGCCACGCGCGGACTTGCGGCGGTCATGCTCCGCCGGCCCGGCGATGCGCCCGACCTCGACGGCTGGATGGCGGGCCGCGAGCTCGTGTTCTCGCGCGCGCCGCTTGTTCCGGGGGCGCCGGCGCCCAAGGGGGCTTCGGTCTGCACCTCGGCGTTCCTCATCCGCCTCGGCAGCCATCCCGGCGGGCTCAGCGCCGGCCACTGTGGCGACGTGACCAAGAAGGGCACGACGCGGCGGCGCAACGCCGCGCTGCGGCGACCGCCGCAACCGGGGATCGTGCTCGGCGGCGTGCAGCGCAACCTCCTGCGGCGGGCGCGCAAGCTCGATGCGCTCGTGCTGCCGGTGCCGTCCGGCGCAGGCCGCCCGGCGGCGGCCGTCGTCGATCGCGGCCTGTTCAGCCCCCCGTGGTTCGTCCGCGGAACCGCGCGCCCGGCGCTCGGGCGGCGGGTCTGCTTCACGGGCCGCACGAGCGGGATCGACCAGTGCGGCAAGATCGTCCGCTCCTTTCCGGGGACCGGCCGCCTTCCCTGCACGACGATCACGGCCCGTAGCGGCGACAGCGGCGGCCCGGTCTACACCGCCCCCGCGCCCGATGGCACCGTGCGCGCCGTCGGTGTCACGACGCTCGTGTTCGGGCTGCTGCAGAGCATGTGCTTCACCCCGATCGCGCCCGTGCTCGACGCGCTGAACGCCGAGCTCGTGACCTTCCCCGGCGTCTGATCCTCAGCTGTGCACGACGCGCTACTTCACGTGCGTCACGCCGGGTGATGCCACGACTCTGAGCGGTTCGAGGACCGGCTCGCCGACGTCCTCGAGCAGCCGCTCGCCCGCGCGGAGGACGATCGGGACGATGTGCGATTCAGCGGTAGGCGGTCTTGGGCGCGCGGTCGTCTGACAGCGAGCCGCTGGAGCGCGCCACGAGCGTCTCGATCGCGTCGGCCAGATGCTCCTGGTTGATGTTGTAGTCCTCGCGCTGCACCCGGATGCGGTGCGCCTCGAGCAGCACAGCGGCGTGGGTGTGTCCGGCCGGCGGCTCGAAGCGGTAGGCGGCAAGCTCGATCAGCAGGCCGAGCGGGTCCTCGAAGTAGATCGAGTCCATGAAGCCGCGGTCCTTCACGCCGCTGTTGGCGATCGCGCGCTCAGCCAGGCGCTCGACGGTCTGCGCGAACGTCGCCTGCGAGATGGCGAACGCGATGTGGTGCACGCAGCCGACGTCGGTCGGCGTGCGGCTCGAGTCGACCGCCCGCTCCTCGTTGGTGAAGATCGTGATCAGGCGACCGTCGCCGGGATCGAAGTACAGGTGGCTCTCGTCCGGTCGGTCGAGGTTGGGCTGCTCGAACACGAACGGCATCCCGAGCACGCCCTCCCAGAAGTCGATCGACGTCTGCCGGTCGGCGCCGACGATCGTGATGTGGTGAAGACCCTGGCTCTGGAGCTTGCGCATGCAGCACAGGGTGCCATGCCGGCGGCGCGGCCTGTAGCCGCGAGCGAGCGGCGTGCGCGCGACGCGCCTTCTCAGGTGATGCGCTCGCGCCGCGCATCGGCCAGCAGGATCGCCTTCGCGCGGACCACGTCGCGCCACGGCCTGGAATACGCGGCCGCCCGCCGCGAAGGCTCGCGCTCGTGATCGCGGCTCAGCGTGATCGGGTGTGGCCGGGTACTTCCAATGGCCCATCGCGCCAACGACACCGCTGGCCGCGTCATCCAGAGGCCCCCGGCCAGCAAGAGCGGCGCTCACTTGGAGGATTGATCGCCTCGTCGGGACCGAGGAACAGGACGAGGTTTCCGTCCTCTGGACGGCTGATGGTGAGACGAACGTCGACGCCTGACACGACGACTTCGATGGGGCCGTCCCTGCTGGCGTCGTTCCGACCAGAACGTCTGGATGCTTGTGGTCTGGCTCGGAAGTCTTTGGCGTAGGGGGGATCGTTGCGGCGCGGGCGCGCGCGTGTGAGGATGCACGTTCAGTGCGTGAGGCAGACCGCGATGGCGATCCGCTGGGAATCGATCCGGAGGCGATGCGGGCATATGGCTACCGCACCGTCGACATGCTGGTCCAGCGGTTGTGCGATGAGTCGATTCCGCCGCTGCGCCGTGCGTCGCCACGCGAGATGCGAGACCGCCTGTCCGGGCCGGCGCCGGCGGCGGGGCAGGAGTTCGAGGCGATCCTCGAGCGCCTCGATCGTGATGTGCTGCCGTTCATGAGCCGCGGTGACCATCCGGGGTTCTTGGCGTTCATCCCATTTTGCGGGACGTGGC
This sequence comes from uncultured Solirubrobacteraceae bacterium, assembly GCA_902806175.1. Classification (GTDB taxonomy): domain Bacteria; phylum Actinomycetota; class Thermoleophilia; order Solirubrobacterales; family Solirubrobacteraceae; genus CADCVQ01. Next base: position 24,003 of record CADCVQ010000124.1, read on the forward strand.
CGGGCGCGCTTGGCGACTTCATCGCCAGCGCGTGCAACATCTACGCCGGCTCTTGGATGGAGTCCGCGGGCCCGACTCAGCTCGAGCTCGAGGTGCTTGGATGGTTCAAGCGGTGGATCGGCTTCCCCGACGGTGCCGGCGGGGTTCTCGTCGGCGGCGGCTCGGCTGCCAACTTGACGGCGCTGGCGTGCGCGCGCGAAACGCTCGGCGGTGACATGTCAGCAGAGCTTGTCGGATACGTCTCCGATCAGGCGCATTCGTCGCTCGCGCGTGCGGCGCGGGTGCTCGGTTTTCATCCCGAGCAGCTCCGCGTGCTGCCGACGGATGCGCAGTTTCGGCTCGATCCGCGCACTCTGGCCGCGGCGATGGACGCCGACTTGCGTGCGGGGCGGCGGCCGCTGTTCGTGTCCGCCAGTGCCGGCACGACGAATACCGGTGCGATCGACCCACTCGCGGCGCTGTCGGAGTTGTGCCACGAGCGCGGTGTCTGGCTGCACGTCGACGCGGCCTATGGCGGCTTCGCGGTGTTGACCGAGCGCGGCCGCGACCTCTTGCGCGGTATCGACGCGGCGGATTCGGTCACGCTAGATCCCCACAAGTGGCTGTACCAGCCCTACGAGTGCGGCGCGCTTCTGGTGCGTGACGACGACGTTCTGCGGCGGGCGTTTCAGATGACGCCGGACTATCTGCAGGACTCCTTTGTCGGCGAGGAGGTCAACCTCTCCGACCGTGGCGTGCAGCTCACGCGCAGCTCGCGCGCGTTGAAGGTGTGGGTTTCGCTGCAGTACTTCGGCGTTGACGCGTTCGCAAAGGCGATCGATCGATCGCTTGACCTCGCTGAGCGTGTGCGCAAGCGCGTCCAGGCCAGCGTTGAGCTCGAACTCATGGCGCCGCCGTCGCTGGGAGTGGTCTGCTTTCGCCGCCGATTTCCGGGATCAGCCGATGAGGAAGAGGTCGACGGCCACAACGCCGGTCTTGTCGTCGCGCTGGAGCAGAGCGGGCTCGGGCTCGTGTCGTCGACGATGCTCAGCGGCCGCTACACGCTGCGCGTCTGCGTGCTCAACCACACGACCGGCGCGGACAACATCGAGAGCCTGATGGACTTCTTCGAGAGCGCGCAGCCGACGACGTGGGGCACGCCGGCGGCAGACCCGGTCACCGTGGCCGCCGGATATCAGCGTGATCGCCTGATCCGCGCGTCGCCGCTGCGGCGACGCAGCGGCGGCGGCGGGCGACGTGGTGTGGCGGTCGAGGCGCTAACGGGCCTGGGGCTGTTCGAGCAGCTTGCCGAACCCGACCTCGAGCGGATCGCGGCGCTCGCGGCGATCGACCTGCGGGCGGCGGGCGAGCCGGTCGTGGAGCAGTGGGAGGCGTCGATCGACTTCTACGTGATCGTCGAGGGACGCGTCGAAGTGCTTGTCGATGACGAACGCGTCGCCGAGCTTTGCAGTGGCGAGTTCTTCGGCGAGTTGGCGGCAATGGACTGGGGCGGCGGCTACGGTTATCCGCGCATTGCGTCGGTACGGACGTTGCAGGCGACGACGCTGCTCACGTTCGCGGGGGGATCGATGAACGAGATCGTGCGCGACCACCCGTCGATCGCGCGCCAGATCCGCCGCGTGGGGCTGCAGCGGCTCACGCGCAGCAGGCGCTGACCGCGCCGCGAGCCCGGGGGCTTCGTTGCCTGGCGCCTGCCGCGGGCGCGTGAGAACCTGCCCACGTGCGCCAGGGTGCGGGCATCGGCAGCGTCGTTCGGCTCATGTTCGGCAACGCGCAGCTGCGTCGGATCGGGATCGCGTATGCGGCTTTCAACGCAGCCGAATGGGGCGTGTGGATCGCGCTGCTCGTCTACGCCTACGACCATGGCGGCGCCTCGGCGGCGAGCGTCGCGGCCGTTGCGCAACTGATCCCGTCGGGCCTCTTCGCACCGTTCGCCGCTCGCTTGGCCGACCGGGGAAACCCGGCGCGCGTGCTCGTGGGCGGTTACCTCGCTCAGGGGGTGACGATGACCGGCACCGCCTTCGCGCTCTTCGGGGGGGCGTCAGCTGCCGTCGTGTTCGCGCTGGCCGCGCTGGCGGCGAGCGCGACGACGATCACACGGCCGGCGCATGCGGTGCTCGTCCCCGCGCTCGTCCACGAGCTCGACGAGCTGACGGCGGTGAACGTCGTGCTGGGTTGGATCGAGAGCATCAGCGTCCTGGCCGCGCCCGCCGTCACGGGTGTGCTACTGGCCGTCAGCGTCCCGGGCACGGTGTTCGCCGTCATGGCCGCGCTGGCGCTCGTTGCAGCGGCCCTGGTCGCACCCGTCCACGGCCCGCCTGCTGCCGAAGGCGGCGAGCATCGCGACGCACCGTTCTCAGGCGTGCTTGCCGGCGTGCGGGCAGTTCAGGGCGCCGCGCAGGCGCGCGTGCTCGTCGGTCTGCTCGGGATGCAGTTCGTGCTGATGGGCGCCCTCGACGTGCTCTTCGTCGTGCTCGCGATCGACGTGCTCGACCTCGGCGATTCCGGAGCGGGCTATCTCAATGCCGCCTTCGGGGCCGGTGGGGTGATCGGAATCGCGGTCACCGTGCAGCTCATCGGGCGCGCACGCTTGGCGCCGGCCCTCGTCGCAGGTTCGTTGGCGTGGTCGGTCGCGCTGCTCGCGCTCGGACTGTCGCAGAAGACAATCACTGCGTTCGCGCTGCTGGCGACCGCGGGCGCGGCCCGCGCGGTCCTGGACATCGCGACGCGCACGCTGCTGCAGCGCAGCGTGCCGACGCACGTCCTCGCAGGCGTGTTTGGCGTACTCGAGACGCTCGACGCGATCGGTCTCGCGTTAGGGGCGGTCCTGGCTTCGCTGCTGGTAGCAACCCTCGGACCCGGGGCCGCGATCACCGGCCTGGCGGTGCTGCTGCCGCTGATGCTCGCGGGCGTCTGGCCGCGGCTGCGTGACGTCGACGCGCGCGCGGACATCCCCGTCATCGAGATCTCGTTGCTGCGCTCGCACCCGCTGTTCGCGGCACTTCGTGCACCCGTCCTCGAGCGTCTCGCGCGAGAACTGACCGCAATCGCCCTCCGCCCCGGCGAGTGCGTCATCCACGAGGGGCAGGTCGGCGAACGGTACTACGTCGTCGCCGACGGACAACTCGAGGTGTCGCGCGCGGCGGTGCCGATCAGTAGCGTCGGCCGCGGTGAAGGGGTTGGCGAGATCTCGCTGCTCAGGGGCATCCCGTGCACCGCAACCGTCACAGCACTGACCTACGCGCAACTCCTCGCGATCGAACCCCAGCCTTTCATCGATGCCGTCTCTGGTCATCCAGTGAGCGCCGGCGTCGCCGAACGACTCGTGCACAGGCGCCTTCAGTCGTCGGCCAGCACGTAGGCGAATATCAGCGGCGCGACGATTGTGGCATCGGATTCGATGACGAAGCGCGGCGTGTCGATCGACAGCTTCTCCCACGTGATCTTCTCGTTGGGCACCGCGCCCGAATACGAGCCGTAGCTCGTCGTCGAGTCGCTGATCTGACAGAAGTAGCTCCACAGCGGCGTGTCGGCGAGCTGCATGTCCTGGCGCAGCATCGGCACGACGCAGATCGGGAAGTCGCCCGCGATGCCGCCGCCAATCTGAAAGAAACCAATCGCGCTGTTGCTGGACTGCCCGCGGTACCAATCGGTCAACGCCATCATGTACTCGATCCCGGTGCGCACCGTGTGAACGTTGGAGATCGTTCCGTTGAGGCAGTGCGACGTATAGATGTTGCCGCTCGTCGAGTCCTCCCAGCCCGGCACGAAGATCGGCAGATCCTTCTCAGAGGCCGCGATCAGCCAGGAGTCCCTCGGGTCGATCTGATGGTGCGCCGCCAAACGCCCGCTGCGCAGGATGCGGTACAGGAACTCGTGCGGGAACAACCGTTCACCGGCTCTGTCTGCACTCACCCACTCGTCGAGGATCGCGTGCTCGATGCGGCGGATCGCTTCCTCCTCGGGGATGCAGGTATCGGTGACACGGTTGAGGTGGCGCTCGAGCAACGCCTGCTCGTCCTGTGGCGTCAGTTCCCGGTAGTTGGGGACGCGCACGTAATGGTCGTGCGCGACGAGGTTGAAGACGTCCTCTTCGAGGTTGGCCCCCGTGCAGCAGATCCCATGCACCTTGCCGGCGCGGATCATCTCGGCGAGCGAGATACCGAGTTCAGCGGTGCTCATCGCGCCCGCCAAGGTGACAAGCATCCGCCCGCCGGCGGACATCAGCTCGACGTAGGCCTCCGCCGCATCGATCAGCGCCGCAGAATTGAAGTGGCGGTAATGGTGGCGGATAAAGCGCTTGACCTCGTGCGCGTGCTGCATCGCCGTTCAGCCTCCGTTGATGGCGTAGGTGATGGTCTTGTAGACGAGCTTCGCGACGGCGTAGTCGGCCGCGTGCAGAGCCGGCTGCGGCGCGAGCTCGACGCAGTCGACGCCTACGATGGAGGCACTGCGCGCGGTCGTGCGCACGATGTCAAGTACCTCTCGCCACATCAGGCCGTCGGGCTCCGGCGTACCGGTTGCCGGCACTACCGCGGGATCAAGGCCATCGACGTCGATCGTGAGATGCACACGCCGGTCCTCGAGGCTGGCGCGCAACTCCTCATGCCAAGCTCCTTTGCGGACATCCTCCGCCCACCAGAGCCGCACGCGATCAGGATGGTCGCGTGCGAACGCGACCTCCTCGCTGGCGGCCGAACGCACGCCAAACTGCAGCACCCGCTCGACGCGCGGGTCGTCAAGCATCCGCCGCGCGACGCAGGCATGGCTGTAGCGCGAGCCTTCGTACGTGTCGCGCAGATCGCAATGTGCGTCGATCTGCACAACGCTGAGACGACCATCGAACGTCTCCAGCAAGCCGCGGCTGACACCGGCGCTGACGGTGTGCTCGCCGCCTAAGGCGACCACAAGCTTTCCGCTCGAAGCAGCCCGAGCGACTGCGGCGGCGATCTGTGCGACCGCCGCCTCGGGATCGTCTGCGGACAGCTGCGGTGAGTCGAGCGTGTGCACCCCGTAACGCAGTGCGGGCTCGTCGTCGTGCTCGCGGTCATACAGCTCCACCTGCTGCGACGCCTTGATGATCGCCGCCGGCCCGCGCCCCGCCCCGCGGCCATAACTGACGGTCGCCTCAAGAGGCAACGGCAAGACCAGGACGCGCGCCCAGTCGAAGCTCGAGTGCTGCTCATCAAGATCGAGGAAGTTGCCGAGGGTCACTGGACGTCAATCTTCGCTGACCTGCGGCGGCGGTGCCTACGAGCACGGCTCGATCATCCTGACGACCGACCGCGGCATCGCGTCCTGGGGCGAGATCTTCGACGACCCCACCGTCGCCGTCCTCGACACCGGGCCAAGCAGAAGCCGGTCCGGTTGTGCCTCCTTCAGTTCTCAGATCAGGACTGAGACCTCAGCCGGCCCGCGCGTCCGACTTCGGCGCTCTGATGCGGCCGACAGCCCCTCCTCCTACCTCCGCGACCGATCGACCCTCCTCACTACCCGCTTGATGCTGCGGATCAAGCACCTCGGCCCAGTCGATCGGCGTCGCGTCGACGAAGACCGCTCCACGCACCGCCAAACCTCCGTCCTGGCGGGCAAAGAGCTGGACATGGAAGCCCCCAAAGGAGTGGCCGACGAGCACGTAGGGGCCACGCACGCCTGCACCTCTGAGCTTTGTGAGCAGGATCCGCAGCTCGTTGACGGCGGTCTGGCTCGTGCGCGGCACCGGGCCGGGGTCGCTTCTGCCGAGATTGGCTCGGTCATAGCTGCACGCCCTCGTCGAGCGGGCCACCTGCGGCTGGACCAGATCCCAGACCTCTGAGGGTACACCGAGAGGCGCTTCCAGGATCACCGTCGGGCTCCCCCGGCCGATGCAATTGACGAAGAGCCGATGCCCGCCGACATCGACCCAGACCTGGAAGTCGCCCCTGTTCGCGGCGGGCGTCGCGGCGGGGGCCGGCGAAGCGAAGGCTAGTGTCGCCGCGGCGGCGAGCGCGGGAATCAACAGACGTCTCACTCTGAGACCTCCTTTCGGGTCTCGGGTCGCACCGTCCAGGACCCAGAGTCTCGTCGTATCGGGAGGGGCCTAGAGTTCCCTGCCCCGCCGTGGAGCGGACCCGCCTAGACGGACGCTCGTCAGCGACCGTCAGCGGCCAAACGTACACCCGTCTGTGGCACGCGGCAAGCGCCAAGGGAGGGCAAGCGATGGCTAGGCGTGCGGCTTCGTCTCTCCCGGCATGAAGCACCACCGCGAGAAAGACGGCCACGTGATCGTCTTCTTCAAGGCGACGCGTCGACTGATCCCTGATCGACAGATCGGGGAGGCCTGCTGCGTCGGTCCGGATGACGAATGACGCTCCGCTGCAGGGCTTTCCCAGGCTGTAGCGGCAGCCGGGGCCCGGCGTCACGCCGACCGCGTCTGGCGCACGCGAACCCAACTCGAGCTCGCGATCGTCAAGTGGGTCCGCCGGTTTACGCGGCGGCGATTCCTGCGGTCGCCCCTGCGCCTGTCCCCCGCCATCGTCAGCGCCGCCGGCCGCGCGCGTCGTCCAGGCGCCTGCGGTCGCGTTTGGTCGGCCGCATGCCGAGATCGGCGCCCGGCGGCGGCGACTGCAGCCGTCGCTGCTGCGCTGCAAGCTCGCGCGCGGCGATGCTCTGCGCGGTCTCCTCGTAGAGCTTGATCGCCTCCTTGGCGGGACCGCGGCGCTCGCTCACGCCGCGCACGATCACGACGCGGCGAGTCTGGCCGACGGTGACCTCGAGCTCGTCGCCCGCGGCGACCTCCTTGCTCGGCTTCACGCGGACGCCGTTGAGCTGCGCGAGGCCGCCGCTGACGGCGTCCGTCGCGAGCGACCGGCTCTTGTAGAACCGCGCCGCCCACAGCCACTTGTCGATCCGCACGCGCTCCATCGGGCGATGATCGCAGCCCTATCCTCGCCGCTGAGATGGTTGTCGCGGCACCGCAGATCAGCTACCCGCCCGAGCTGCCCGTCAGCGCGCGCCGCGACGACCTGCTGGCGAGCATCCGCGACAACCAGGTCGTGATCGTCGCGGGCGAGACGGGCTCGGGCAAGACGACGCAGCTGCCGAAGATCTGCCTCGAGCTCGGGCGGACGGCGATCGCGCACACGCAGCCGCGGCGGATCGCCGCGCGCACGGTCGCCCAGCGGATCGCCGACGAGCTCGAGGTGCAGCTGGGCACGGCAGTCGGCTACGCCGTGCGCTTCGAGGACCGCTCCACGCCCGAGACGCTCGTCCGGCTGCTCACCGACGGCCTGCTGCTCGCCGAGATCCAGCACGACCGCCTGCTGCGCCGCTACGACACGATCATCGTCGACGAGGCGCACGAGCGCAGCCTCAACGTCGACTTCCTGCTCGGCTACCTGCGCCGGCTGCTGCCCCAGCGGCCCGAGCTGAAGCTCGTGATCACGAGCGCGACGATCGACCCCGGCCGCTTCAGCGCGCACTTCGCAGACGCGCCGGTGATCGAGGTCTCCGGGCGCACGTTTCCCGTCGACGTCCGCTACGAGCCGGTCGCCGACGAGACCGATCCCGTCGACGCGATCGGCGACGCCGTCGCGCAACTGCTGCGCGACGCGCCCGGTGACGTGCTCGTCTTTCTCAGCGGCGAGCGCGAGATCCGCGACACCGCCGAGGCGCTCGCCGGCCGGCTGCCCAGGGAGGTCGGCATCCTGCCGCTCTACGCGCGCCTGTCGCCGGCCGAGCAGCAGCGGGTCTTTCAGCGACACGAGGAGCGCCGTGTCGTGCTTGCGACGAACGTCGCCGAGACGTCGCTGACCGTCCCCGGGATCGGCGCCGTCGTCGATCCGGGCACCGCGCGGATCAGCCGCTACAGCGCCCGGCTGAAGGTCCAGCGGCTGCCGATCGAGCCGATCTCGCAGGCTTCGGCGAACCAGCGCATGGGGCGCTGCGGGCGCACCTCGAACGGCATCTGCATCCGCCTGTACTCCGAGGAGGACTTCGCGCAGCGCCCGCAGTTCACCGACCCGGAGATCCTGCGCACGAGCCTTGCCGCGGTGATCTTGCAGATGGAGGCGCTGCGTCTCGGCGAGGTCGAGGACTTCGGCTTCCTCGATCCTCCCGACCGCCGCCAGGTGCGCGACGGCAACCTGCTGTTGCACGAGTTGGGGGCACTCGACCTCGCAGCGAAGAACCCGCGCCGGCGGCTGACGAAGCTCGGCCGGCGGCTCGCGCAGCTTCCGGTCGACCCGCGCATGGGGCGGATGGTGCTCGAGGCCGACAAGCTCGGCTGTGCAGACGAGGTGATCGTGATCGCCGCCGCGCTGTCGATCCAGGACCCGCGCGTGCGCCCGGCCGACAAGCGCACCGAAGCAGATCAGCACCACGCGCGCTTCAAGGACGACAGCTCGGACTTCGTCGCGCTGCTGAACCTCTGGCGCCACCTGCGCGTGCAGCAGAAGGAGCGCTCGCGAAACGGATTTCGCAAGATGTGCCACGCCGAGTTCCTGCACTACCTGCGCGTGCGCGAGTGGCAGGACCTCGCGGCCTCGCTGCGGCGTTCGGCGCGCTCCGTCGGCGTCACGCTCAACCAGCAGCCGGCGCAGCCCGACGAGATCCACCGCGCGCTGCTCGCCGGCCTGCTCTCGCACGTGGGCGCGCGCGACGCCGGCCGGCGCGAGTACGCGGGCGCGCGCGGCGCGCGCTTCACCCTGTCGTCCGGCTCGGCGCTGGCGCGCAAGCCGCCGGCATGGGTGATGGTCGCCGAGCTCGTCGAGACGACGCGCCTGCTCGGCCACACCGCCGCGCAGATCCAGCCGCGCTGGATCGAGCCGCTGGCCGGCCACCTGATCAAGCGCACGCACTCCGAGCCGCGCTGGGAGCGCAAGCGCGGGTCGGTCGTCGCCACGGAGCGCGCGACGCTCTACGGCCTACCGGTCGTGGCGGGGCGGACGGTCCCCTACGGCGCGATCGAGCCCGAGCTGTCGCGTCGCCTCTTCATCCAGCGCGCCCTGATCGAGGGCGACTGGGATGCGCGCCATCGCTTTCTGGCGGGCAACCGGGCGCTGCTGGAGGAGGTCGAGGAGCTCGAGCACCGCGCGCGGCGGCGTGACATCGTCGCGACGGAGGCACAGCTGTATGACTTCTACGACGCGCGGATCGCGCAGGAGGTCGTGTCGGGCGCGCACTTCGACCGCTGGTGGAAGGACGCGCGCCGGCGCGACCCCGAACTGCTGACGTTCACGCGCGAGCTACTCGTCGGCGAGGCCGGCATCGACCGCGACGCGCTGCCCGACGAGTGGCGCCAGGGCGACGTCGCGCTGGCGCTGACCTACCGCTTCGAGCCCGGCTCGGACGTCGACGGCGTCACGGTCAACGTGCCACTGAAGACCTTGGCGCAGCTGCGCTCGGACGGCTTTGACTGGCTCGTCCCGGGGCTGCGCGAGGAGCTCGTGATCGCGCTGATCCGGTCGCTGCCCAAGGACCTGCGCCGGTCGCTCGTGCCGATCCCGCAGACGGCGGCGCAGGTGGTCGCCGGGCTGCGGCCGGGCGACGGCGCGATCGTCGAGGCCGTCGCGCGCGAGCTCGAGCGGGTGCGGGGCGTGCGCGCGGCGCCCGAGCAGTTCGACCTGTCGCGGCTGCCGCTCCACCTGCGACCGCGCTTCGAGGTCCAGGACGAGGACGGCCGCGCCGTCGCGGCGGGCGACGACCTCGACGTGCTGCGCGAGCAGGTCCGCCCGCGGCTGCACGCGCAGCTCGCCGAGCAGACCGCATCGGTGCAGCGCAGCGGGCTGCGCGACTGGACGATCGGCGACCTGCCGCGCAGCGTCGCGCTGCCGGGAACCGCTGATGCGGTCCGCGCCTACCCCGCGCTGGTCGACGAGGGCGACAGCGTCGCCGTGCGCGCGCTCCAGGCGCCGGCCGCGCAGGCGGTCGCGATGCGCGCGGGCACGCGGCGCCTGCTGGCGCTGACGGTGGCGTCGCCGCTGCGCTCCGTCCAGCGCGGGCTGCCGACCACGGCGGCGCTGACGCTGGCCGCCGCGCCGCATGGAGGCGCAGCGGCCGTGCTGGAAGACGCCTACGTCGCGGCGCTCGACGCGCTGATCGCCTCCGGCGGCGGTCCGGCCTGGGACGCGGCCGGCTTTGCCGCGCTGCGCGAGCACGTCGCGGCGCGGCTTGCGGCGACGACCGCCGCGATCGTCGCCGATGTCGTCGCGGTGCTCGACGAGGCGGCCGCGCTGCGCCGGCGCCTGGACGAGCTGGCGGCCGATCCGGCGCTGCAGGCCGCGCGCCTCGACGTCGCCGCGCAACTCGGCGGCCTCGTGCATCCCGGTTTCGTCGCCGCCTCCGGTGCCGCGCGGCTGCCCGACGTCCTGCGCTACCTGCGCGCCGCCGGCCGGCGCCTCGATCGGCTGCCCGATGCGGTCGCCGCCGACCGCGACCGGATGAGCGCGATCCACGAGCTCGAAACGGAATACCGCGCGCGCGGCGGGCGCGCCGCCGCGCCCGCTGTGCATTGGATGCTGCAGGAACTGCGCGTCGCGCACTTCGCGCAGGGCCTCGGCGTGCACGGCAAGGCGACGCCGAAGCAGATCAGGCGCGCACTGGCGACGATCGCCCAGGTGCCGGCTGGCGGCACTCCGTGATCGCGCGGCGAGCGTCGCAGACGACCGCCATCAACGCTCGGAGCCGTGGTCGACAACCGCTCGATGTTGATCGGCGATCTTGCGTGCCATAGGGTCGTGAGCATGAAAGTGGCAATCGCCGGTAAGGGCGGAGCGGGCAAGACGACGATCTCCGGGACGCTTGCGCGACAGCTCGCGCGGCAGGGCTACGAGGTCCTCGCCCTCGACAACGACCTGAATCCGAACCTCCCGCTGACGGTCGGGATCCCGGCCGAGCGGATGACCGACCTGCCGACGATGTCGTCGGACATCGTGCGGGTGGTCGATGGGCGCCTCGAGCTGACCCAGTCGCTCGACGAGATCCGCGAGGCGCACGCGATGGAGGCCCCGGACGGCGTCACCGTGCTCGTCGCGCACGAGCCCAAGAAGGCCGACACCGGCTGCATGGGCCGCTACCACGTCGCGATGCGGGCCGTCGTGGGCGCCGCGCCGAACTCGCAGAACTACATCTGCATCCTCGACACCGAGGCTTCGACGGAGCACCTGAAGGTCGGCACGGCCAAGCATGTCGACGTGCTGTACGCGGTCGTCGAGCCGTACTTCAAGTCGCTGGAGTCCGGGCGGCGCGTGCTGGCGCTGGCGCGCGATCTCGGCATCGAGCACCTGGCGCTGCTCGCCAACAAGGTGCGCGAGGGCGAGCTCGAGGTCGTGCAGCAGTTCGCCGACGAGCATGACCTCGGCCTGATCGGCGCGATCCCCTTCGACGACTGCTTCTACCACGCCGAGCGCGCCGCCGTCGCCCCGATCGACTTCGCACCGCAGGCGCCGGCCGTCGTGGCGATCGGCAAGCTCGCGCGCAAGCTCGTACGCGGGTAGCGCTTCGCCGACAGCAGGCAATGAATGATCAGGCATGTTCGCGGGCGTGCGTGACCTGCGGCTTGGGGGCGTCGGGGCGACGTTGGAGGCTTGAGACGGGAACGACGACGATGTCGTGCATGCGCCAGTCCAGTGCCGCGATCTGGCGCGCGGCGTCCTCTATGCGCGCCACGAGATCGTCGTCGTCGCGCGCGACGACGAGCGCCTCGCCGGTGAAGACGTGGCCCTCCTCGCGCAACCTGGCCTGCGCCTCCTGCACCCAGTCCAGCTCACACAGCGTCTCCTCGATCTGCCCGAGCAGCGGGTGCGGCCCGGAGCCGTCGTAGGTCGACGGCCGCGTGTCGATGACGTCGCGGCCGGCGCGGCGAAGGTTCGTCCAGCCGTCGCGCACGATGTCCAGCGAGATCGCGATCGCGGCGGCCGCATCGGCCCACCAGAGGCCGAAGGCGATACCAATGACGCCGACGGCGGCGGCGGTGGCGGTCATCCAGTCGGCCTTGTTCATTTTTGCGTCGGCGTAGAGCACCTTGTTGTGCAGGGATGCGGCGAGCGGCATCTTCGCGCGCCCGAGGAAGACGGCGGGGATCGCGCTCCAGGCCAGCGCGGGCAGCATGACCCAGCCAAGCCAGATCTGCTCCCCGAAGAGCTCGATGACGCCGAGCGGCGGATGCTCGGCGGTGACGAGCTTCAGTGTCGACTCGATGAGGATGAAGCTGCCGAACAGCAGCAGCGAAACCGCCGACGCGAGGTAGGCGAGCGTCACGCCGCGGTGAAAGCCCCACGGATGCTGCTGGTCGGGTGGTTTGTCGCGAAGGCGCGCGGCGATGAGGAAGGCGATCGGCGGGGTGAGGCTGAGCGCGTCCTCGATCATCGCGGCCTTGCCGGCCTGTGACTGGCCGATCGTCAGGTACAGCAGCGCCGTCGCTGAGAGCAGGTAGGCGATCGTCAGCCACTCCAGGCGCCGCGCCTTGCGGTGCAGCTTCTGCTTGTCGGGCGGCAGCTCGAAACCGGCCGGCAGGGTCATGGCCTTCCGGTGCGTTCGAGCAGCGCGCGGATCTCGCCACGGCGGGTGAGCAGGAAGCGCTCCAGGCGCACCAGCCAGGCGTTCTCGCCGAGCGGCGCGGCGATGACGTGATCGCTCTTGGCCAGCTCGACGCCGGTCGGGCGCAGGCGCAGATCGTCGAGCAGCCAGTCGTCGGTCGCGGCCGCGCCGCGTGCCTTGCGCAGCTGGTCGACGGCGACCGGCCTGGCGTCTGTCTTGCGGCCCAACAGCCCGCCCGCCTCACTTCCACGCTCAAACGCCACCGCAACCTCGTCGAGGTCCTCGGGCACTCTGGTTGCGGGCGGGACGCCGACCAGCACCCGCGTGCTGAGGTACGGCCGCGTGAGCGCCGCCTCCGTCTGCCACGGCGACTTGCGCGTCAGGCCGCCGACGACCAGGTCAAGCTGACCTTCCTTCAGCGCGCCGATGAGCTCCTCCTCGGAGCCCTCGACCCATTCGACCTGCGCGTTGAGCGCGGCAGCGAAGCGGCGCACGAGCGTCGGCTCGACACCCTGCGGATTATCTGGATCAGCCAGTTGCACCCATGGGTCATTCTCGGTGACGCCGACGCGCATGGTTGCATCGCGGACGCGGTCAAGCGTTCCGTCTGGATCGCGCGGCAGCTCACATCCGCTCAGCCCCGCGGCGGCGGCAAGGGTCGCGGCGATGCGGATCTTCCTGCCCGGATGCTTCATCTGCCGCGCATCGATACCCGCGCTGCGACGAGCACAACCGAGCCGTGGCCTGAGGGCGGCGGTGGACGGGCTGCGTGCAACATCGTCGCTGGCGTCGCAGCGAATTCCTCTACCCCCGTGCGTGTCGCTGTGCCACGCGCGCACGCCGGAGGCGGTCGTCGAGGTCGCCGCGTTGCAGCGAGGACGATCCACGAACGCTCGACGGCGACGCCAGGGCGGCGGCGGCTCGGGTAGGACTACGTCGACCGCGGCGCTCGCGGTCCGTAGCCGATCCTCAAGGAGGCCGCTGTGTCATATGCAGATCGATGCTCGAGACCTATCCGCGCGATTTCAACGTCGACAAGGACGTGCTCGTCGGCTGCATCGAGGCGTGCTACGACTGTGCGCAGGCGTGCACGGCGTGCGCCGATGACTGCCTCAGCGAGGACAACGTCGCGCACCTGGTGAAGTGCATTCGCCTGGACGCCGACTGCGCCGACATCTGCATAGCGACGGGTCGCGTCGTCAGCCGCCAGACCGAGTACGACGCGAATGTCACGCGGCCGATCGTCGAGGCGTGCGCGCAGGCCTGTAAGACCTGCGGCGAGGAATGCGAGCACCAAGCCAAGTCGGGGATGGAGCATTGCCGCGTCTGCGCCGAGGCCTGCCGGCGCTGTGAGCGGGCCTGCGAGGACCTGCTCGAGGCGATGAGTAGGCTGGCTCGGACGGTCGGACGGCCCCGCGGGGGTGGCGGGGGAGCGCTTCACGTTGTGCGAGGGAGGTGCCACTTCAAGCTCCGCGTCGCAGGCCGCGTCTGCGCGGCACCGTCGCGCGCGTTCGAGCACATCCCGCCGCACTTGCTCGCGCACCAGCTCCCGCGCCGTCGCGGCCTGCGACGCGACGGCGCTGATCGCCTGGGCGCTGCGCGAGGGATGAGCGACCGGCTGCTACCGCTGTCGGCGAGCGCCGTGCGCTACCGGCGCGACTGGTTGCCGACCGCCGACTGGGTAGAGCTCGACGATCTCGGCCACGCGCCACAGCTCGACGTGCCGCTCGAGGCCGCGCAGCTGATCCTGCAATTCACGTCGCGCTGAACGAGCCGGCAAACGGGCGTGCCGCTCACTTGTGCAGGTGCACGCGCTCGCCCTGCGGCCCGACGATCAGGATGAGCTCGACGGGGCCGTCGACGGCGCCGAACCAGTGCGGCGTCCACGTGGTGAACTCGACGGCCTCGCCTGCCTCGATCGTGAGGTCCTCGCTGCCGAGGATCAGCCGCAACCGGCCGTCGAGGACGTACATCCAGTCCTGCCCCTCGTGCACGCGCAGCGTCTCGATGGGGGGCGGGTTACGCCGCTTGGCGCTGATGATGATCTTGTAGGCCTGCAGGCCGCCCGCGGGCGCGTGGCGGGTGAGCGGCCATAGCGTCATGCCGTCGAACTTGCGCGCCTCGCCGCGCACGCGCGGGTCCTGCGGCGGCGGCGTGCCGAGCAGTTCGTCGGTGCTGACGCCGAGCGCCGCGGCGAGCGCGGGGATGTGGTCGAGGGCCAGTCGGCGCTTGCCGGCCTCCAGGCGGCTGAGCGTCGAGATGTCGATGCTCGCCCGCTCGGCGACCTGCTGCAGCGTCAGGCCCCGTTCTGTGCGCAGCTCGCGCAGCCGGCGGCGGACGCGCGCGTCGACGGGCTCCTCGGTGCTTGCCATCATGACAAAAGAGCTTGGCATATCCGGACGCCGGTGTCACCGTTTCGCCATGAACACGAATTGGGATTGCATCGTCGTCGGCGCGGGTGCCGCCGGTCTCAGCGCCGCGCTCGTGCTGGGGCGCGCCCGGCAGCGCACGCTCGTCGTCGACGCCGCAGGACAGAGCAACCGCGACGCGCACGGCATCGGCGGCCTGCTTGGTCACGACCGTCGCCCGCCGGCCGAGTTCTACGCCGGCGGGCGCGCCGAGCTCGCGGAGTATCCGACCGTGCAGCTGCGCGCCGGTGAGGTCGTGGATGGCGAGCCCCAGGGCGAGGGCTTCGTGCTCGAGCTGGCCGACGGCTCGCGCGAGGTCACGCGGCGGGTGCTGCTGGCGACGGGCATGGACTACCGCTATCCGCCGCTGCCGGGGATCGCGGAGCGGTGGGGACGATCGGTGTTTCACTGCCCGTTCTGTCACGGCTGGGAGGTCCGCGACCGCCAGCTCGCCGTGCTCGACCGTGGCGCATCGGGCGTGCACCGCGCGCTTCTGCTCGGCGCCTGGAGCGAGGACGTGACCCTGCTCGCCGACGGCCCCGCGGAACTCGACGCAGAGGATGCGCAGCGTCTGCACGACGCAGGGATCACAGTCGACGAGCGCCGCGTCGCCGGGCTGCGCGGCCCGGGCAGCACCCTCACCGGCGTCGTCTTCGCCGACGGCGACGAACGTCCGTGCGGCGGGCTGCTCGTGCCCGTCACGCTGCACCAGCGCTCGGCGCTTGCGCAGCGGCTGGGGGCGGCCGCCAGCGAGGAGCCAGGGCCGATCGCCGTCGACGCGCTGCAGGTCGATCAGACGTTCGCCACCAGCGCGCCCGGCGTGTCCGCGGCCGGCGACGTGGCTGCGACGATGCCGTCCGTCGCCAACGCGATCGCCAGCGGCAACGCGGCCGCGGCCATGCTCGTCGGCGCCCTGCGGACCGCGCCGCAGCGCCCGACCGCAGCGTTGCGCCGACCCGCGGCGACCGGGGCGGAAGCCGGGGCGCGATGAGCGACGACCCGCGCGAGTTCTGGGACCGGATCTATCGCGCTCGCGACCGCCCGCATACCCACCGCCCGCACCCGTACCTGGTCGACGAACTGACGCAGGCCGAGCCGGGAACTGCGCTCGACCTCGGCTGCGGCGACGGCGCCAACGCGATCTGGCTCGCGACGCAGGGATGGACGGTCACGGCCGTCGACGTCTCCGAGCTCGCGCTGGAGCGCGCAGCGCAGTCCGCCGAGCAGGCCGGAGTCGCCGCGCGGCTGCGCTGGGAGTGCGCCGACCTGCGCGACTGGACGACGTCGCAGACGTTCGACCTCGTCACCGCGCTGTTTCTGCACACGCCGCTGGAGCTGGACTACCCGGCGGTTCTGGCGCGCGCCGCGGCGCGTGCGAACGCGGGCGCCACCGTGCTGGTGATCGGCCACTACACGCTGCCACCCTGGGCCTGGGATCCGGATGACACCGACGGGTTGTTCAGCGCCGCCGAGCTCGTGTCGGCGCTCGCGCTGCACGCGCCCGACTGGCAGGTCCGGCTGGCCGACGAGGTCGCGCGCACGGTGATGCACGACGGGCAGCAGAGTAGTGTTCGTGACGCGGTGCTGCACGCTGTCCGGGGGCGTGCCGAGACCAGCCCGCTCGCCGCGAGCTAGGATGCCGGCCGCCCCGAGCGCGGGCCGAGCTCGCGACGAGCACCGACACAGACGCCGCCCGCCGCGCCGTCGGCTGAACAGGCCCGCTCACGGTGCCCGCGAGGGAACCGGTCGTACCCGGGTGCTGCGCCCGACGACGGCGACGGTGCGGTGGTATGACGCGCGCAACGCGCCGCGGGCTGCCAGGCCGCGACGCGCGGCGTCGCCGACCGGCAGCACGGCGTAGTCGGGGTGGCGCACCCAGGTGGGCACGTAGCGGATGCGCACGACCCGTGCGCCGCGGCGGGCGTCCCACTCGATCTCCAGAAGCGCGATCAACCCGTCCTGTGTCGCGGCAGGGCAGCAGGCCGCCGACTGGTTGGAGATGAGGTTTCCCGCGCCGTAGACGACGAGCCGCCCCGCCGCCTCGCTGATCGGCTGCACGACGTGGACGTGCTGGCCGATCAGGGCGGTGATCGTCCGCGAGCGCAGCAGCCGGCGCGCCAGCCTGCGCTGAAATGCGCTCGGCGCATGGCGGTACTCGTCGCCCGCGTGCAGGTTGACGATGACGACCTGGGCACCGGCGCGGCGCGCGCGGCGCGCCTCGGCGAGGATTCGCTCGGCCTGCGCGATGTTGACCGACCACGGCGCGGGCGACGCAATGCCGTTCGTGTGCTCGGTGTAGGACAGAAACGCGACGCGCAGTCCGTTGACCGTGAGCAGTGCCGGGCGCCGCTGCGCCGCGGCCGAGCGGTAGGAGCCGGCGTGCTCGACGCCGGCGCGGTTGAGCGCCGCGATCGTCGCGTCGACGCCGGACTGCCCCTGATCGAGCGTGTGGTTGGAGGCCGTGCTGCACACGTCCCAGCCGGTTGACGCGATCGCCCGCGCCAGCGCCGGCGGCGTGTTGAAGCTCGGATAGCCGCTCGGCGGGCGGCTCGTCATCGGCGTCTCGACATGGCAGATCGCGACATCCGCCGGGCGCAGGTAGCGCCGCACGTAGCGAAACATCGGAGCGAAGTCGTAGCGCCTCCCGCCGCCGTTGGCGAGCGCTCGGTTGAAGACCGGCGAATGGATCAGCAGGTCGCCGCTGGCGGCCACGCGCAATCGCACGGTCTGCTCGGACGTCGTCGCCGAGGCCTGCAGCGCATCCGGCGCCGCGCCATGCAGCGCGACGAGCGCCATGACGAACAGCAGGCAGCGGCGCAGCTGTGTCGCGAGCGGCCGCAGCGTCAACCACGTCCACTGGCGTCGGCCGGTGACCGCTCACCGCTGCCGGGCGTCTGCGCCGCGAGCGGGCTGTCGTCCGCCGTCGGCCGCAGCGTCCAGAAGACGACGTCCTGGCGGCGGGCGTAGTGCAGCAGCGGCTCGCCGCGGAGCTCGACGGCGATCTCGGCGGCCGTCGTGTTGACGTCGATGTCGGTTTCGGCGTGCTGCAGCGGCCACGGCCGGTGCGCTCGGATCCGCGCCACGCGCTCGTGGGCGAGCGGCGCGGCGAGCAGATCGAGACCATGGGCGACGAGCTTCACGCGCGTGAGGACTAGCAGTCGCGGCCCTGCGACGCGAGTCCGCCCGGGCAACGGACGCCGATCGGAATCGCTGAGACAGCCCGCGAGAAGGCGTCGCGGCTACCTCTCATCTGGCTCGCCCTGCTCCTGCAACGCCTCCCAGAACGCAGCGCGCACCGCGTCGGCGCCCCAGGCGTTCGGCTCGATGATCTGGCAGTACCAGAGCGCGCGGTCGCGGGGGCGGGCCTTGCCCTGCCCGGGGTTGCCCGCCTGCAGGCCGTGGCCGAGGAAGCGGCCGTGGATGTCGGCGACGACGGCGCCGTGCTCACCCGCCACGACGCGCAGCGTCCTGTTGAGCTCGGCGAGGACCTCGACGACGTCCGGCCAGGGCGCAAGCCCTACGCGCCAGGCCTCGCCGGTGCCGTCGCTGGGGTCGTACACGGTACCCACGACGATCGGGTCCTGCGGCGCGACGAGGGCGTGCAGGCGCTCGAGCGCCAGGCCCACGCGTGCGCCGACGACGCCGACGATCTCCAGCGCCCGGCGCGTGTCGCCGTAGGCGCCCAGCACGTCGTTGCCGCCGACGGTGAGGGTGACGACGCGCGGCACGGCGCCGGAGGACTCCAGGCGCGGCAGCTGGACGTCGAGCAGCGATGCCGTCGTGCCGCCGTCCGTCGCGAGCAGCCCGAAGCCGAGTTCCGGGCGCGTCGTCGCGAGGTCGCGGCCCCGCCAGTGCGGGAAGTCGCGGTCGCGGTTGCGCGCGAGCAGGCTCGCGCCGCCGCGCCCCGGTCCGCCTGCGTACACGTCGATCGATATCGAGTCGCCGAGGGCGACGTAGACCTGCGCGGCACCGGTCTTGGATCTCGTCATCCCGCGAGGGTTCCCCGTCAGGCGGCAGCGTCCCCGCCGATGGGCGCGCGAGGTGTCGGCTACGACATCGCCGGGCAGTGTTCGCCCGAATGGGACGCATGAAGGACCGGATGCTCCGCGGCGAGCTCTACATCGCCGACGACGAGGACCTGGCGGTCGACTTCGCCCACGCGCAGGACCTGCTGGCGCGCTACAACGGCCTCGCGCACGGCGAGCAGCGCACGCGCGACGAGATCCTGGCCGAGCTGCTCGGCGAGGTCGGCGAGGGCGTCGTCATCCGGCCGCCGTTTCGCTGCGAGTACGGGACGCGGGTCACGATCGGCGCCGGTACGTTTGCCAACTACGACCTCCTGATGCTCGACGTCGCGCCGATCACCATCGGCGCGCGCTGTCAGATCGCGACGCGGGTGCAGGTCCTCACGGCGACGCATCCGATCGACCCGGAGGCACGCCGGCTCGGATGGGAGTCCGCCGCGCCGATCGTCGTCGGCGACAACGTCTGGCTGGGCGGCGGCGTCATCCTGTGCCCCGGCGTGACGATCGGCGACGACACCGTGGTGGGTGCCGGCGCCGTCGTCACCCGCGACCTCCCCAGCGGCGTCGTCGCCGTCGGCGCCCCCGCGAAGATCCTGCGCGAGATCGCCGAGCGCGACCGCGTCGACATACCCGCCCGTTGATCCTCGCTCGCTGCTGCATGCGCGCGAGGCGTCACCCGGGTTCCGTGGCCGGCGGGCCGATCCGTGGCGTCGGCGGCGACGACTGCGTCGTCGTGTCGGCGTCCGGCGCGCGGTCACGCGCTCTCTCGGGCCCTCATGCGCGAGGTCGAACACGCGCTGGGCGCCGCCCAGGCCGCGGGTGAGGTCCGCCCGGACCTCACGCCGACGGACCTGCCGATCATCATCATGGCGATCTCCCATGCCACGGCGCCCCTGCACGGCGAGCACCCGGTGTTGTGGCGCCGCTTTCTGCGCCTGTTTCTCGACGGCGCGCGCGTCGACAGCCCCAGCGACCTCGGCGCACCGCCGGTGCCGCGCGGCCAGTTCGAGCGATCACGCGACGCGTGTCGCTGACGAGCGCCGGCATGGTCAGCGCCACGCGTGCAGCGGGCCCCCTCCCTTGCTGCGTCTCAGCAGTCGGCGGTGACCACGCGCGCGCTGTTTCCCGGGTGCGCGAGGCCGTGGCGCAATGACACGAAGGCCGCCCCTCCGACGACGAGCGGCAGCCAGAAGAGGATGACGCGGTAGGCGAGCACCGCCGCGACGGTCGCCGCGAGCGGGGTGCCGAAGACGACGAGCGTCCCGATCAGTCCGCCGTCGATCCCGCCGATGCCACCCGGGATCGGCAGCAGCCCGCCGAGCTGCCCGATGAGATAGCCGAGCAGGATGATCGTCAGCGCGGGCGCCTCGCCGACGGCGTTGAACGTCGCCCACAGGACGGCGTTGTCAAAGGCCCAGTAGCCGACCGCGCCGGTCAGCAGGACGAGGTCGCGTGATCGCGCGAGCTCGACTGCCTCTGCCGTCCCGGAGATCACCGCGCGGCGCGCGGCGGACAGCGCGCGCGTGACGCGACGTGCGTCGGCCGCCGGTTCCCGTCCTGGTCCGAGCCGCGGTAGGAGAAGGAGGCCGACGATCACCGCGAGCGCCGTCGCGGCGGGTAGCGCGGTCAGCCACAGCGAGAGGTCCGGGCCGAGCACGCCGACGGCGAGCAACGTGCCGAGCAGCGCGACTGCCACGAAGTTCACCGACGACTTGATGAGAAAGAAGGCCACGGAGCGTCGGGCGATGCGCTCGCTTGCCATCCCGCCCTGGTGCAGCACCCAGGCGCCCAGCGCGAGCCCGGTCGCGCCGCTGGCCGGGACGATCGAGCCCACACCGAGCTCTGACCACGCGATCTGCCAGCTGCGCCGCCGGTCCATGCGCCGGCAGAAGACCGGGCGGAACATCGCCACGTAGCTCAGGCAGCTCAGGGCCTCCAGTGCGACCGCCACGGCCAGCCACGCGGGGGCGGCGTCACCGAGCGTGGATCGCAGCTCGTCGAGGCCGGGCGCCAGCAGGAGCACCAGCCCGACGACCGCGACCAGCGCCGCGAGCCCGCCGGCGCGGCGGCGCAGGCGGTGCGGGTCGAGATCACGCGGAAGGGCGGTCGTGACGGCCATGTCGCGTCGTCAGGCGATCTCGAGCATCGGCTCGCGCGGGTCGACGCGGGCGCCCGGCGGGCTGCGGAAGTTCTGGGTGAGGCCGTGGCCGGCCATCGCGATGCCCTTCGTCGGCGGAGGTCGGAGATCCCGCTGTATTCATAGCAGCTTCGAAAAACGAAGCTGCTTGCGGTGGCGCTGACGGCTCCGTCACGCAGCGCTGAGGTCGCCTCGCCGCAGCGCGCGGTCAGGCCCGACCTTCGTCGGGCGGCCAGCGTGCGCGCATGGTCCGGTTCTTGCCGGCGCGCTTTGCCTCACGAAGGGCGCCATCGGCGGCGGCGAACAGCATGCGCTCGTCGGCAGCGACGGGGGGCACCGCGGCCACCCCACAGCTCGTCGTCACCGTAATCTCGGGCTGGCCGTCCAGGCTTGTGATGCGCAGCGCGTCGATGCGCTCGCGTACCCGCTCGGCGAGGTTGAACGTGCCCTCGAGATCGGTTCCCGGCACGATGATCGCGAACTCGTCGCCGATATTCGGGCGCGCCGGATGGTCGACCTCGCGGGACGTCTCGCGTAGCACCCGCGCAACCTCGCGCAGGACCACATTGCCCTGCTGCTGGCCATAGATCTTGTTGAACCTCCCGAAGCCGTCGAGGTCCATCAGCACGAGTCCGACGGCTGTGCCGTAGCGCTTGCTGCGCTCGATCTCATCGGTGAGCGCTTCACGGAACGCGCGACTGTTGGCCAGGCCGGTCCGCTCGTCTGTCACCGACGCGAGCACCACCGTCTCGTGGAGCTGGACGTTCTCCTTCGACACGAGCACCGCGCACGCGATCGCGATCAGAAAGAAGCCCAGCAGGATCAGGCCGGCCGTCAGCCGGCCGTTGCGGATCCTCTCGCCCGTGCCCTCGATCGTGCCGAGCGTCGATACGCGCAGGCGCTGGCCGGTGAACGCGCTCGGGTCGTTGAATGACACGACGCGGTACGTGCGCCCGCCGACAGCGATCTCATCACCGTCGGCCGGCAGTTCGCGCATCGCGGCGAGGGGGACTGTGCTCGCCAGCGACGCACGCCCGTTGCGCACGACCGCGTGCAGGCCGGTGATCTGGCGGACACGACGCGCGTATGCCCCGGCGTCGATGACGCTGACCTCCAGGCGCCCGAGGCTGCGCCCGGTCGAGGACTCGACGCGCCTGACCGCCGGTGCAAGCGCGGTCTTGTCGCCCGCCTGCAGGATCGCCCGCCGGTCGCGCACGAGCAGGATGCGCTCGATGCCGTGAAACTTCACGAGCTGCCGCGCCCGCTTGGCGGCGCGCCGCAGCTCGCCGTCTGCGATCGAGGACCTGAGGACACGGTCGTCGGCGACCACGTCGCGGATCGCGCGGTTCGCGCGCGCGCGTTGCTCGCCGAAGAGTCGCTGCGCGACATCGTGCTGCGCCGCGATCGCCGCGTCGGACTTCCCGTTCTCGCTCTGGCCGATGAGGCGAAACAACATGAACGCCACGGCCAGCATCGGAACCACGACGACGAGGACGAAGAACAACGCCAGGCGGTTGCGAAAGTTCACGTGTGCCCAGCATCGGCACATTCGCGCCGTTGCGTGACCGCCGCACCGCGAAGCACGACGGTCGGAGTCCTGCCGACGCCCGAGCAGAGCGCGGGCGAGCACGCTGCGGCCCCAGCGAGCATCGGCTACGGCAGCGCGACATCGTCGGTGCGCGACGGTCCTCGCCCGCCGTGACCGCGTCGTCCACTAGAGAGATCGCGAGGCGGGGCCAGGATTTCCGTGAAGCCTGCGGCTCGCTCAGCAACGCCCTGAAACTCACCCCGTGGGGTGCGTATCGCTCAGTCGGGCGCGCTTGGCGAAGACGTCAAAGGAGGGCCGCGGCGTACCGCGCGGGGAGAGAAGCGCCGAATCCCAGACGGCCATGCGGTCGGCCTTCCAGTGGTAGACGTAGACGCGCTTGATCCGCGGGCTGAGATCGGCGAGGGCGAAGACGCGGCGCATGCCCTCCGCCGAATGGCGCTTGCCGACGCGCATCATCGTGCGCCTGTCGGGACGCGCTCTCGGCGACGGCGTGGGGCGGCGCACGAGCGCGCCGACCTCGTTGAACCAGATCTCGCCGGGGGCCATGCGCAGCATCGTCCGCGTGCCCCAGGACGAGCTGGAGTTGGCATCGACGTAGTTGTGCAGGCCCCAATGGCGCGGGCGCCGGCCTGGCGGGAAGACCCGCAGGTAGTCGCGCATCCAGCGCTCGAGACTGGAGGTGTCGACGACGTCGGCTCCGAGCACCGTACAGCGCGGGCACTGCGATCGCAGCGTGTTGTAGTAGGACGCGATCCGCCGGGGGTTGGAGTTGGTGGCGTGGATCGCGATGTTGGGCTCGTTCCACGGACTGAACTCGCGCACCTTGCGGTAGCGCCGCCGGAAGGCGCGTACCTGCCTGGCGTAGACGGCCGTCGGCGGGAGGCTGAAGGGCCGCGCGCGGCTGCGCCCAAACGTGACCTGCGCAACCATCCGGGCCGCCGCGACGGCATCCATCCAGTCGTCGATCTCCGCGCGCTGCCGGGGGTAGCGCATCGCGTCCCAGGCGACCGCCAGCCGCGCATGCCCGACCGGGAGGTCGGCCAGTCGCGGATCGCTGAGATTCTCCGACCGCTGGTCGGCGATGCCGACGACGAGGCCCAACGCGGGCGGCGCCTGCGCCGGGGCGCCGGCGGTGGCGACGAGCGCAAGCCAGCCGAGCGCGGCCGCGCCGAGCAGCGCGGCGCCGATCGACCATGTTCGATGCCGGAGGAGCGTCCGGGGCCGCGGGTGTGTGGATGAAGACATACGGGCGCGTGTTCGACTCGCGGCGACGCTGCAGTGCGTGACCGCGACGCGGGGGGTTATACCGCCCGGCCGATCCGGATCCGTGGCCGCGGGGTCGCAAGGAAGAGCAGGGACTTGTCCGCGTGCGCTAAAACGTGCGCGGGGATGCGCCAAGCTCGCGACGGGTATTCATGGGTCATGGGATTCATCAATCGCATCATCACAATGCTCACGGCGCCCTTTCGCGCTCTGGGATCCCGGTCCGGGCGTCGCGGCACTGGCCGTCGCGGCGTCTAGATAACGGTTCGGCTGGCTGCTCGCCACCACCGCAACGGTCGGTGGCGGGGAGCCCGGCACGCAGCCGGCCTGGCAGCCGCGACCGCGTCTCAACGCGTCTTCCGGCATCCTGTGCGGACTGTGCAGCACGAACGCACCGCGGCGGAGCGCGAACAAGCAGCGCGGGAGCGAGCGGCGCGCCGGGACGGGCGCGCGGATACTCCGGCCCGGACGGGCGAGCGGCCTGCCACCCGCTCCGCCACTCGCGGATCACGCGGCGCCTCCCGCACCCCCGCGTCACGCCGCGCCGCGCCGCGCGACGCCGGCATCGGCCAGGCCGCCTCGCGCGGTGCTTCCTCGGCCTCGACGCGCGGCGCTGCGGCCCTTCGCCGCGGGCGGGCGGCAGCGGCAGCGTTCGGTGACGGCGCGCTGCCGGCGGCGCTGCAGGGGCGACGGGTAGGCATCGCCGCCGCGGCCACCGTGCTGATGCTGATCGCCGTGGTCTTCGCTGTCACGCGCGACGGCTCGCCGGCAAGCTCAGACAGGGCCAGTGCGGATGACGCGACGCCGGCCCGGGCGGCAAGGCTCCCCGCCCCGCAAGAGCTGCCCGGCGGCGGCCGGCGGATCTTCCCCGACCGGCGCGTCGTCGCCTTCTACGGCAATCCGGCGGCGGCGGCCCTCGGCGTGCTGGGTATCGGCAAGCCAACGAAGATGATGGCCAAGCTGCGCCGGCAGGCCAAGCCGTATGCGCGCAAGACGCGGCCGATCCTGCCGGCGTTCGAGCTCATCTCGAGCATCGCCGCCAACGCGCCGGGCAACGACGGCAGGTACGTCAACCACGTTCCTGCCGAGATCATCAACCGCTACCTGCGCGCGGCTCGCAAGGCCAAGGCGCTGCTCATCCTCGACATCCAGCCCGGCCACGCGGACTTCATGTCCGAGACCAGGCGCCTGCGCCGCTGGCTGAAGGAGCCCGACGTGGGCCTCGCGATCGATCCGGAGTGGCACACGCCGGGCGCGGTGCCCGGCACGCAGCTCGGTTCGACCACCGCGGCCGACGTCAACCGCGTGACCGAGTACGTCGCACAGATCGTCCGCGACGGCCGGCTGCCGCAGAAGCTCTTCGTCATCCACCAGTTCACGCAGGACATGGTCCGCAACAAGCGCCAGCTGCAGACCCCGCCCGAACTGGCGGTGACGATGAACGTCGACGGCTTCGGCACCCGGTCGGGCAAGCTCTCGAAGTACAAGGACTTCACGAGCAAGAGCAACCGGCCGGCGGGCACCTACGTCGGCTTCAAGCTGTTCTACCAGGAGGACACAAACCTCTTCACCCCGAAGGGGGTCATGGCGCTCAGGCCACGCCCGGACGTGGTCATGTACGAGTGACGCCGCCGGCCCGCTGCACGGGATCGCAATGGACCGGACATCTGTCCACCGGCGTTAGCTCGTCCTCCGCGAAGGGCATCGCATCAGGCATGACGTCATTGCGCAGGATCATGGTCGCCGGCCTCGTCGCCGTGCTCGGAGGAGGCAGCGCCGTCGCGCTGACTGCCTGTAGCGACGACGACGTCCTCGGAGGCGACGACGAGCAGATCGAGATCTCGCTGACCGAACGCGATCTGAAGCCCGGCCGTGTAGAGGCCGATGCCGGCAAGATCGAGTTCGAAGTGCGCAACGACGGCGATCGCCTGCATGCGTTCGCGATCGAGACGCCTGGTGGGGTCAAGCGCACCAAGAACATCAAGCCCGGCGAAAGCGCGGACCTGACGGTGGATCTGTCAGACGGCAGGTACCGGATGTACGACCCACGCGGCGGCTACCGCACGCGGGGCGTCCGGGGCACCGTGGTGGTGAAGTCCGGCGGCACCGAAACCGAGACGGTCAGGGAGCGCACCGTCGAGCGGACGGTCGTCGAGGAAGCCCCCGCGCCCGAGGCCGACGATCCGGAGCTTCAGGATCCCGAGGTGCAGGAGCCCCCGCCCCCTCCGCCGGCCCCGCCGGCCCCCCCGCCGGTGACGGTCACCGCGCCGCCGCCGGCGGAAACGACCCCCTGATCGGCGACGGTCCGCTGACGTCCGCCGTCTGCGAGTGAGAAGACCGTCAGTCGCCGTCAGCGGCCGCAGCCGAGCAGCCTGCTGAGCCGCGTGCAGGGGCTCGCGTCCGGCGGCGGCGTCACGGGCTGAGGCGTCGCGGCGGGCGTCGCCGGGGGCTCTGGCGCCGGGGGCGGTGGCGCCGCCGGCGGCCGCGGGGTCGTCTGGGTGCGCGGCGACTTCGGCGGCCTGCGCGCGCCGTCACGCTTCGGCCTCTCGCTGCGCTTCGCCGTCTCGCTGTGCTTCGCCCTCTCGCGGGCCCTCTTCCTCGCCTTTGCGCGATCCTGCTTCTTGCGCTTCTTGCGCTTGTCCTGCTTGTCGCGCCGTTCGGCGTCGCGTAGCTGCCGGCGGGCCTCGACGCCGTAGTGCTCGTCGAACGCGGCGACGAGCGTGTCGTCGTCCGGGCAGTTCAGACAGAAGCCGTTGCGCTCCCAGCCTCGCGCGCGCCCCATGACCTGACTGGCGTAGAGGGTGCCGAAGCGGTCGTGTCCGTAGTAGGCATAGGCCGCCGCCCACGCTCCTCCGTCGAGTGCCTCGCCGGCACCGGAGTCGCGCAGCAGCGCGCCCGCCGCCATGATCGCGTCGAAGTCGTCGTAGACCGACGGGTGCGAGTTCGTGCGATGCGGGTAGCGGCGCGGACGGTCGCCGAGGCGGAAGGACTGGCGGTAGAGCTTCCAGGTGCTGACCGGACCGTTGGTGACGTTGAACTGCATCGGTCCGGCGCAGCAGCCGAAGGCGTTCAGGCCGTGGTACGTGCTCGGCTCGGTGGAGAACGCGGTCTCCTGGCGATGGATCGAGGCGAGCAGTCGCCAGGACACGACGAACGTGCGAGCGGCTTCCCGGTACAGCGGCATGAACCCCGCTTTGGCGGACGCCGGGACGCGTCGTGAGGTGGTCTTGCGGTAGTAGGCGCGTCCGGCACGGCGCGGCTGCGCGCGTTGCGCGACGAGTCTCCCCACGCCGACGCCGCTCGGCGCCGTCTCACCCGCTGCGAGCGCTTGCGCGCGCTCGGACTTGCGCGGCTCGGGGCTGTCTCGCAGGGCGGCGGTGATGGCGGCATCCGGCGGGAGCAGCGCGAGCGCGGCGGCCGCGCCGCCGCCGACGAGCAGGGCGCGCGCGACGCCCGGGACGCGTTGGAGACGCGCCCAGCAGTACTCGATGAGTCTGGCCGTCGGTCGCACGCGCGCAAGCCTTTCAGAGCCGGGCCGAGCGCGCGGCGGTGCGTCCTCGCACGGTCCGGCCAAGCCATGCGCTAGAGCGGCGACGCGCCAGGTTCGGGCGCGGCGGATCACAGCGACGGTGCTCGTGCGTGGCAGGACCATGCGCGCAAGTCGTGTCCGCAGCAGTTGCGGGCGCACCAACCATCGGCCTCGTCGTAGGCCCGTCCAGTTCGCCCAAGGGGGCACCTACATGTCGCATTCCCGTCGTCTCGTCGTGGCCATCGCGGCGCTCGCCGTGCTGGTGGCCGTTCCCGCCACCGCCTCGGCCAAGTCATCCACTGGCTCGGCTGCGGTGCAGGCCCACGTCGTCAAGGCCAAGAAGGCCGTCAAGCTCATGAACCGCGCTGCCAAGGCCGGCGACTCCGCCGGGGTCGTACGCCAACTGCGCAGCGCGCGTTCGCACAACGCCGCCGCGTCGCGCAAGGCACGCGCGATGGCCTCCGGTTCTGACAGCGTCGCCGCCGCGCGGGCGCTGACGCTCGCCGGCACGTCCTACGAGCAGCTGATCGCCGCGATCACCCGGATCGTCGACGAGGTGACGGGACAGGCGCAGGTGCTTGTGGCGCGCGCGACGAAACCCGCGCTCGCAGACCAGGCGCAGATCATCCGGATCCTCGCATCGCTGCTGGACGACGTGCCCGCGAGCGTGCGTCCGATCCTCGCTTCGATCGTAACGAGCCTGGCCGTCGGTGACGCCGACGAGGTCACGAACATGGATGCCGCGGTCCGTAGTGGAGAGCTGCCCGTGAACGTGAGCGCGATCGTCACGCAGGCGCTCGACATGGCCACGCAGTACATCGAGATGGCGTTCTCGGCGATCAAGGCGATCGTGCCGATGCTGCCGACCGCCGTTCAGGGTCCGATGCTGCAGATCCTCGAGCTGGTCACGAACACCGTCGGCACGATCGTTCCGACGGTGCTGCGCACCGTCACCGGTCTGATCGACACGATCCTCGGATCGCTGCCGTTCGTCGGGGGCTCCGCCGGTGCCGGCGGCCTCACCGGCATCTTCGGCGGCCTGCTCGGCGGCATCACCGGAGACGGGCAGAACGCGCTGCCCAGCGATAGCGCCAACATCCTCAGCGACCTGCTGGGCGATCTCTTCGGCGGCGGCTCGTCACCGGCGGGGGGCGGGATCAGCGCCATCATCAGCAGCATCATGGCGCTGATCAGCAACCTGCTCAGTGGCCTCTTCGGAGGCGTGGCCGCACCGGCTCCTGCTGCGTAAGCGCGGCGTTCGCCGGCAACTCGGTAGTCGGGGCGCAGCCAGCGGCTGCGCCCCGTTTGCGTGGCACGGCAAACGCTCCCCACCGTGGACAAGGGCAACGCGCTCTTGGGCGGGCTCGGGCTGAGCCCCGACGGCGCGCGCATCTACGGGTCGACCGCGCCGCGGAACGCTGCTGGTTCCAGCGGCCCGATCCCGTCACGGGACAGCTCATCGGGAGGCCGCGTTCTGCGGCCACCGCTCGTGGGCCGTGCTGCGACGCCGCGGCGGCATGCGCTCGCCGGGGTTGAGGCCGCAGTAGGGTCCTGTCCAAGGTGTTACCGCAAGAGACCGACCGTGCCGAAGAGGTGCTCAGCGCCCTTGAGCGCACCTTGCGTTGCGGCTCGGCGCTGACCGAAGTTCGTTTCGAGGCCGCTCTGGACGGTCTCGGTTCGGAGTTTCGCGGCGTCACTCGAATGCTTGTCTCGGCGGCCGCGTTTGTATTCAGACGGTCGAAGCTGACGCCGACAAGCAGCGTCGGGGTCATCGATTTTCACGCGAACCGATGCGCGTGCTACGCAGGGCCGAACAAGGTCGAGATCGTCGTCGGCGATCAACGCTGGAATGGGACGGCCGGGACGAGTGTCGACGAGATTTCTCCAGAACCTGCTTCGTGGATTCAACCGCTGTGGCTTCTCGACGCCGTTCGTGGCGTGGTCGACGCACGAGAGCAAGGAGCAGAACGCCTCGACGACCGCGGTGCTCGGCGCTTCTCGACCCATGCAGACCTCAACCGCGCAGCCGAGGCGGTCTCTTATGAGATGGCCGTCCCTGCAGAGGTCAAACAGCTGGCGGACCTCGCGCACGTAGCACTGGAGGTATGGGTCGACGACGATGGCCACATCGCACGCATCCGTTACGGCAGCGCAACCACCGGCGCATCGATGATGTGGACGGTCACGCTCGACCTGACCGAGTTCGGGATCACGCTACCGTCGGATTGGTCCCGGATCCCGAGCTGGTTCGTGGGTTAGCGCGGCTCACGCGAGTGCGCCATCCGACGCGAGGAACGCGCGCGGCCAGCGCCCTCGTGGAGCTTGTCCCCCATGGCCAACAGGTCATGTCTCGTCATCGTCACGCCCGCGTCGGTCGCGTTCGGCCCGCAGGATGTCGATGTTGTCGTGCAGTACTCGGCGTCGGGAGGAGTAGTCGCGCTCCTCGAGGAGGAGTTGGTCGATCGCGTGGTCGATCGCCTTGTCAAGCTCATCGTCAGACAGTCCCTGCAATTCCGGAACCTTCGGCCGTTCGCGTGATGCTCTGGGCGCAGCGGGCACGGCCGTTGCCGAGACTTGGGCAGCGCCGCCCTCGCGGCGACCGCTGCCGCCCGACAGCATGCGGATGACCTGGTCGCGGATCTTCTCGCAGTCCGCGTCGAAGTCCAGCAGGATCCGGGCGGCTACGCCTTCGTTCTCGCGAACGAGCCCGAGCAGGATGTGCTCGGTGCCGATGTAGTTGTGCCCGAGGCTCAGCGCCTCGCGCAGCGCAAGCTC
>CADCVQ010000125.1 GCA_902806175.1 uncultured Solirubrobacteraceae bacterium
GGCCGGTGACGCAGCCGGCAGCGTGAAGTGAAACACGCTGCCCTCGCTCGGGCTGCTGGTCACCCAGATGCGCCCGCCGAGCTGGCCGATGATGCGCTCGCAGACGGCCAGCCCGATGCCCGTGCCGGGGTAGTCCTCCTCGCCGTGCAGCCGCTGGAAGGGCTGGAAGATGCGCTCGGCGTGCTCGGGGTTCATGCCGATCCCGTTGTCGCGCACCGAGAAGCGCCAGTCACCGTTGTCGGGCTCGGCCTCGATCCACACGTGGGGAGTCTCCTCGCCCCTGAACTTCACCGCGTTGCCGATGAGGTTCTGAAAGACCCGACACAGGTTCGTGTGATCGGCACGCACGACCGGCAGCTCGCCGACGGTCACCTCGGCACCGCTCTCCTCGATCGCGCCCGCGAGCTGCTCGATCGCGTTCTCGACGATGAGCCCCGCCGGGACGTCCTCGACCTTGAGGTTCCCGCGGCCTGCGCGCGAGTACTCGAGCAGGTCGCGGATCAGCGCGCGCGCCTGCTGCGTCGCGCCGCGGATCCCGTCGACGAGGTCAAGATCGCCGTCGGACTGCTCGCCGCGGCGTCGCTCGAGCAGCTCGGCGTACATCGAGATCGTCGTCAGCGGCGCCTGTAGGTCATGCGAGGTCACCGAAGCGAACTGCTCGAGCTCGGCGTTGGAGCGCGTCAGCTCGGTGTTCGTGTGCTCGAGCTCCTCGCGGCCGCGCTCGAGCGAATCCGCCATCGAGTTGAAGCCGCGGGCGAGCTCGCCGAGCTCGTCCTCGCGCTCGGCGGGAACCCGCGTCGACAGGTCGCCGGCCGCGAGGCGGCCGGTCGCGTCGGCGACCGTGCGCACCGGGCGCAGCACCGCGCGGCGCAGGTACAGGGTGAAGCCGACGCCGATCGCGAGCACGAGCCCGAGGCCGCCGATGCCGAGGCCGATCGCGCGCGCCGAGCCGCGCTCGGCGGCCTGCTCACGAGCCCGGATGACGGCGCGCTCGCGTTCGAAGAGGCTGGCGAACTGCGCGCGGACCTCGTCCAGACGCTCGCGGCCGCCGTAGGTCTGCACCTGGCTGCGGGCCTCCTGGAAGCCGTCGTCGGCGACGATCTCGATGAGGGCCTTTGCCCATAGGTCGTCGTAGTCGCGGATCGCCTCAGCCAGTGCCTGCACGCGGCGCTGCTGGCCGGGGTCGTCGGAGACGAGCGCGGCGAGGCGGCGCGTCTGCGCCGGGTAGGCGCCCAGCTCGCGCTGCGCCGCCCGCAGGTAGCGCTCCTCGCGCGTGGTGACGTAGCGGTTCAGGCTGCTCTCGATCGAGAGCAGCGACTTCTCGAGCTGGTTGGCGAGGCTCAGCCCCTCCTGCGAGGCAAACGCGACGCGGGCGGCGTCGCGCTGTCCGGTGACGGCGACGATCAGCACGACGAGCGCCGAGCCGAGCAGGAGCGCGGCGGCAGCGCTCAGCGCCACCACCCTCGTCGTGATCTGAGTCCTGAGGCTTCGTCGCAACAAACCGCCCGTCCGGTACGAACGCCGGGGCCGGGGAAACTCTACCCGGCCCCGGCGCCGCGGACAGGGCTAATGCGTCTCCAGCGACGGCTCGTGGACGATGCGCGGGATCCGCCGCAGCCCGCGCGGCAGGTACCAGTTCCAATCGCCCAGGAGCTTCATCGTCGCGGGCAGCAACACGGCCCGCACGATCGTCGCGTCGACGAGGATGGCGACCGCGAGGCCGACGCCCATCTGCTTGAACTCGACCGCCCGCAGCGTCGCGAAGATCGAGAACACCGCGACCATCACGATCGCCGCGCTCGTCACCACGCCGGCGGTCGACTTGATGCCGTGCGCGACGGCGTCCTCGGTGCTCATGCCGCGATCGAACGCCTCGCGGATCCGGCTGAGGATGAACACGTGGTAGTCCATCGACAGGCCGAACAGGATCACGAAGAGAAACAGCGGCAGCCAAGAGGTGATCGCGCCGGTCGACTCGAAGCCGAGCAGCTTCTCGCCGTGGCCGTCCTGGAACAGGAACACGAGCACGCCGTAGGCGGCGCCGACCGACAGCAGGTTCAGCACGATCGCCTTGATCGGGATCACGATCGAGCGGAACGTCACCAGCAGCAGCACGAACGCCATCGACAGCACGAAGGCGAACACGATCGGCGCGTTGCCCTTCATGAGGTCGTTGAAGTCACGGCTCTGCGCGGTCTGGCCGCTGACAAAGGCCTCGGCGCCGTCGGCGCGGCCGATCGTCTGCGGGATGAGCTGCTCGCGCAGCGTCGCGAGCGCGTGCTCGGACTTCGCGTCCGAGCCGTTGCCGGCGAGCGGCAGCGCCAGCCGCGCGACCTGCTTGTCGGGGCTCACGTCGAGCTGGGTCGGCTCGCGCATCTCGCCGCTGGCGATCGCCTCGCGGCGCAGCGTGTCGATAGCTGCGCTGACCGTGGGCGACGTGACGTCGTCGGCCTCGATCGCGAGGATCGCGGGCAGCGGACCGCCCGGGAACGCCGCCTCGATGCGGTCGAAGGTCTGCATCACCGCGAGGTCGCGGGGCAGCGAGTCCGTGCCCGGGACGCCGGTCTTCAGCCCCAGCGCGGGGAACGCCATGGCGACGAGCAGCGCGGTCGCCACGAGCGCCGAGATCTTCGGCCGCGCGAGCACCCGGTCGAGGATCGCGCCCCAGACGCGCGACTCGCCGTTGCGCGAGCGCAGGCGGTGCAGGAATGGGATGCGGCCCTTGTCGACGCGGTCGCCGAGCTTGGACAGCAGCGCCGGCAGGACGGTCAGCGAGCCGATCATCGCGACGGCGACGACCATGATCGTGCCGGTGGCAAACGACGAGAACGTCGCGCTGCCGGTGAAGTACATCCCGGCCATCGCGACCATCACCGTGAAGCCGGAGATCAGCACGGCGCGGCCAGAGGTGGCGGCGGCGGCCTCGAGCGCCGCCTCGGCGCTGCGGCCGGCGGCCCGCTCCTCGCGCTCGCGGCGCAGGTAGAACAGGCAGTAATCGACGCCGACGGCGAGGCCGATCAGCAGGATCACCGACGTGATCGCCTCGTCGACCGGCGACAGCTGGCTGAACAGCGAGACGAGGCCGATCGTGCCGAACACGGCCGACAGCGCCAGCAGCAGCGGCAGGCCGGCCGCGACGAGCGAGCCGAACGCGACGATCAAGATCAGCAGCGTGACGGGCAGCGAGAGCGTCTCGGCCTTCTTGAAGTCCTCCTCGAAGACCTCGCCGAGCGCCTTGGCGGAGCTCGCGTCACCGAACTGCTCGATGCGCAGGCCGGGGTTGGCCGCCTGCGCCGCGGCGACGGTCTTCAGCGGGGCGTCGACGCGCTGCTCGGTGACGTCGAAGTCGCCGGCGAGCCGGAACGAGACGAGCGCCGAGCGGCCGTCGCGCGAGATCTGACCGCCGTTGCCCGCCTGCAACGGCGACTCGACGTTCGTGACGTGCGGCGTGCCCCGCAGCCGGCGCTGCACGTCGGCGACGGCCGCCCTGAAGGACGCGTCGCGGATCGTGGCGCTGCGTGACTGCACGAGCACGGTCTCCTCGGCATGACGCGGGAAGTGGTCGAAGATCGCGTTGTCGGCGCGACCGGCCTCGCCCGGCCCGTTCTCCTGCCAGACGAAGGTGTTCAGGCCGGCGGCGCCGCCGCCGACCGCCATCGCGGCGACGAAGGCCAGCCAGCCGAAGATGGCGATCTTGCGGTGGCGGGCGCTCCAGCGCCCGGCGCGAGCTGCGAAGTTGTGACTGGAGTTGTGCATGAACGTCAGCGTTCCAGCGAGCCGGCACGGCGGCGATGCGGCTGACCGGCGAGCGATGGTTCGGTTGTCCGCAGTAGGGGTAGGGCTGGCCCCTATTACGGGTCCTGTGCTGCGTGCCGACAATCACTGCGTGTCTCCAACCGTCCTGATCGTCGACGACCACGCGGCGTTTCGCGCGCTCGCGCGCCAGCTGCTGCAGGCCGACGGCTACGACGTCATCGGCGAGGCGACCGACGGCCAGGCCGGCCTCCACGCCGCCGGCTCGCTGCAGCCCGACGTCGTGCTGCTCGACGTGCGGCTGCCCGACATGGACGGCTTTGAGGTCGCGGGCGATCTCGCGCAGTGCTGCGCGGCCGCCGTTGTCGTGACGTCGAGCTCCGACGATCCGCTGTACCCCGAGCGCGCGACGAGCAGCGGCGCGCGTGGCTTCGTCGCAAAGCACGACGTGTGCGGCGCCGCGCTGGACCGGCTGCTGGCCTGAACGAACGGCGAGGAATCGCCTCCCCCGACCGCCGCGGATGCGAGGCTACCGTGATGCGCGTGGTGATCGCCGACGACTCCGTCCTGCTTCGCGCGGGCCTCGCCCGCCTGCTGGAGGACGCCGGCTTCGAGGTCGTCGCGCAGGCGGCGGACGCCGACGACCTGCTGCGCAAGGTCCGCGCGCACAAGCCGCAGGTCGCGGTGACCGACATCCGGATGCCGCCGACGCAGACCGACGAGGGGCTGCGCGCCGCGCAGGAGATCCGCAGCGAGATGCCGGAGGTCGGCGTCATGGTGCTCTCGCAGTTCATCGACGAGGGCTACGCGCTCGAGCTGCTGCAGAACAGCGCTGAGGGCGTCGGCTACCTGCTCAAGGACCGCGTCGCCGACGTCGACGCCTTCGTCGACGCGCTGCGCCGCGTCGGCGCGCGCGGCTCCGTGCTGGACCCGGAGGTCGTCGCGCAGCTGCTCGGCCGCCGCCGCGGCGACGACCCGCTGGACCGCCTGACGCCGCGCGAGCGCGAGGTCCTCGGGCAGATGGCGCAGGGTCGCTCGAACCATGCGATCGCCCGGGAGCTCGTCGTCACCGAGCGCGCGATCGAGAAGCACGTCACGAGCATCTTCTCCAAGCTGGGTCTGAGCGCAGCGGAGGACGGGCACCGCCGCGTGCTGGCGGTGCTGCAGTACCTCGACCGCTGAGGCGCCCGCGCGTGTGAGGACGCAGAGGGTGCGGCTAGCCGTACCCCCGGACACGTGCTTGCCCCATCGCCGCGCCGCGGCCGCGCTGGGAGGCTGCACACATGCAACCGGTCCTGAGTTCCAGCTATGTCGAGGGGCTGACGGCCGTCCCCGCGGTCGATCCCGGCAAGCTCTTCCGAACCGTCCGGTGGCACGGCGTAACGCTTGACTGTGTCCACGGGCTCCCCTCCCCGTGTCCACGTTCGTAGTCCACGAGCCGGCGGCGGTCGACCTCCTCCCCGACCGCCGCCGGCTCGCGCTGCGCCTCGCGCTCGTCGCGGCCGTGCTCGCCGCGCTCACCTTCGCCGTCACGTCGCTGCCGGGCCTGGCCGAGGTGCGCGCGCGACTCGCCGACGCCTCCCCCGGCTGGCTCGCCGCGGCTGCCCTGCTGCAGGTCGTCTCCTGCCTGGCGTTCGTCGCGGCCTTCCGCGGCGTCTTCTGCCGCCGCCTGCCGTGGCGGCTGAGCTACGAGGTCGGGATGGCGGCCCAGGGCACGAACGTGCTGCTGCCCTCCGGCGGCGCCGGCGGCCTCGCGCTGGCCGCGTGGGCGCTGCGCAAGACGGGGATGCCGACCGAGCGCCTCGCGCGCCGCACCGTCGCCTTCTACGTGCTGACGAGCTCGGTGAACTTCTTCACGGCCGTGATCGCCGGGGTCGCGCTGGCGCTCACCGGCGGCGCGCTGCTGTGGACGGCCGGCCCGGCGTTCGCCGCGGCGCTGGTGATCTGCGCCGTGCTCGCGCTGCCGCGCATCGCTTCGCGGCCGCGCGAGGGGCGCCTCGGGCGCGTGCTCGGCGCCCTCGGCGCGGGAATCGGCGACGCCGTTCGGCTCGCCCGGTCGCGCAACCCGCTGATCCTCGCGGGGGCGATCGGCTTCATGGTGTTCGACCTGCTCGCGCTCGGCGCCGCGTTCGCCGCGCTGGGTGCACTGCCGCCGCTCGGCGTGCTCGCGCTGGCCTACGTGCTCGGGCAGCTCGGCGGGCTGATCCCGCTGCCCGGCGGCGTCGGCGGCGCCGACGGCGGCCTGATCGCCGCGCTCGCGCTGTACGGCACGCCGCTCGGCACGGCCGCCGCCGCCGTGCTCGCCTACCGCGCCTTCCAGCTCGGCCTGCCCGCGCTGCTCGGCGCGCTCGCCGTCATGCGCCTGCCGCGCGTGCTCGAGGACGCGCCGGACGTCGGCGCGCTGTGCGAGCCGCGCGTCGCTGCCGCCGCTGCTTGACGACGGGCGAACGTGCGGTGGATGTCGGATTCACCCCGTACGGAGGTCAATCCGACATCCGCTCAGGCGGCCGCCCGTGCCGGGCGGTCGCCGCGCCTGCTGAACAGCGCCGCCGCGATCACGCCGCCGATTGCCCCGAACAGGTGCGCCTGCCAGGAGATGCGCTCCTGCGGCAGCAGTCCCTGCAACAGGCCGAAGCCCCAGATGCCGGCGACGAGCGCGCCGACGGCGAGCTCGGTCAGCCGCCGGCTGAACAGCCCGCGCGCGATGAGGTAGGTGGCGTAGCCGAACACGACGCCGCTGGCGCCGAGGTGGACGGAGTTCGAGGCGGCGATCAGCCACGTGCCAAAACCGCTGACGAGCGTGACGACCAGCGTGACGAGCGCGACGCGGACAAGGCCGCCGAGCGCGATCGCGGCGCCCATGACGACGAAGGGGACGGTGTTGGAGATCAGGTGGCCGAAGCCGACGTGCAGAAACGGCGCCGAGACGATCTCGGGCAGGCCGCCGGCGTCGCGCGGGTGGATGCCGTAGTTGTCGAGGTTGCCGAAGCCGATCTGGTCGACGACCTCGGTCATCCACATGAGCGCGACCATCGCCGCGACGAGCAGCAACCCGTTCGTGCGATCAGATCCGAGGCGGTCTGCCATGCAGCGGACGGTACAGGCCGCGTACCTTTGCCCCCTCAGATGGCCGACCTCGCGACAGATGACCCGCGCGCCGCCGCCTGGGAGCGGCGGCTGCTGGCACCCGTCGTCGTCGCGGCCGTGGCGGTCCTGCCGCTGCTCGCGCTGCATCTCACCCATCCGCACGGCGCGCTCGCCGCCGTCGAGACTGCCGGGCACTGGACGATCTGGATCGTCTTCATGGCAGAGGTCGTGGTGATGCTCGCCGTCGTCCAGGACCGGCGCGCCTGGATCGACGGCCACCGCTTCGAGCTGCTCGTCGTCGCGCTGTCCTCCCCGCTCGTCCCGCTCGCGCTCGCGCTCGCGCCCGCGTTGCGGCTGCTGATCGTCGTCAAGGCCTTCAAGGTGCTCAAGCTCGCCAAGGTGATCAAGCTCGCCAAGCTCGGCAAGAGCGTGAAGCTGCTGCGCCGCAAGCTCACGCTGAGCGGCGGCGCCTCGCTCGCGCTCGGCGTGCTGGCGCTGGCGCTCGCGGCGGCGACGATCGTCTACATGACGACCGGCGAGGCGCCGCTGGAGGGCGGCGCGCAGACGGTCGCGCTCGTGGTGGCCGGGATGCTCGCGACGTTCGGCGTCAACCACCTGCGCCGTCGGCGCGCCGCGGCGAAGCCACCGTGAGGCTTGCGGCCGCTCGACCGGCAAGCACATAGGAGGATGTCGCGATCGCCCCAGGGCGCAGGTCTCGAAGGTCGCGGCTGCTGAGCGCAGACAGTAGAACTCCGTGGCATGGCTGCCTCCGAGGCGACGGTCGTCGAAGCCGGTGACCGTGATGTGCGCGTCTCGAGTCCCGACCGCGTGATCTTCCCGAGCACGGAGCGCACGCCCGCGATCACCAAGCTCGACGTCGTGAGGTACTACCTCGCGATCGACGACGGGATCATGCGCGCGCTCGCGCGGCGGCCGACGACGCTGGAGCGCTGGCCGAAGGGCGTGCACCCGGGCATCGTCCTGTCGACGCGCGAGAAGGGCGGCGGCGACGCCTTCTTTCAGAAGCGGATCCCGCGCGGTGCGCCGGAGTACGTGCAGACGGCGCGGATCGAGTTTCCCTCCGGCCGCCACGCGGACGAGATCTGCCCCACCGAGCTCGCCGTCGTCGCCTGGGCCGCGCACATGGGCACGATCACCTTCCACCCGTGGCCGGTCCGCAGCGACGACGTCGACCATCCAGACGAGCTGCGCCTCGACCTCGACCCGCAGCCCGGCACGGACTTCGCCGACGCCGTGCGCGTCGCCGCCGAGGCGCGCGTGCTGCTCGGCGACCTCGGATACGTCGGGTTCCCCAAGACGTCCGGCGGCCGAGGGATCCACGTCTACGTCCGGATCGAGCCGCGCTGGTCGTTCACCGACGTCCGCCACGCCGCGATCGGCTTCGGCCGCGAGCTCGAGCGGCGCCTGCCCGGCCAGGTGACGACGAACTGGTGGAAGGAGCAGCGCGGCGAGCGGATCTTCGTCGACTACAACCAGAACGCACGCGACCGCACGATCGCCTCGGCCTACAGCGTGCGGCCCAAGCCCGGTGCACCGGTCTCGGCGCCCGTGACGTGGGACGAGCTCGCGGACGTCGCCCCCGAGGACTTCACCGTCGCGACGATGCCCGCGCGCTTCGCTGACGTCGGCGATCGCCACGCCGCGATCGATGACGTCGCACACTCCCTGCAGCCGCTGCTGGACCTCTACGAGCGCGACCTGGCGGAGGGCCGGGGCGACATGCCCTATCCACCCGACTATCCGAAGATGCCGGGAGAGCCCAAGCGCGTGCAGCCCTCGCGCGATCGCGATCGCCCGCGGTAGCAGGTGCGGCGAGCGCGGTGGGCGGGGCGGGCTCGAATCACGGCGCCTGCGGCAGCCGCTTCGCGCCGCGCCGGGCGCGCGGAGCGGAGGGCGGCGGCACGACCGGTCCGATGTCCCCGTCGGGCGCCTCGTCGAGATCGACGATCACCGGCGCGTGATCGCTCGGTCCGGGGCCCTTGCGCGCGTGGCGGTCGACCCACGCGGCCCGCACGCGCTCCGCGATCGGCCCGCCCGCCAGCACGAGGTCGATCCGCATGCCGAGGTCCTGGTGGAACATGCCCGCGCGGTAGTCCCAGTAGGTGAACAGCCGCTCGTGGTCTGGCCACCGGTCGCGCACGACGTCGCGCAGGCCCAGCGCCTGCAGCTCGCCCAGCGCGGCGCGCTCGGGTGCCGTGACGTGGGTCTGGCCGATGTAGGCGTCGGGGTCGAAGACGTCGTGGTCGGTCGGCGCGATGTTCATGTCGCCGCAGACGATGGCCCGCTCCGGCCCGGCGGCGACCATCTCCCGCAGCGCGGCGAGCCACGCGAGCTTGTAGTGATAGTGCTCGGAGTCCGGAGCGCGTCCGTTGGGCACGTAGACCGACGTCACCCGCAGCTCGCCACAGGTGGCCGACACGGCGCGCGCCTCCTGATGGGGAAACCCCGGCCCGCCGGGGACGCCCGCCACGACGTCGTCGAGCCCGACGCGCGACAGGATCGCCACGCCGTTCCACGTCGCCTCCCCGTGCGCCGCCACGGCGTAGCCGCGACCTGCCAGCTCCTCGCCGAGCAACGCGGCGAAGGCGTCGTCGGCGAGCTTGGTCTCCTGCAGGCACACGACGTCCGGCCGCCGCTCGTCCAGCCACGGCAGCAGCCGCGGCATGCGCTGTTTGACCGAGTTGACGTTCCACGTCGCGATGCGCACGCAGCGCACGGTACCGGTGCGGGCAGCGGGGTCTGCGCCTCCCGCGGCGGACCGGCGGCGCGCTCACCGACGGGGGTACGGAAAGCAAGATCAGTCAGCCAAGGGGAAGACCGCTCAGCTCGCGCTCCTCGCCGCAGAGCAGTAGTCCACGCGAGCGTTCCCCTCCACGCTTGCGCCGGCGCCTACGATCGCGCTTGATGGCAGGCAACGACCCGGTTCTGATCATCACTGGCCCGCCCGGCGCTGGAAAGACGACGACGGCACGAGCGCTGGCGAACCGTCAGGATCGTGCGGTCCATCTCGAGTCGGACCGGTTCTTCCACTTCATCGAGGCCGGCTATATCGAACCGTGGAAGCCGGAGTCGCACGAACAGAACACGGTCGTCATGAGCATCGTCGCGCAGGCTGCTGCCGCCTACGCGGACGCGGGCTACTTCACGATTATCGACGGCATCGTGAGCCCGCGCTGGTTTCTCGAGCCGCTTCGCGATCGGCTTCAAGGCTTCGGGCACGCCGTCGCATGTGCCGTGCTTCGCCCGTCACTGCCCGTCTGTCTGGACCGAGCCGCCGGGCGCCCGTCGCGTCCGCTCGCCGATCCTGCCGTCATCGAGCAACTCTGGCGCGACTTCGCTGAACTCGGTCATCTCGAAAGACACGTCATCGAAGGCGACGGATGCTCGGCAGAAGAGACCGCGGACGCCCTCGCGCGCCGTCCTGCAGACGCCCTACTCCTTGCGTGACACCCACGGAGGCCGCCTTCGCACCCTGCGGGCCGACCCGCTTCCCCTTCCTATGACCGACTACTTGATCTGGTCGTACACGCTGAAGAGCGGCAGGTACATCGCGATGACGATGAAGCCGACGATGCCGCCCACGAACACGATCATCACGGGCTCGAGGATCGAGGTGAGCGCCTTGACGGACGCGTCGACCTGGTCCTCGTAGAAGTCGCCGATCTTCGAGAGCATCGTCGTCAGCGCGCCGGTCTCCTCGCCGACCTTGACCATGTGGCCGACCATCGCCGGGAAGACGGGCGAGTCCATCAGCGGCTGGGCGATCGTGCCACCGGCCTTGACGCTCGCGGTGACGCTGTCCATCGCCTCCTCGACGACGACGTTGCCCGCGGTCTGCTTGGTGATGTCGATCGCCTGCAGCAGCGGCACGCCGGCGCCCATGAGCGCCGAGAACGTCCGCGACCAGCGGGCAAGCGCGACCTTGTGGAAGATGTCGCCGATCTTGAAGGGGATGCGCAGCAGGAAACGCTGCGACAGCGAGCGGCCCTTGTCGGTCTTCTTGAACTTCAGGAAGGCGACGACAAAGGCGACGGTGCCCGCGATGAGGAAGTACCACTGGCCGGTGACGACCTTGGAGATGCCCATCACGAACTGGGTCATCGCGGGCATCTTCGCGTCGCCCCCGATCTCCTCGAAGACGCCCGCGAACACCGGCACGATGAACGCGACCATCCCGAGCATGACGATCATCGCGAAGGTCAGGATCACGATCGGGTAGGCCATCGCGGACTTGACCTGGCGGCGCAGCGACTCCTCCTTCTCGAGCTGGTCGGAGATCCGCAGCAGCGACTCCTCGAGCACGCCGCCGGTCTCACCGGCGCGCACCATCGCGACGTAGAGCGGGTTGAAGGTCTTGGGGTTGCGCTCGAGCGCGTCGGAGAGGGGCAGGCCGGCCTCGACGTCCTTGCGCACCTCGACGAGCTGCTCGGCGAGCTTCTTGTTCTCGGTCTGCGCCTCGAGCACGTACAGCGCGCGGAGGATCGTCATGCCGCTGGAGACCATCGTCGCGAGCTGGCGCGTCATGATCGACAGGTCGCCGAGCTTGATCTTGTT
This sequence comes from uncultured Solirubrobacteraceae bacterium, assembly GCA_902806175.1. Classification (GTDB taxonomy): domain Bacteria; phylum Actinomycetota; class Thermoleophilia; order Solirubrobacterales; family Solirubrobacteraceae; genus CADCVQ01. Next base: position 11,416 of record CADCVQ010000125.1, read on the forward strand.
GCCCCACGGAAGCTCGATGTCCTTCGTCGCCGCGCTCTTCTCGCCGATGTCGAGGACGATCAGCCCCTTCTGCTTGAGCTGATCGGCGACGGACTGCTTGGACTCGGCCTGGACCTCGCCCTTGGCCTGCTTGCCCGCGAGGTCGATCGCCTTGAAGACGTACGTGCTCATTGACGGTGCTCCTAGTTCACGGCGAAGGACCCTGCGCCCAGCAGGCGGCGCAGCTCCTCCGGGGTCGAGGAACGCGACTCGGCAACCTTCTGCGTGATCTTGCCCTGGCGCACGAGCGTCGCCAGCGCCGCGTCCATCGTCTGCATGCCGATCGACGCGCCGGTCTGCAGCGACGAGTAGATCTGGTGGGTCTTGCCCTCGCGGATGAGGTTGCGGATCGCCGGCGTGGCGAGCAGCACCTCGCAGGCCGCGACGCGGCCGGCGCCGTCGGCGGTCGGCAGCAGCTGCTGGGTGACGATCCCCTGCAGCGCCACGGAAAGCTGGACGCGCACCTGCTGCTGCTGGGACGCCGGAAAGACGTCGATGATGCGGTCGATGGTTTGCGGCGTGTCCTGCGTGTGCAGCGTCCCGAAGACGAGGTGGCCGGTCTCAGCGGCGGTCAGCGCGGTGTGGATCGTCTCCAGGTCGCGCATCTCGCCGACGAGGATCACGTCGGGATCCTGGCGCAGCGCCGCCTTCAGGCCGGCGCCGAAGGACTGGGCGTCGGAGCCGATCTCGCGCTGGTTGACGATGCACTTCTTGTGGCCGTGGAGGAACTCGATCGGATCCTCGATCGTCATGATGTGCTCTTCGCGCGTCGAGTTGATCTCGTCGACGACGGCTGCCAGCGACGTCGACTTGCCCGAGCCGGTCGGACCGGTCACGAGCACGAAGCCGCGCGGCTTCTTGGCGAGCTCGTGGATGACGACGGGCAGGCCGAGCTCCTCGACGCTCTTGAGCCCGAACGGGATCAGGCGAAACGCCGCGCCGATCGCCGAGCGCTGGTAGTACGCGTTGACGCGAAAGCGGGCGCGGCCCGGGATCGAGTAGGCGAAGTCGATCTGCCAATCGGTCTCCAGGCGCTGGCGCTGGTCGTTGGAGAGGATCGAGTAGACGATCTCACGCGTCTGCTCGGTGGTCATGACGGGGTACTCCTCCAGCGGCTGGAGGCGTCCCCGGACCCGTACGGTGGGATGGGCGCCGGCCGTCAGATGCAGGTCGGAGGCGTTGCGCTCGATGACCTCGAGCAGTAGATCGGCGAAGTCAAGGCTCATTACGCCGGGCTATCGGCCTGGCGTCGTTGCGTGCAGCGGCTTAGGGCCACGAAATGGACGACCGTATGATCCAGTGGTACCGATGGCTGAGCAAACGCGCACGCGACCGAAGGAGTCCCCCGAACGTCGCCCCTGGCGCGTGGAGGGCGAGCGCGACGATCCCGCCAAGCGCGACGCATCGCCCAACGGCGGCGGGCGCATGCCGCGGCTACCCGGTTCGCGCCGCTTCTGGCAGTTCGTGCTCGTCCTGCTCGTCTTGAACATCATCCTCGGGCAGCTCATCCCGACGAGCGAGGACCGCCGCCTCGACGTGCCGTACACGTTCTTTCGCTCGCAGGTGATCGCGGGCAACGTCGAGGAGGTCAACGCCCAGAGCGACGTCATCCAGGGCAAGTTCCGCGACGCGGTGAGGTTCGAGAAGAAGGGCCCCGAGAAGACCTTCGAGACCGTCCGCCCGACGTTCGCCCAGGACGACGAGCTGCTCAAGCTGCTGCTCGACAAGCGCGTCGAGGTCAACGCGAGCTCGATCGACGAGGGCCGGTCGCTGCTGCTGACGCTGCTGATCTCGTTCGGTCCGTTTCTGCTGATCCTCGCGCTGATCGTCTACTTCATCCGCCGCAGCGGGGCGGCGGGCGGCGGCGCGCTCGCGCTCGGCCGCTCGAAGGCCAAGCGCTACGACGCCTCGGCGTTGCGCGTCACGTTCGAGGACGTCGCCGGGATCGACGAGGTCGAGGACGAGCTCAAGGAGATCGTCGACTTCCTGAAGAACCCTGACCGCTATCGCAAGCTCGGCGCGGCGTTCCCGAAGGGCGTCCTGCTGTCGGGCCCGCCCGGGACGGGCAAGACGCTGCTGGCGCGGGCGGTCGCCGGCGAGGCCGACGTGCCGTTCTTCTCGCTCAGCGCGTCGGAGTTCGTCGAGATGGTCGTCGGCGTCGGCGCATCGCGCGTGCGCGACCTCTTCGAGCAGGCCAAGAAGGCCGCGCCCGCGATCATCTTCATCGACGAGCTCGACGCGATCGGGCGCTCGCGTGGCGGTGGCGGCGGCTTCGGCGGCGGCCACGACGAGCGTGAGCAGACGCTCAACCAGATCCTCACGGAGATGGACGGCTTCACCGGCTCGGAGGGCGTCATCGTGCTCGCCGCGACGAACCGCCCCGAGGTGCTCGACGCGGCGCTGCTGCGGCCCGGGCGCTTCGATCGCCGCCTGACCGTCAACCCGCCCGACAAGGACGGCCGCGAGCAGATCCTGCGGATCCACACGCGCTCGGTGCCGCTCGACGACGACGTCAACCTCGACCGGATCGCCGCCACGACGCCCGGGATGGTCGGTGCCGACCTGCGCAACCTCGTCAACGAGTCGGCGCTGATCGCCGCGCGGCGCGATCACACGCACGTCAGCGCGGGCGACTTCGCCGATGCGCTCGAGCGCATCGTGCTCGGCGCCGAGCGCAGGATCACGCTGTCGGCGCACGAGCGCGAGCGCACCGCCTACCACGAGGCGGGGCACGCCGTCCTGGGCATGCTCGAGCCGGGCGCCGACCCGGTGCGCAAGGTGTCGATCGTTCCGCGCGGCCGCGCGCTCGGCGTGACGTTCCAGTCGCCCGTGACCGACCGCTACGGCTACGACGCGCGCTACCTGGAGGGCCGCATCGTGGGCGCGCTCGGCGGGCGCGCGGCCGAGGAGATCATCTACGGCAACGTCACGACGGGCGCGGAGTCCGACCTCGAGCAGGTGACGAGCATCGCGCGCCAGATGGTCGGTCGCTGGGGCATGTCCGACGTCATCGGCCTCGTCTCCGTGCTACCTGCCCCCGGCGACGACGGCTACCACGGCCCCGGCAGCCAGGCATCGGTCTCCGACGACACGCGCGAGCTCGTCGACCGCGAGGTGCGCCGGATCGTCGAGACGTGCTACGAACGCGCGCGGCGCACGCTCACCACCAACCGCGAGCGCCTGGAGTCGCTCACGCGGGCGCTGCTCGAGAAGGAGACGCTCGACCAGGACGACGCCTACCGCGCGGCGGGCTTCGAGCCCGGCTCCGCGCCCGGCGACAGCCCGCCCGACGGCATGGTGCCCCTGGAGGACGCAGCGGCGGCTCCCGCCGCCGAGCTGCCGGCCGGTTCCTAGTACACGCGGCCACAAGTTCCGCGCGTTTCCCGGGCGCCCGATCCGTGCCTGACGGCCTCCGGCGCCCGCCCCCGTGCAACCAGCACGAAGGCGGGACACCGCCGACCGTCAGATCACGGCCGGGCATCCCCGGATTCCACGCGGAACTTCCGGCCGTGTGTACTAGTGCGTCGGCGGCCTACGCCGACGACTCGATCGGCGCCGAGCCGCTGCCGGTCACTCGCGTCACCTCGGCGATCGAGGTCAGGCCGTTGCGGACCTTCTCGATGCCGTCGTCGCGCAGCAGGCGCATCCCCTGGCGGACGGCGACCTCGGCGATCTCCGGGCCGGGAGCGCGCGCCAGCGCAAGCTTGCGGATCTCGTCGGTGACCGTCATGACCTCGTAGAGGCCGACGCGTCCCTTGTAGCCGGAGTGGCCGCAGCGCGGGCAGCCGCGCGCCTCGTAGGCCTCCATGTCGAACTGGCTGCGGATGCCGTTGTTGCGCAGCTCCTCGGACGTGATGATCTGGCGCTCCTTGCAGTGCTGGCAGAGCTTGCGTGCCAGCCGCTGCGCGACGACGCAGTCGATCGCCGAGGCGACGAGAAACGGCTCGATGCCCATCTCGACGAGGCGGGCGATCGCGCTGGCCGCGTCGTTGGTGTGCAGCGTCGAGAGCACGAGGTGTCCGGTCAGTGCCGACTCGACCGCGATCTGCGCGGTCTCGCGGTCGCGGATCTCGCCGACCATGATGATGTCGGGGTCGGCGCGCATCATCGAGCGCAGGCCGGTGTGGAAATGCAGGCCGGCCTTGGCGTTGACCTGCACCTGCGTGATGCCTTCGAGCTGGTACTCGACGGGATCCTCGATCGTGATGATGTTCTTGTCGATCGTGTTGAGCTGACCGAGCGCTGCGTAGAGCGTCGTCGACTTGCCCGAGCCGGTCGGTCCCGTCACGAGCACCGCGCCGTAGGCCTGGTGAAAGGCGCGCTCGAAGCGCTCGCGCTCCTGCGCCGCCATGCCGAGCTTGTCGAGCTCCATCACGACGCTCGACTTGTCGAGGATCCGCATCACGACCGACTCGCCGTGGACGCTGGGCAGCGTGACGACGCGCAGGTCGATCTTGTGGCCGTCGATCGTCAGGCCGACGCGACCGTCCTGCGGTATGCGCCGCTCGGAGATGTCGAGGTCGCTCATGATCTTCATGCGGCTGATGACGCCGAGCACCATCCGCCGCTGCACCGTCGTGGACTCGACGAGCACGCCGTCGATCCGGAAGCGCACGCGCAACTCGTTGCCGGTCGGCTCGAGATGCACGTCGGAGGCGCCCTGCTCGACGGCCTGGGCGATGATCTGGTTGACCAGGCGGATGACCGGCGCGTCGTCGGCGGACTCGCGCAGGTCGACGACCTCGGCCGGGCTCTGATCGTCCTCCTCCTCGTCGTCGGCGACGACCTGGTCCAGGCGCGTCAGCCGCGAGATCAGGCCGCGGATGTCCTCTCGGCTCGTGACGGCGGGACGGATCTCCTTGCCGGTCAGCAGCGCGATGTCGTCGACCGCCAGCACGTTGGCCGGATCGGCCATCGCGACGAGCAGCGTGCGGTCGTCGACGAACGCGACGGGAACGGCCTCGTAGCGCTTGGCGGCGGGAATCGAGATGAGGTTCGCTGCGGTCATGTCGGGCTGGAAGGTCCCGAGATCGAGGTGGTCGAGGCCGTGGCGCTCGGCGACGGCTCGCGACAGCCCCTCGGCGGTGAGAACGCCGTGCTCGATGAGCACGTCCTCGGGCATCTTGCCCGAACGGCGGCCCTCGTCGATGGCGTTGGCCACGCGATCGCGCTCGACGAGCCCGAGGTCGACGATGACGTCCGTCAGGAAGCGTGCCGGCCCACCGGGGTGGCGCGGCTTCGTGACGCCGGCGGGGCCGGCGCCCTGCGACGAGACTGGTTTCAGTGGGATCGGTTCGGGCAGCATCGGGCTTCTGGCTCTGAATCGCGCGCGGCCGTGCGCATCGAGTCCAACGGGGCCGCCTGACCGGTCCAGATGGTGAAGCTCAACGCGCCCTGCCGGACCAGGATCTCGAGGCCGTCGACGACGTCGATTCCGCGCTGTGAAGCCTCTGAAATCAGCATCGTTCCACCTGCCTTGTAGACCAGGTCCACCACCGTCGCGTACTCACATAGCCCATCGGCCCTGATCGGTAGGTCCTTGAAGGTGCTGGACGAACGGTCGAGGCCGACACTCGTGCAGTTGACCAGGATGTCGGCCGCGATCGGGCGCTGCACGACCCGCGCGCCGAGCCCCTCCGCGCGCCGCGGCGTGCGGTTCCAGACTGATACGTCCGCGCCCGCGCGAGCGAGCGCCCAGACGACGGCGCGTGCGCTTCCGCCCGCGCCGAGCACGAGCGCTGAGCGCCTCGGCCGGTCGCCGAGCGCGGCGATCAGGCCCGGCGCGTCGGTGTTCTGCGCGACGATCTCGCCGCCCCCGCCGAAGCTCAGCGTGTTGGCGGCGCCGATCTCGCGCGCGGCGTCGCTGGCGCTCGTGGCCAGCGCCAGGGCGGCCTGCTTGTGCGGGATCGTCACGTTCGCGCCGCGAAAGCCGGCGCCGTGCAGCGCGCGGACGGTGTCGGCGAAGACGGCGGGCGCGACGGGCAGGCGCTGATAGCGCTGCAGGCCAGCCGCTCGCATCATCGCGGGCGAGCGGCTGTGGCCGACCGGCCAGCCGAGCACGCCGAAGCGCACCTCGCCCCATTCCCGCTGGCCGGGCGCGCGATCTCCCGTCAGCACGTCGTCGGAGACTTGCCGCCGGCTGCGTCGCGCGCGGCGTTGTAGCGCGCCGAGTCGCGCTGGAACTGCTCGTCGGTCTCCGAGAAGGCATGCTGACCGCAGGTTCCGGGCTTGACGACGAAGTAGCGGAACTTCACGTTCGCCGGCGCCGCCGCGGCGCGGATCGACGACAGGCCGGGATTGCCGATCGGCGTCGGCGGCAGCCCCGCGCGCTTGCGGGTGTTGTACGGCGAGTCGATCTCGAGCTCGGACTTCGTCAGGGCACCGCTGGGCTTGTCGAGGACGTAGCGCGAGGTCGCGTCGATCCCGAGCGGCATGCCGTCCTTCAGGCGGTTGTAGATGACCGCCGCGATCAGCGGGCGCTCCTTCGCGCGCTGCGCTTCGCGTTCGACCATCGACGCGATGATCAGCACCTCGTAGGCGCTGAGGTTCTTGCGCCGCGCACGGGCAAGGTCGACGCCGGCGAAGTTCTCGCGGAAGGCCGCGAGCTGGCGTTCGACGAGGTCGCGCGCGGGTGCGCCGGGCCGCAGCTCGTAGGTCGCCGGAAACAGGAAGCCCTCCAGCGAGCGCGTACCGCGCGGGGCGCCGTAGCGCGACGGGCGCAGCTTGCCCCTGAAGCGCCGCGAGGCCGCGAGATAGCCCCCCTTCAGACCGGCGCGCCTGGCGATCGGCGCGATCTCGCGACGCGAGCGGCCCTCGGGGATCGTGACCTTGATCGTCGGCGGCTTCGCCGCCACCTCCTCCTTCTTGCTGAGCGCAGCGATCGCGCTGCCGTAGGTCATGTCCTTGCGCAGCGTGTGGCGGCCCGAGCGCAGGCTTTCGCGCTTGCCCGAGAGCGTCGCGCGCAAGCTGAAGAACAGACCGGAGTTGACGACGCCGGCCTCCGCCAGCCGGTCGCCGATCGCGCGGGCGCCGGACCCCGGCGGGATCGTGACCTGCACCCGCGCCCCCTCGGCGCTGCCGAACGGCTGAAAGAGCATGAGCGCGCTGATCACGATGACCGCGAGCAGTGCGAGCGCGAGCACGCCGATCAGGCGACCGCCGGCCGAGCGGCGCCGGCGGCGCGCCGGGCCCGCGAACTTGTCGCCGGGGGGCGTCACGACGGGGCGCGGCGCGCGGCGCACCTTGCGGATGCCGATCGGCCGGTCGGTCTCGTCGTCGAGGGCGCCGGCGGGCGCAGCGGGCGGCGCCGGCGGCTGTGGCTGGATGCGGCGCACGGGGTTGTCGGTGCTGGCCGGGGAGGGCGCGCTGCCGCCGGCGCGCGCGGGCGGACGGACCGATCGGCTCGTCCGGGCTGGGCGGATCGGAGGGACTGGACGGGCGGGTTCGGCGTCCGCCGC
>CADCVQ010000126.1 GCA_902806175.1 uncultured Solirubrobacteraceae bacterium
CCGTCGCCGCGGGCGACGACCGCACCGCCGCCACCGCCACCGCTCGAGCCGCCGCCAGGCGACGACGACGCCTGCCCGAGCACGTAGCGAGCACCGAGCAGGCACACGGCGAGGCCGAGCGCCACGTAGAGCGCCAGCCGTGGGCGGTCGAGGTCGGGCACGGCTTGAGGCTAAGCCGAGAGCTGCGCAGGCGGACCCGCGCAATGTGACGATTGCGCGCAGGACCGGCGCGCAAATGCCGCGGGCCGGATCGCCGCACCCGCCCGCCCTCACACCCCCCACGGATACGTGTCCGGCAGCTCGCCGCGCTCCCACTCGCTCGTGCGCTCCAGCGGCTCCACGGCGTGCGTCTCGTCGATGTGGATCACGGCATCGAACTGCTCGCCGAGGCGCGCGTGGAAGTAATGCGACAACAACTCGGTCTCCGGCCGGTAGACGACGCCGATCCCGCGTTCCAGGCCACTGCCCTCGAGCTTGCGCGCGTCGATCAGCAAAGCCGGCAGACCCTGCTCGTGCAGGACGTCCTCCCAGCTGCCGGGCAGCGCTGGGCGCACGTGGCTGCGCTGCGCCGGCCCGCCCCAGGCCGACGCGGCCGTGACCGTGCCGGTGTACGTCGTGAAGCCGACGCTGAACGCCTGCGTGCCGTGGCGCTCGCGCATGAGCTGGCCGACGTTGAGCTGCCCCAGCTCGCGCATGTCCGTCGCGCGCGCGTCACCGACGTGGGAGTTGTGCTCCCAGACGACCGCCTTCGCCGTGCGTTCGCGCCTGCGCACGTGCGCGACGAGCTCCTCGAGCGTCTGCGCCATGTGCCGGTCGCGCAGGTTCCAGCTCTCCTGACCGCCGCCGTAGACAGCGCGGTAGTACGCCTCGGCATCGACGACGAGGCGCGCGTTCTGCTCGGCGTGGAAGCGCCGATCCTCGTCGGGCGGACCGTCGCGGCGCGCCGCCCGCGCGGCCGCGAGCCTGCGCAATTCGACGAGCTGCTCGACCGCGCCGGGCTCGCAGGACTGCGCGCCGCGCAGTCCCGTCTGCCTTGCGTACGCGCGCGGATCGCGACCGAAGTGACCAAAGCAGGCGTAGCGCTCGCGGGCACGGCCGGCGGCGTCGGGATCGACGTCCTCCAGGTAGCGCACGACCTCCTCCATCGACGTGTAGAGCGAGTAGAGGTCCAAGCCGTAGAAGCCGACCTTGCGCGCCCCCGCGGGCAGGCTGTCGTTGTACTCGCGCAGCCAGGTGACGAACTCCGCGACGACGGTGTTGCGCCAGATCCAGGACGGAAAGCGGCGAAAGTCCCCCAGCGCCTGCTCGGCGCTGGTGTCGTCGCTCGCCCCGCGCACGAAGCAGTTGACGCGGTGCGCGTGGGGCCAGTCGGCCTCGACGGCGACGAGCGTGAAGCGCTCTTCGGTGATCAGGCGCTTCGTGATCTCGACGCGCGCGCGGTAGAACTCGTCGGTCCCGTGCGACGCCTCGCCGAGCAGGACATAGCTCGCGTCGCGGGCGCGGCGCACGAGCGGGTAGTAGTCCTGCGGCGCCCCGCTCAGCGCGCGGTCAAGCGCGGCTGGCGGCGTTGGCGGCGGGTCCTGTGCGAGGCGATCGGGCACCTGCCGTGCGTGATCTCCGCCGGCGGCGCACGTCAGTCGCCGAGCGCGAGGGCGACCGCCTCGGCCGCGTCGCCGGCGCGCAGCACGCCCTCGATCGCCCAGGTCCCGATCCCGGCAACCTGCTTTCCGGCCTTCAGCGCCAGCGCGATCTCCGACAGCGTCCCCAAGCCGCCGGCGATCGCCACGACCGCGTCGGCGCTGCGCACGACGAGCCCGTTTCGCAGCTCGCCCATGCCCGTCGCGACGGCGACGTCGACGTACGGGTTGGCCGCCGCGTGGTCGTCGCCGGGCAGGATCCCGAGCGTCGTCGCGCCCGCGGCGCGCGCGCCGCGGCAGGCTGCCTGCATCACGCCGCCGAGGCCGCCGGTCACGACGACCGCGCCGCGCCGCGCAAGCTCGGCTCCCACCGCCTCGGCGACCGCAAGGACGTCCGGCGACACGGCACCGCCATCGCCCACGACGGCGACGTAGGGCGGTGCGCCGCCCTCGGCGCGGGTCACACGGGACGGACGACGACGTTGACGAGCTTGCCCGGCACGACGATCTCCTTGACGACCTCGTTGCGGTCGATGAACTGCTGCACCCGATCGGACCCGTGGGCCAGCGCGACGAGATCGTCGCGCGACGCGTCAGACGGCGCCTGCACGCGGTCGCGGACCTTGCCGTTGACCTGCAGGACGAGCTCGAACGTCGCCGCCTCGAGGAACTCGCGATCAGCCGCTGGCCAGGGCTGCTCCCACAGCCGCTCGCCGGTCAGCAGGTGGTAGGCCTCCGTCGACACGTGCGGGGCGAAGGGGAAGATCATCGATGCGGCCGTCGCGATCGCGAAGCGCACGGCACCGGGTGACGCGTCGCCGCGCTTGACCGGCGTGACCTCGTTGATCAGCTCCATCACCGCGGCGATCGCGGTGTTGAAGTTGAAGCGCTCGCTCATGTCGGTCGTGACCTTGTCGATCGCCCAGTGCGACTTGCGCAGCAGCCGCTCGTCGTCGCGGTTGCGGGCGCCGGAGGCCGGAACCGGATCGTCGGGCAGCTCCGCGGCGGCCTCTGCCGCCAGGCGCCACAGCCGGCCGAGGAAGCGGTGCATCCCCTCCGCGCCCGTGTCCGACCAGTCGGCGTCCTGATCGGGCGGGCCGATGAAAAGGATGTAGCAGCGCGCGGTGTCGGCGCCGTACTGCTGCACGATCGTCGTCGGCGACACGACGTTGCCGCGGTTCTTGGACATCTTCTCGCCGTCGCGCAGGATCATCCCCTGCGTGAACAGCGCCGCGAAGGGCTCCTGGATCTCGTGTGGCAGGTGGCCGAGGTCGGCCAGCGCCTTCGTGAAGAAGCGGGCGTAGAGCAGGTGCAGGATCGCGTGCTCGACGCCGCCGATGTACTGCTGAACGGGCATCCAGCGCGCGACGATCTGCGGATCCCACGCGGCGCGGTCGTTGAGCGCATCGCAGTAGCGCAGGAAGTACCAGGACGAGTCGACGAACGTGTCCATCGTGTCGGTCTCGCGCTCGGCGGTCGCGCCGCAGCGCGGGCAGGTCGTGTGGACCCATTCCTCGGCGGCGGCCAGCGGCGAGCGCCCGCGCGGCTTGTAGTCCTCGACGTCGGGCAGGACGACGGGCAGGTCCGCCTCGGGCACCGGGACAGCTCCGCAGTCAGGGCAGTGGATGATCGGGATCGGCGTGCCCCAGTAGCGCTGGCGTGAGATCAGCCAGTCGCGCAGGCGGTAGTTGACCGACGGGTGTCCCTTGCCCTGGTCGTCGAGCCACTGCACGATCGCGCGCAGCGCCTCGCGGTTGTGCACGCCGTCGAACTGCGGCGCGGAGTTCACGAGCGGCCCGTCGCCGCTGTAGGGAAGTCCCTCGAGCTCGTCCTCGCAGGGGCTGCCCTGCTGCTGCGGTGACTGGATGACGCGCCTGATCGGCAGCCCGAAGGCCTTGGCGAACGCGAAGTCGCGCTCGTCGTGCGCCGGCACGGCCATGATCGCGCCGGTGCCGTACTCCATGAGCACGTAGTCGGCGACGTACATCGGCAGCTCTTCGCCGTTGACCGGGTTCGTCACCGTGCGGCCCAGCGCGACCCCGGTCTTCTCCTTGTCGACGTCGCCGCGCAGCGCGTTGTCGGCGGTCAGGGCGTGGTTGACGTAGTCGCCGACCTCGGCCTCGTGCTCGGTGCCGGCTGCCAGGCGCAGCACGTCGGGATGCTCGGGCGCCATGACGAAGAACGTCGCGCCGAACAGCGTGTCGGGTCGCGTCGTGAAGACCGGATAGTCGACCGCCATCTGCTCGTTGCGAAAGACGACCTCCGCGCCCTGGCTGCGACCGATCCAGTTGCGCTGCATCGTCTTGACGTGCTCGGGCCAGCGGATCGCGTCGAGATCCTCGAGCAGCCGGTCGGCGTAGTCGGTGATGCGAAAGAACCATTGCTTGAGCTGGCGCACCTCGACGAGCGCGCCCGAGCGCTCACCGCGGCCGTCGACGACCTGCTCGTTGGCCAGCACGGTCTCCTCCACGGGATCCCAGTTGACGGCCGCCTCCTTCTGGTAGGCGAGCCCCTGCCGGAACAGCTCCAGGAAGATCCACTGCGTCCAGTGGTAGATGCGCGGCTCGTGGGTGCCGAACTCGCGCGTCCAGTCGATCGAGATGCCCCAGCGGCGAAACTGGCGCTGGAACTCCTCGATCGCGGCCTCGGTGGAGACGCGCGGGTGCTGGCCGGTCTTGATCGCGTGGTTCTCGGCGGGCAGGCCGAACGCGTCGTAGCCCATCGGGTGCAGCACGCGGTGGCCGGTGCGGCGATGGAAGTGCGCGACGGCGTCGCCGACGGAGTAGACCTTGAGGTGGCCGATGTGCGGCTCGCCGCTGGGGTAGGGCAGCATCTCGAGCACGTAGGACGTCGGATCGCCGCCGGGGTCGTCGGGGACCTCCCACGTTCCCTCGTCGGCCCACACCTGCTGCCAGTGCGGTTCGATCTCGGCGGGGTCGTAGCGGTGGTCGGCGGCCATGGTGCAGCGGCCAAGGATAGAAGCCGTGCCGCCGAGAGCTACGGGAGGCTCGAACCGGCGCGCCACCCCCCGATGGCGCGCCGGTCGGCGCAAGTATGCCTACCGGCCGTCGAGTCCGGCGGCTTGGCGTAGCGCGTCGGCCTTGGTGGCCTGCTCCCACGTGAAGTCGGCATCGTCGCGGCCGAAGTGCCCGTACGTCGCCGTCCTCTGAGAGATCGGGCGATGCAGGTCTACCCCTGGCGAAAGGATCCCGGCCGCAGATCAAGTGCTCATCGACAAGCTCAACGGTCCTCGCTGCGACGAGACTTGCGCTCGTTGAAGTCGATGATCAGCGGGATGCCGTCCATGCCGAATCGGGCCCGCATCCGGTTCTCGACGTAGTAGGCGTAGTCGCGCGTCACGCGCTGGCGGCTGTTGACCTGGATCGCGAAGCGCGGCGGGCGCTCGCCGATCTGCGCCGCGTAGAGCAGCTTCAGACGGTGGCCCTGCTTGGCCGGCGGCTGGCGCGCCTGGACCGCCTCGCCGAGGAAGCGGTTGAGCTCGGGCGTCGGGATCCGGCCCGACATCCGGTCGCCGAGCGCGACGACCTCGCCGAGCAGGCGCTGTACGTGACGGCCGGTGAGCGCGCTCGCGGTCAGCACCTTCGGGCGCAGCCGCAGCTTCTTTGCGACCTTCGCGCGCTCGTGGTCGAGGTCGGCCTCGGTCATCTCGGCGGCGTCCCACTTGTTGAGCACGATCGCCGTCGCGCAGTTGGCGCCCATCGCAAGCTCCGCGACACGGAAGTCCTGCGCGGTGACGCCGTCGCCCGCGTCGCAGACGACGAGCGCGACGTCGGCGCGCTCGGCCGCGCGCTGCGAGCGCAGCGTCGTGTAGTACTCGACGTTGTCGGAGACCTTCGACTGGCGGCGCATTCCGGCCGTGTCGACGACGATGAGCCTGCGCCCGTCGACCTCGAGCGGCAGGTCGATCGCATCGCGTGTCGTTCCGGCGACCTCGGAGACGATCACCCGGTCCGATCCCAGGAAGCGGTTGACGAGCGAGGACTTGCCGACGTTCGGGCGCCCGATGACCGCCAGGCGGATGAGGTTCTCGTCGATCTCCTCGTCGTCTTCGGGCAGCAGCTCGACGAGGCGATCGAGCAGGTCGCCGGTGCCGAGGCCCTGCGCCGCGGAGACCGCCATCGGGTCGCCGAAGCCGAGCCGGTGCGCCTCGACCGCGAGCGGCATGTCGCGCACGCTGTCGATCTTGTTGGCGGCGACGACGACCGGGATCTTCGAGCGGCGCAGGAGGTCGGCGAGCTCGTCGTCGCCGGGGCGCAGGCCGGCCCTCGCATCGAAGACGAACAGCGCGACCTGGGCGTCGGCGAGCGCGGCGCGCGCCTGGTCGCGGATCGAGCCGGAGATCGGATCGGGATCCTCGTTGTCCATGCCGCCGGTGTCGATCAGCGTGAAGCGCCGCCCGTTCCACTCCGTCGCGAGCTCCTTGCGGTCGCGCGTGATCCCGGGGCGCTCGTGGACGACCGCCTCGCGCGAGTTCGTCAGGCGGTTGACGAGCGAGGACTTGCCGACGTTGGGGTAGCCGACGACCGCGACCTTCATCGCACGGCCTGCGCCAGGCGCACGATCTGCTGCGCGACCTCGTCGATGCTCAGCCCGGTCGTGTCGACGTGCAGCGCATCGGACGCGGGCTGCAGGGGCGAGTGCTCGCGCCCTGAGTCGCGCGCGTCGCGTCCCTCCTGCTCGCGCAGCACCTGCTCGGCGTCGCCGCCGGTCTGCTCGGCGCGGCGGCGGGCGCGCTCGTGCGCCGAGGCGGTGAGAAAGACCTTCAGCTCGGCGTCGGGTGCGACGACGGTGCCGATGTCGCGGCCCTCGGCGACGTAGTCGCCGGTGGCGATCATCGCGCGTTGCAGCGCGACGAGGTGAGCGCGCACCTCGGGCCGCGCGGCGACCCGGGAGGCAAGCTCGGAGACCTCGGGCGTGCGGATCGCGTCGGTGACGTCCTCGCCGTCGAGCGTGGCGCGGCCGTTCGCAAGCTCGATCGCGCACCTCAGCGGTTCCTCGGCGCCGCGCAGCTCGGCGAGCGCGACGCAGCGGTACATCGCCCCGCTGTCGAGGTACGTGAAGCCGAGCGCGTCGGCGACGGCGCGCGCGACGGTGGACTTGCCCGCGCCCGCGGGGCCGTCGATGGCGATCAGCATCGCGTTGAGGATAGGCGGGGGCGGCTGGGCGCCCCGCCGCGAAAGCGACGACGGTCACGCCCGACAGGCGATGCTGGGCGTCGATGTCCCTCGGCTTACCTACAGAGGGCTGTCCCACCACCCGAGCAGGGCGTCGCGGCTGGTGCTGTGGTCCTCGTTGAACCAGGACAGCTTGCCCGGCGCCAGCTCCAGCGATTCGGGATGGATCGCCCCGCTGTCGAGGACGCGCCCCCACAGTTCTTCGGGCCCCGCATCGGGGTTGCGGGTGCCCTCGCTGTCGATGACACGAACGGCGACCTGGTTGTGCGGCAGCCAACTGGGCCAGGCGATCGCGCCGCGCGTGTCGAGCAGCAGGCGTCCGCCCGCCGGTCGACCGTCGATCTCGTAGACGCGGACGAGTAGCTGACGAAGGTCGACGACGTGCACGAAGTGCTCGACGATCTTGCGCGACGAGCCGCAGTCGGCGGGACGCCCAGGGCCGCGGTCCAACCGGTCGATGTAGAGCGCAGCAAACCGGCCTCGCAGCCGCAGAAGGTCGAAGTCGCTGCGCAACCAGCAGGGGTGGTGCGGGATCTCGAGCGAGCGCGCGCGACCCCGCTTCTTCCAGCAGCCGAATAGATCGCGGTACCCCAGGGGCGATCTACTCGGGCGCGTGAACAGCCGCGCGACGGCGTTCTCGGCGACCGTCCTGGACCCGGGCCGCTCGCAGCTCGATTTGGTCTTCGCAGACGCTGTCGGCGCCAGCGCGATCGTGGTGAGCGCGGCGAGCGCCAGCGCCAGCATCATGGATCCTCTCGGGGTTGCGCTACGCATCGAACACCGTCCGCAGCGGGTGGGCGAAGCCGGGCAGCAGGGGCGACGTCAGGTCGTCGCCGACCGTGAGCTCGAGCGCGACGTCGAACCGCTTGGCCTTCGGCGACGACCTTCGGAACACGATGACGACGCAGGCGGCCGTGTCGACGAGCCACAGCTCGGGCAGCCCGCTGCGCTCGTATGCGGCCTTCTTCGCGCCGATGTCGTAGCGCCAGGTCGCCGGCGAGCGCACCTCGACGGCGAGGTCCGGGAGCGGGTACGGCGGACCGTCAGCGTCGTCGTCGCGGCCGCGCTCTGGGGCGTACCACAACAGGTCGGCAGCGAAGACGTTGCCGTCGTCGAGCCTGACGTCGAGCGGTATCCAGACCTGCCCGCGCCCCGGCGCCGGCAGGACCCACGCGTCGAGCGCGCGCAGCAACGCCATGACGGCCCGCTGATGCGGCTTGCCGGGCTCGTGCACGACGATCTCACCCTCGACGAGCTCGGTCCGGCGCGAATCCTCCGGGCCGGCCAGGTACTCGTCCGCCGTCATCCGCTGGGCGAGCGACATCGCGTTCATCGTAAACCTCGCTTCCGTCAGGGGCCTTTGCCCCAGATAGGCGCCGGCGGGCCGAGGTTCGCCCCCCGGCTCACCCGGCTCACCCAGCGCGCGCCAGGCGCCTACGCCCCGAACAACCCGCCGAGGAGCAGGGCGAAGCCGGGCAGCAGCGGTGAGCCGAGCTCGTCGGCGGCGGGGAGCTCGAGCGACACGTCGAACCACGCGGCCCGCGCCGCGGAACGACGGAACACGAGAACCTCGTCGGCAGCGGTGTCCACGAGCCACAGCTCCGGGAGGCCGGCGCGCTCGTAGGCCGCCTTCTTCGCGCCGATGTCATAGCGCCAGGTGGCCGCCGAGCGCACCTCGATCGCCAGGTCGGGAACCGGATACGGCCGGTCGTCCTCGCGCGAAGGGCGTCAGCCCTCGGCGTACCACATGAGATCCGGCCCCACGACGTTGCGCTCGTCGAGCTTGACGTCGAGCGGCATCGACACGACCCCGCGCCCGGGCTCCTGGCTTGCCCACGCGTGCAGCGCCACGAGAAGCTCCATGACGACGATCTGGTGCAGTGCCAGCGGCTCCTCCACGACGACCTCACCCGCGACGAGCTCGCTGCGGATCTCGTCGAACTCGTGCGCGAGGTACTCGCTTGCCGTCATCCGTTGACCGACCGCCATCGCGTTCATCGTAAACCTCTCCCCTGCCGCGGATCACTGTGCGCTACAGGCAGCAGCGACCAGAAGTTCGCCCCCCTCACGCCAGCCGCGCCAGATCCTCCGCGAACGCCGGGTAGGACACCGCCGCCGCCTCCATCCCGACGACCTCCACCCCCTCGCGCGAAGCCAGCCCCGCGACGGCGCCGAGCATCGCCATCCGGTGGTCGCCGCCGGCGTCGATCACCCCGCCGCGCAGGCCGCGCCCTCCAGCACCCGTCACCGCGAACCCGTCGGCTGTCGCCTCGATCGAGGCGCCCAAGCCGCGCAGCCCGTCGACGACGCCGGCGATCCGGTCGGACTCCTTCACCCGCAGCTCCTGCGCGCCCCGCACGACCGTCTCCCCCTCCGCGAAGCAGCCCAGCAGCGCCACCAGCGGCAGCTCGTCGATCGCCAGCGGCACCTCGTCGGCCTCGACGGCCGTCCCGACGATCGGGCCTGCCGCCACGTCGATGTCGGAGACCGGCTCGGTCGTCGCCACCTCCTGCGACGGCTCCTCCAGCGCACCGATCGCGATCGCCCCCATCCGCTCGAGGATCCGCAGAAACCCCGTCCGCGTCCAGTTCACGCCGACGTCGCGCACGAGCAGCCGCGAGCCCCTGACGAGCACCCCCGCCGCGATCATGAACGCTGCCGACGACAGGTCGCCCGGCACGGTGAGCGACTGCGCGTCGAGCTCGTCGGTGCAGGTCACGGACACCGTGAGGCCGTCACGCTGGACGGATGCGCCCGCGCCGGCGAGCATCCGCTCGGTGTGGTCGCGGCTTGCGACCGGCTCGACGACGCTCGTGGTGCCGTCCGCGCCGATGCCTGCCAGCAGCACGCAGGACTTCACCTGCGCGCTGGCCACCGGCAGCTCGTAGGTGATCGCGTGCAGCCGCGTGCCGTATACGACGAAGGGCGGGAAGCGGTCGTCGGAGGCCTCGATCTGCGCGCCCATCAGGGTCAGGGGCGCAGCGATCCGGTCGACCGGCCGCCTGCGGATCGAGGTGTCGCCGTCGAGCACGTAGATGCGCCCCTCCTGCGCCGCCAGCCAGCCCGGCAGCAGCCGCATCAGCGTGCCGGCATTGCCGACGTCGATCGGCCCGCCGGGCTCGCGCGCCTCGCGCAGGCCGGTGCCGCGCACGACGACGTAATCCTCGTGCTGCTCGACCAGCGCGCCGACCGCACGCAGCGCGTTCAGCGTCGAGATCGTGTCGGCCGCCTGCAGGTAGTTCGAGATCCGGACGGGCTCGACCGACATCGCCCCGAGCAGCGCCGCGCGGTGTGAGATCGACTTGTCGGGCGGCGCGGTGACCTCGCCGCGCAGCCGACCCGACGGACCGAAGAAGACGCTGCTCATGCGCGCGCCGCGGGATAGCCGAGCGCCGCGACGAGGCCGATCGCACGCTCGGCGTCATCCGGGCTCAGCCACAGGGCGACGACGCCGGTGCGGTTGTCGGCCTCGGGCGCCAGCGACATGTCGGAGATGTTGATCCCCGCGCGCCCCAGGGCGAGCGCGATCTGCGCCACGACGCCCGGCCTGTTGGGCACCTCGGCACGGATCTCGCGTGCCGCGCCGCCGCCACCGGCGAGGCCGGCCTCCAGCAGCGCGCGGCGCTGCGTGCCGGCGGCCCCCTGCCAGGCCGCGAGCGCCGCGCCGTCGGCGTCGGCATCGAGCAGGCCGCGCACCTCGCCCAGCCGACGCACGAGGTCGTCGATCTGCGCGCCGAGCGCGGCGCGGTTGGCGCTGTAGATCTGCGCCCACAGCGGCGGATTGGTACCCGCGACGCGCGTCGCGTCGCGAAAGCTCGGACCCGTCGCGGGCAGCGTCTCGCCGCCGAGCGCGTCCGTCGCCTGCGCGACGAGCAGGTTGGCGACGACGTGCGGCAGGTGCGAGACGGCGGCCATCAGCCGGTCGTGGTCGTGCGGCGCGATCGCCGTCGGCACCGCGCCGAGGCCCGCGACGAAGCGCGCGAGGCGCTCGTAGAGCACGCCGGCGGTCGCGTCGCGCGGCGTCAGGTACCAGGTCGCGTTCTGGAAGAGATCTTCGCGCGCGTGCGCGACCCCCGTCGACTCGGCCCCGGCGAGCGGGTGGCCGCCGATGAAGTTCGGATGCTCGATCGCCTCCACGAGCGCGCCCTTCGTCGAGCCGACGTCGGTGACGACGGCGTCGGGCAGCGCGGCGCACAAGGAGCGCACGGCGGCGGGCAGCGCGTCGACGGCGACGCCGGCGATCGCGATGTCCGCGCTGCCGATCTCGTCGATGTCGGTGACCGCCTCGTCGATCGCCCCGCGCTGCAGCGCGACCTCGAGCGGGGCCGGGCTGCGGTTCCAGCCCACGACGTGCGCGCCGAGCCGGCGTCGTGCCGCCATGCCGACCGAGCCGCCGATGAGACCGACGCCGACGAGCGCGACCCTCATCGGGGGCAGATCACCCTTATCCGGACGCGCGGCGGGCGCGCACGGAGGCGGCGAGCTCGTCGAGCACGCCGACCGTCGCCTCCCAGTCCATGCAGGCGTCCGTGATCGACTGGCCGTAGGTCAGATCGCCGCCGGCGACGACATCCTGGCGGCCGCCGACGAGGAATGACTCGAGCATCACGCCGACGATCGCGCTCGTGCCACCCGCGACCTGTGCGCCGATCTGCGCCGCGACCGCGGGCTGGCGCTCGTGGTCCTTGGCGCTGTTGTCGTGCGATGCGTCCACCACGAGGCGCTCTGCGAGCCCGGCCTTGCGCAGCCTGGCGAGCGCGGCGCCGACGCCGTGGGGCACGTGGTTGGGCTCGTCGCGCCCGCCGCGCAGGATGACGTGCCCGTCGGGGTTGCCGGTCGTGTGCATGATCGCCGGGATGCCGCGAATGTCGACGCCGGCGAAGGAGTGGCTCGCGGCAGCGGCGCGAACGGCGTCGACGGCGACCTGCACGTTGCCGTCGGTGCGGTTCTTGAAGCCGACGGGCATCGACAGGCCGGAGCCGAGCTGGCGGTGGATCTGGCTCTCGGTCGTGCGCGCGCCGATCGCCGCCCACGAGACCGCGTCGGAGATGTACTGCGGCGTGATCGGATCAAGGAACTCACAGCCGACGGGAAGCCCGAGCCGGAGCACCTCGAGCAGCAGCTCGCGCGCCATCCGGACGCCGGCGTCGACGTCGCCGGAGTTGTCGAGGTGCGGGTCGTTGATGAGGCCCTTCCAGCCGGTCGTCGTGCGCGGCTTCTCGAAGTACACGCGCATCGCGATCAGCAGGTCGTCCTCATGCCGAGCCGCCTGCTCGCGCAGCCTGCGCGCGTACTCCAGCGCGGCGTCGACGTCATGCACGCTGCACGGGCCGACGACCACGAGCAGCCGGTCGTCGCTGCCCGCGAGGATCGCTTCGACGATGGCGCGGCCACGCAGCACGACGTCGGCCAGCTCGGGTTCGAGCGGGAGGCTTTCGAGCAGATCAGCGGGCGTCGTCAGCGGTGAGACCCGCGCGATGCGCAGGTCGCTGACGCCGGTCACCTGATCGGGACGCGCGGAGACCATCGTCACGTCACCGCCTCGGGCTGATGGGCTCTGCGCCTGAACCTCTTCACGATGCTCACTGTCTACCGGTCCTTTCACGACAAGAATTGAACGCCTGGCTGGTGGTACGGCGGGCGCTCGGCGAAAGGGCGATGAAGCAGGGTGCGGTGAGCCGAGCGCCTAGATAAATCGCCAGGCGAGATACCGACGCGCGAACGTAAAGGTGGTGCGAGCGCTGTCGGCGGACCGGATCATCGAATCGCAGCTTAGCCTGAATCCGCCGGATCTTGTAGCGCGTCGACCCCGTGAGCCGTCGCCAGCGCGGATCGGCCTCACTCCGAAGGACCCGCCCTGCGGATGTTCGGCCGATCCACGCTGGCTCGGCTCACGGCGCCGACGCATCCACGATCTCCGTCGATCCAGGCTTAGACGACCTCGCCCAGGGCGTCGAGGAAGCGGACGTTCTGCGCCGGCGTGCCGTACGTGACGCGCAGCGCGCCCGGCCGTCCGAGGGCGGCGCCCGCGCGCACGAGCACGCCGCGCTCGGCGAGCCCCTTGACGACCTGCGCCTCGTCGGAATCCTCCGGCAGGTCAAACCAGCAGAAGTTCGCCTGCGACGGCGCGGGCTCGATGCCCAGCGCGTTCAACCCTGCCTCCACCTCGACGCGCGCCACGATCGCTCGCTCGACGCGCTCGGCGACCGCGTCCTGGTGCTTGAGCGCCTCGATCGCCGCGCCCTGGGCGGCGGCATTGCAGTAGAAGGGCTGGCGCACCTGCTCGACCGCGCGCGGGAAGTCCTCCGAGCCGCACAGCGCAAAGCCGACGCGCAGCCCGGCGAGGCCGTAGATCTTCGAGAACGTCCGCAGCAGGACGAGGTTCGGGTGGCGCGCCAGCAGGTCCAGGGTGTCGTTGGGGTCGTCGAGCAGGTTGAACTCGCAGTAGGCCTCGTCGACGATCAGCGCGACGTGGCGCGGCACGTTCTCCGCAAAGGCGGCGATGTCGGCGAACGGCACCGCCGTCGACGTCGGGTTGTTCGGGTTGCAGACGATCACGAGCCGCGTCGCGACCGTGATCTCCGCGGCCATCGCGTCGAGGTCGTGGCAGTGGTCGTCGTCGAGGCCGACGGTGATCGCGCGCGCGCCCGAGGCCGCCGCCAAGTGCGGGTAGACGCTGAACGACGGCCACGCGTAGACGAGCTCGGCGCCGGGCTCGAGCAGCGCCTCGCCGGCGGCGAGCAGGATGTCGCAGGAGCCGTTGCCGATCGCGATCCGGCTCGTCGGCACCTCGTAGCGGTTGCCCAGCGCGCGCTTGAGCATCGAGTTGGACGGGTCCGGGTAGCGGTTGGCGCCCGCGATCGCGCGCGAGGCGGCCTCGACGACCTGGCGCAGCGGCGGGTCGGGCGACTCGTTGGACGCGAGCATGGCGACGTCGGCGGGCAGCGAGTAGCCGTCCGCGACCGGATAGGACGGGATCCGCCGGATGCGGGCGGAGAACTCGATCGCCATTGCGACTGATTGTGGCGCACGCCGCCGCGCGGGTACTAGTGGTCGTCCCCGTAAGTACGTGCCCTGTCCAGGCGGTCGCTGGCGCCGGCTGGCAAGGACGCAGTGAAGAAGTGGGCCTCTAGGCCCATGACTGAGCGAGGACGCCGCCAGGCGGTGATCAGCGGCTGCCTGGCAGGGTGCGTACTTGCGGGGGCGGCCACTAGTCCTTGGCCGTCATGATGAGCAGCCCGTACACGACGGCCGCGGCGAACAGCGCCGCGCCGAGCGCTGCGACTGCGACGTGCAGAGTCGCCTGTCCGGTGCGGCCTTCGCGGCGCGAGTCGGCAGCCCGTGTGGAGCCCCAGACGACGAGCCCCCACGAGATCGTCACGATCAACGCCGCGAGCGGCGCTGCCCACACGAGCTCGAGCAGCGCGCCCGTGTCCGTCGCGGCGGTCATGCGTCCGCCGCCGCGGTGATCGCCGGGCCGCTGCGCACGCGCTTGCCGAACATCGCCGCGATCAGCATGAGCAGGCTGACGGCGATCAGCATCGGACCCAGCGCGCCCTGACCGAAGATCCGGCTCACACCGTAGGTCAGCGCGCCGACGAACGCCGCGGCCGGGATCGTCAGCACCCACGCGACGGCGATGTTGCCGGCCAGGCCCCAGCGCACCGCCGACAGGCGCTTGGCCGCGCCCGCACCGAGCACGGCGCCGGTGATCGAGTGCGTCGTCGAGAGCGGGAAGCCGAGGTGCGACGCGGTCAGCAGCACCGCCGCGCCGCCGCCCTGCGCGGCGAAGCCCTGTGCCGGGTCCATCTTGTAGATCCGGCTGCCCATCGTGCGGATGATCCGCCAGCCGCCCGAGTAGGTGCCGAGCGCGATCGCGGTCGCCGCCGACACGATCACCCAGAACGGCGGTTCGGGGTCTGGCCCCTCGAGCGTCCCGTGGGTGACGAGCGCGAGCGTGATGATGCCCATCGTCTTCTGCGCGTCGTTGGTGCCGTGCGACAGCGACAGCAGGCTGGCGCTGGCGATCTGGCCGAAGCGGTAGCCGCGGTTGACCGGCCCGGGGCGCAGCCGGCCGACCATCCGATAGGTGATGAGGATGCCGGCGCCGGCGGCGAGGAACGCGACGACGGGGGCCACGAGCGCGGGGATCATGACCTTCTCCAGCAGGCCCTGCCCGAGGATCGCGTCGGCGCCGCTGGCCGCGAACGCCGCACCCACGACGCCGCCGATCAGCGCGTGCGACGAGCTCGACGGCAGGCCGAAGTACCACGTGACGAGGTTCCAGACGATCGCGCCGATGAGGCCGGCGAAGATCACCGTCGTCGTGATGAGGTCGGCGTTGACGATCCCGCTGGCGACCGTCGCGGCGACCTTGATCGAGATGAAGGCGCCGACGAAGTTCAGGATCGCCGACAGCGTCACCGCGGTCTTCGGCGCGAGCGCGCGCGTCGAGATCGAGGTCGCGACCGCGTTGGCGGTGTCGTGAAAGCCGTTCGTGAAGTCGAAGGCGAGCGCCGTCGCAACGACGATCACGAGGATGATGTCGCTGTCCACGGTGCGACAGCGCGCCGATCAGGAGTTCTTGGTGACGATGTTCGCGATGACGTTCGCGATGTGCTCCGTGGCGTCGATCGCCTCCTCGAGGCGCTCGAAGATGTCCTTCCAGCGGATCACGACCATCGGATCGATCCCGGTGTCGAACAGCGAAGCCACCGCCTCGCGTGTTACCCGGTCGCCCTCGGTCTCCAGCCGGTGGATCTCGTTCGTGTAGTGCGTGGGGTCCTTGAAGCCGCGGATCCGCGGGACGGCCTCCGCGACGCGCCGGCAGCACTCCATGAGGATGTGCGCCAGGCGCTGGGCCTGCTCCATCGGCGCCTCGATCTTGTAGAGGCCGAGGTAGTCGGCGACCTCCTCGGTGAGGTCGACGATGTCGTCCAGTCCCGACGCCAGCGCGAGGATGTCCTCGCGATCGATCGGCGTCACGAACGTCGAGTTCAGCCGCTGGATCATGTCGTACGTGATCCGGTCGCCTTCCTGCTCGCAGAGCAGGATCGAGCGGGCAAGGTCGTTTTCCTCGGGAAACGCGCGCAGCATCTCGTCGAGCAGCTCGGCCGCGCGCTGGACGTTGCGCGCCGCCTCCTCGAAGAGATCGAAGAACGCGCGGTCCTTTGGTGCGAAGACCTGCGAGAGCCGGGCCATGGCCCGCCACTCTACGTCAGGCGCTCACGGAAGGAAGAAAGCTCCTGCGCCTCGATCGAGTAGCCGTGCTCGGGCGCCGGGTAGTCACGCGAGCGCACATCGCCGGCGAAGGCGCTGACCCCGGCGACCATCTCGTCCTGCAGGTTGGCGTAGCGCTTGACGAACCGCGCGCCGAGCCCCTCGCGGATGCCGAGCAGGTCGTGGAAGACGAGCACCTGCCCGTCGGTCGCCGGCCCGGCGCCGATGCCGATCACCGGGACGTCGATGCGCCGCATGAGCAGCTCGGCGACATCGGAGGGGATCGCCTCGAAGACGATCGAGAAGCAGCCGGCCTCCTGCAGCGCCAGGGCGCCCGCCGCCACGCGGGTCGCCGCGGCGGCGGTGCGCCCCTGCGCGCGGTAGCCGCCCAGCGCCGTCGCCGTCTGCGGCGTCAGCCCGACGTGGCCCATCACCGGGATGCCGGCGCCGATGATCGCTCGCGCGCGCGCACACGACGCCGGGCCGCCGCCCTCGAGCTTGATCGCGTCGCAGCCGGCCTCCTTGACGAAGCGCATCGCGTTCGTGATCGCCTGCTCGTCGGAGACCTCGTAGGAGCCGAAAGGCATGTCGCCGACGAGAAACGGCGTGCGCAGGCCGCGCCGCACCGCGCGCGCGAGGACGAGCAGCTCGTCGAGCTCGACGGGCACGGTCGACGGGTAGCCGAGCACGGTCATCGCGCCCGAGTCGCCGATCAGCACCATGTCCACGCCCGCCTCCTCGGCGGCGCGGGCACTCGGGAAGTCGTAGGCCGTGACCATGACGATCGGCTCGCCGAGGCGCTTCATCTCTGCGAGGCGCGGGAGCGTGACGGGCAGCCGGTCGCGCGCGGCGCCGGCGGCGATCTGGCTGGGATGGCTGGACATCAGCGCTGCTGCTTCGCTGCGGAGGTCAGGAGGGTCGCGACCTCGCGGTCGACGTCGAGGACGGCGTTCGTGCCTGCCGCGACGTGCACGACGCGCGGCTCGGGGGCAGGCAGCTCGTCGCGGTCGTACTGCGCGTAGGAGATGACGATGATCGTGTCGCCGCGGTGCACGAGCCGCGCGGCGGCGCCGTTGACCTGGATCGTGCCCGAGCCGCGCTCGCCGGCGATCGTGTAGGTCTCGAAGCGGGCGCCGTTGTCGACGTCGACCACGTGCACCTGCTCGTGCTCGAGGATGTCGGCGGCGTCGAGCAGGTCGCCGTCGATCGTGATCGAGCCGACGTAGTGCAGGTCGCAGTCGGTGACCGTGGCCCGGTGGATCTTGGACTTGAGCATCGTTCGCTGCATCACTGGCCGCTCCCGTTGAGGATGTCGTTGTCGATCAGGCGCACGTCGCCGACGCGCGCGGCTACTGCGACGAGCACCGGCTGCTCGCCGACGCTCGCGACCGGGGTGAAGCTGTCGGGCAGGACGAGCTCGAGGTACTCGGGCTCGACGTCGAGCTCGGCCATCGCGGCCCGGCCGATCGCGGCGAGGATCGTGGCGTCGCGCTCGCCGGCGGCGTGGCAGGCGCGGACGGCGTCAAGACCGCGGCGCAGCGCGAGGGCGCGGCGGCGCTCATCAGCGCGCAGGCGCACGTTGCGACTCGACAGCGCCAGGCCGTCGGCCTCGCGGATCGTGTCGCCGACCTCGATCCGCACCGGGATGTCGAGGTCGCGCACGAGGCGGCGGATGACCGCCACCTGCTGGGCGTCCTTCTGGCCGAAGAACACCACGTCGGGCTGGGCCATGTTCAGGAGCTTCGTCACGACGGTCGCGACGCCGGCGAAGTGCGCGGCGCCGCGGTGCTCGCCCTCGAGCGCGGCCGAGACCTCGTCGACCACCACCGTCGTCGCGAAGCCGCGCGGGTAGACCTCGGCCGGCGACGGCGCGAACAGGACGTCCGCGCCGGCCTCGGCGGCGAGCGCCTCGTCGCGCGCCTCGTCGCGCGGGTACGCCGCGAGATCGCCCGCCTCGTCGAACTGCGCCGGGTTGACGAACAGCGAGACGACGACCTCGTCGCAGGACGTGCGCGCGCGGCGGATCAGCGACAGATGGCCCTCGTGCAGGGCACCCATCGTGGGAACGAGGCCGATGCTGCGCCCGGCGCGGCGCGGGCCGTTGAGCCCGGCGCGCAGCTCGTCGACGGTGCGCAGGGTCTTCATGCCGGCACCGCGCCGGCGGCGGTGGCGGCGAGCCGCCGGGTGGCGCCCGCGAGCGCGTCGAACAGCTCGAGCTCGTCGGGCAGGCGCTCGGCGACCGCGGCGCGCTGGCTGGCGACGGTGTCCTCGTCGCCGCGCGCGATCGGCCCGGTGAGGGCGCGCTCGGCGCCGAGCTGCGCCCAGTTGTCGACGGTCGCGCGCACGAGATCGGCGAGCGGCGCGCGCTCCAGGCCGGCGCTCTGCGCCAGGCGCTCGGCGACGCCCTCCAGCGTGACGAGGAAGTTCGAGGCGATCGAGGCGGCGGCGTGGTAGGCCGCGCGGTCGCCTTCGGCGATCTGGACGGGGCGCATGCCGAGCGCGCGGGCGAGGGCGCGCGCGTACTCCAGCGCGCGCTCCGTGGCGCCCGCGATGGCGGCGCTCGCACCGGCGAACGTGGCCCCCGCCGGGGTCACGGTCATCAGCGGATGCAGCGAGAAGGCCTCGTGCGCGGCGAGCGCCTGCAGCCCGGTCGCGGCGGAGGTGTGGCCGACGAGCCGGCCGCTGCGAGCCGGCAGCGCCGCCGCGGCGGCCTGGATCTGCGCGTCGGGCACGCAGAGCAGGACGGCGGCGGCGTCGGGCGGCGGCGCTTCGCCGCGGC
>CADCVQ010000127.1:0-693 GCA_902806175.1 uncultured Solirubrobacteraceae bacterium
TCGGCGACCGGCTTCGGCTTCGCACTCGTCGCGGCGCCGATCCTCTTCGCCCTGCTCGGGCCGCAGCAGGCGGTGACGGCAGGGGTGCTGCTCGGCCTCGTGCTCAACCTGCTGACGCTGGCGACCGAACGCCGCCGGCCCGTGGTGCTCGCGCGCGACACCAGGCTGCTGCTGGCGTGGTCGCTCCCGGGACTGGCGCTGGGCGCGCTCGCGCTGCGCGAGCTGTCCGAGCAGGTGCTGTCGGCGCTCGTGGCGCTCGCGGTGCTCGCGGCGCTCGTCGTGCGGGTCCGGGCGCGCCCGCGCGAACCGGATTGGGAGGCCTCGGCGCGCCCACGGCGCTGGCAGGCGCCGCTGGCGGGCTTCACGAGCGGCGCGCTCTCCACGGCGATTTCGCTCAGCGGGCCGCCGCTCGTCTTCTACCTGCTCGGCCGCGCTGCGGCGGCGCCGGCTGCGATACGCGACACGCTGGCGGCGATCTTCGTCGTGCAGGCGCTGCTCGGCCTGCCGGCGCTGCTGCTCACCGCGACATTCGAGCTGCCGCGCGGACTGTGGGCGCTGATCGCCGCGGCCCTCGCCGGGCAGATGCTCGGGCGGCGCGCCTTCGCGTGGCTTCGGGGGGAGCGCTACGAGCGCGCGGTGCTGGTGCTGCTGGCGCTGACCGCGCTGGTCGCGCTGGCAGGCAGCGTGCTGTAG
>CADCVQ010000127.1:703-18749 GCA_902806175.1 uncultured Solirubrobacteraceae bacterium
ACGAGCTGCGGATCTGGCGGCGGCGGGGGCGCCGGGGGCTCGCGGAACACCGCCGACACCCTGCGGTCGCTGTTCATCGTCACGGCGCAGACGCTGCCGGCGGGGTTGTCGCAGCCGGTCCACCGTTCGAACTCATTGTCCCGGCTCGACGCCGTAAGGGTGACGGTCGCCCCGGGGGCGAACATGCAGCCGGCGGCGCAGCTGCGGCGTCCGACGCGGACCGTGCCCGCAGCGCCCTCCGTGCCGGTGTGCAGCGTGTAGCTCGTGCGCTCGAACGCCGCGGTCACCCGTTTCATCTCGTCGAGCGTGACGCGGCACTCGCCCGTGCCTTCGCACGCGAGCCCCCAGCCCGCGAAGCGCCAGCCCTCGTCCGGCCGCGCGCTCAGCGTGACGGTGGTGCTGCGCGGAAACTCGCGGGTGCACGCCTCGCGGCACTCGACGCCGGCCGGATCGCTCGTCACCACGCCGTGGCCGGGATTGGCGATGCGCAGGAAGAGCTCGACGTCGGGCTGGACGCGCTCGAACACCGGCCGCACGGTCATGTCGCGCTTGACGGTGACCTCGCAGGTGTCATCCGCGCCGTCGCAGGCGCCGCCCCAGCTCTCGAAGCGTGAGCCTGGGTCTGCGACCGCCTCGAGCTGCACCGCCGTTCCGCGCTTGAACGGCGCGTCGCAGTCCCCCGGGCAGCGCAGCCGGCCCGCGCCTGTGACCGTGCCCGAGCCGTCGCCGGTTGGATCGATCGTCAGCGTGGCCCGCTCGCCGGGCCCGACCGGATCTCGCGTGAAGCGCGCCGACACCGATCGCCGCCCGTTCATCGTCACGTCGCAGCGCCGTTGCGCGGATCCTGTGCACCGGCCTCCCGTCCAGCTCGCGAACGACGATCCGTTCGTCTCCGTCGCGTAGAGCTGCACCTTGCGCCCGGTGGCAAAGTCCGAGCTGCACGTGCGCGGGCAGTCGATTCCCGCCGGCTTGCTCACCACGCTGCCCGCGCCGCGCACGGCGACGGTGAGCAGCTGCGGGTCCTGCAGCGCTGCGAACGTCGCGGTCACCGTCGTGTTCTGCTCGAGCACGAGCTTGCAACGACCGAGGCCCGGACACGACGGGTCGCTCCAGCCCTTGAACTCCGCCCGCTCGCCGGGGTCTGCCTCGAGCACGATCTCCTTGCGCTCGTCGACGGGTGCCTCGCAGTCGGGCTTGCAGTTGATCGCGCCGCCGGCGCCGGTCACCGACCCCGGCCCTTCGACGGACGCGGTGAGTGTGACCTGCGCTGTCGCGTTGCCTGGATCACCGCGATCGGGCTCCGAGCCGCCGCCGAGCACCCCGGCTCCCGCCACCCCCGCTCCGATCACGAGCACGGCCACGATTGCCGCCACGACGGCGACCGACAGGTGACTGAGCCGGTACAGCAGCGGCGGCCCGCCCCTCACGACGCGCAGGTTCTGGCGCGTCACCCGCGCGCCGGCTTCGTCGCCGATGCGCTCGCGCAGCGCGAGGGCCTGCTCGAGCAGCCGCGTGGCGCCACGTGCATCGCCGGTCGCGTAGGCGCGGGTGCCCAGCTGGTGCAGCGCGGCGGCCTGCGCCGGGGTGTCGCCCGTCGCCTGCGCCGCGCCGAGCATGAGCTCGAGCACGCGCTTCCACGCCGCCCAGCGATTGCCCCAGGCCAGCGCGCCCTCGATCGCGGCGCCGAGGCTGACGACCTCCTCATCGCGCCCCGCCGCCTGGGCGCGCTCGAGCAGCTCGACGAGCGCGGCCGTCTCCAGCAGTACGCGCTCGCGCCTGCCGGCGCGCGCCTCCTCCTGCGCCCAGCCGGTGAAGTACGCGAGCGCGCGGTCGATCTCCTTGTAGAGGGGGCCGCGGCCGAGCTCGTCGCCGAGGTCGCCCGTGAGGCTGTAGCGCGGCGAATGCGCGCGCGCCTCGTGCAGCGCCTCGAGCGCGGCGGCCGCCGCAGCCGTGCCGTGGCCCGCGAGTGCCTCGATGTGCTCGACGCCCAGCGGCGCGTCACCGTGCACGGCCAGGACGTGCGCGACGTCGCGCTCCTGCGCGGACAGCGCCTGCGCGCGGTCGAAGGCGCTCGCTGCGCGCGGCGCGAGCTGGTCGATGCCCAGGCCGGCGTCGCGCGCGCGACTGAAGGTCTGGCGCAGCTGCAGCGGGTGCCCGCGCAGCCCCTCGGCGACCGACTCGGCGGCCGCGCGTTCGCGCCCGCTCAGCGTACGCCCGAGCTCCTGCTCGGCGATCGCGACCGCGTGCTCGGTCGCGAGGCCGTCGATCCTCAGCGCCACGCCGTCGAACAGGACGCGCTCGCGCGACGTCAGCAGCAGCCGGCCCGCGGGCGCGCCCAGCGCGAGGCGCTGCGCGTCGTCGGGCGTCAGCTGCACGTTCTCCAGGGCCAGCAGCGCCCGGCGGTCCTTGAGGTGGTGCTCGATCTGCATGTCGCGCAGGGGGATGCGCGTCTCGAACAGCGCCTCGAAGACCGCGTGCAGCAGGTCGTCGGCGTCGCGCCCGCGGCCGTCGAGGTAGACGGTGCCGTCGCGCATCTCGCACTCGCGGCGGTTGAGCGCCTCGACGAGCACGTGCGTCTTGCCGATGCCCGCCTCGCCGTAGACGTTGACGACGCGGGGCGGATCGTCCGCCGCGGCGAGATCGAGCACCTCGGCGTCGCGGTCGACGTGCAGCTCGAAGCACGCGGGCGCGCTCGGCCGGTCGCCGCGCTTGCGCGGCTTGGGGCGATTCCAGCGGAAGGCGAACGCCAGCGCCGCGCCGGCGCCTTCGAGCTTCATCTCGACGGTGTTGCGGTCCCCGGTGACGATCAGCGTGTTGTTCGTCTCGGCCGTGACGAGGACGTTGCGCTCGCCCTCGACGATCGCTGTTCGCGTCGCCATGGCTCAGCCGCCGCCGAGGGTGTTGCCGTCTCCCGTGACGATCTTGGTGTCCTTGAGGAAGGCTTCGTTCATCGTCACGTTGCGGTCGCCCGTGACGCGGATCTCCACGTGCTGGGCGGCCTCGGCCATGATCGTCTCGACCTGCGCCGCGAGCCCCTCGTCGCGCTCGAGCAGCTTGCGCAGCTGGTAGGCCAGCACCTGCCGCGCGTCCTCGTCGGCGGGATCGGCGGCGACGTCCTCGGCGGCCTCGCGCGCGCCGGGGCGCTCACCGAGGCGTGGCGCGAGCTTGTCCCAGAGGCGCTGGGCGTACTTCCAGGTCTGCTCGCCGATCGCGGACGCGGCCTGCGACGCGGCGTGCTCCGCGGACTTCAGCAGGTAAGGAAGAGCGGGCGCCAGCAGGGCCCCGACCGCAGCGATTTCGATCATCTCGCACCTCTCGTCACCGCCGGTGAGGCGGCGCTTCCCCTATGTGGAACAGCTCGTTGAACGCCTGCCCTGAAGGCGTGACGTTACGCTGAACAGCCGTTCACTGCCAGTGCGCGGCCGCTAGCAGCGACCGCCTGGACAGGGCGCGTACTCGCGGGGACGACCACTAGTACGCGAGCGCGTCGCGGCGCGCTGTGACCCACTGGGTCATGAGCGCCACGGTGCGGGGCTCGAGGTGGTGGCCACCCTCGTGCTCGTGGTACTCGACGGCGAGCCCCGCGCCCTCCAGGCGCGGGCGCGCGTCGCGCGCGAAGTCGACGGCGATGACGGGATCACGCGCGCCGTGCGTGATGAAGACCGGCAGCCCGCCGCGCGTGTCGAGTTCGGCGTCCCAGCCGTCGACCGTCGGGATGAAGCCGCTCATCGCGAGGATGCCGGCGGGGGAGGGGCGCCCGGAGCCGAGGCCGGTCGCGTAGGACATCACGCAGCCCATCGAGAAGCCGCCGATCAGCGTGCGCCGCCAGGGGATCGCGCGCTCCTCGAGCCAGCCGTCGAGAAAGCTCGTCAGCTGCGCGTAGGTGGCGTGAAACGTGCGCGGGTCGGGATAGCCGACGCGCGCCACCATGTACCACCAGCGCCCGCCGGAGCCGCCCGGGCCCGGCAGCGGCGCGCCCGGCGTCAGGCCGACGAGCCGGCGCGCAGGGTCCAGCACGTCCAGCAGCGACGCGAGGTCATGCTCGTCGGCGCCGCGGCCGTGCAGCAGGATCAGCGCTCCCTCGGGCTCGCCGGCGGGCTCGCGCACGACGTGGACGAGCGGCTCGGGGCTCATGCCGCGGCGCGCGCGTTGCTGATCGACGTGAGCGCGCGCTCGAGCTGCGCGCGGTGCGCCTCGTACTGCGGCGGCGGCGTGCCGTGCTCGTCTCCGTAGTACGAGGCCATGGCGCGCTGCACGTTAGGCCACGGCGTCGGCAAGTCGTTGAGCGTGCAATCAGAAGTGACTATGCTCGGCGCCATGGCCACCGTCAGCGACTCCCACGAGCTGCGTCTGCTCACGCCCCAGGAGCTGCGCGCGTGGCGCGGCATGCTGCGGGCGCAGGCCGCGCTCGCCAAGGCGCTCGACGCGCAGCTCGAGGCCGCGCACGGCCTGCAGCTCAGCTCCTACGAGGTTCTCACGTACCTCGCCGACGCCGAGGACGAGCGCATGCGCATGTGCGATCTCGCATCCTCGATCCTGCTCAGCCGCAGCGGGCTGACGCGGCTCGTCGATCGTCTGGCGCGCGAGGGCCTGCTGCAGCGCGTTGCCTGCAGCGACGACGCGCGCGGGCAGTTCGCCAAGCTCACGCCGGCCGGCCGCGAGAAGCTGCGCGCGGCGCGCGCGACGCACCTCGCCGGCGTGCGCGCGATGTTCCTCGACCTCTTCAGCCCCGAGGAGCTCGACCGGCTCGGCGACTCCTGGGAGCGCGTGCTCGACAAGACCGGCTGGGGCTGCTGCAAGTAGGTCAAGCGTCTCGCCGCTTGCGCGCGGCCGCTCAGCTTTCGTTAAGGCTCGTGGCGCAAGCTGCCCGTCATGAGGGTGTTGGTGGTCGACGATGAGCCTGCCGTGCGTGAGGTGCTGCAGCGGATTCTGCGCCTCGAGGGCTATGAGGTCGAGCTCGCGGTGGATGGGCGCGAGGCGCTCGGGCGCCAGCGCGCGGCGCCGGCCGATGCGATCGTGCTCGACGTTCTCATGCCGCATGTCGACGGGCTCGAGGTCTGCCGGCGCATGCGCGGTGCCGGCGATCGCACGCCGGTGTTGATGCTGACCGCGCGCCAGGAGGTCAGCGAGCGCGTGGCCGGGCTGGAGGCCGGCGCCGACGACTACCTGCCCAAGCCGTTCTCGATCGACGAGCTGACGGCGCGGCTGAAGGCGCTGATGCGCCGCTCTGGCTGGTCCAGCGACGACCCGCTTCTGCGCTTCGAGGATCTCGAGCTCGACACGGTGGCCCATGAGGTGCGGCGCGGCGGGCGGGCGATCGAGGTGACCCGCACGGAGTTCCTGCTGCTCGAGCTGTTCCTGCGCCACCCGCGCCAGGTGCTCACGCGCGAGCAGATCTTCGATCGCGTGTGGGGCTATGACTTCGGCCCGGCGTCCAACTCCCTCGAGGTCTACGTCGGATACCTGCGCCGCAAGACCGAGGCGACCGGCGCGCCGCGGCTGCTGCACACGGTGCGCAGCGTGGGATACGTCCTGCGCACTGCGCGCCGATGAGCCTGCGCCGGCGCCTCGTGCTGCTCGCGACGGCCGCCGTCGGCGTCGCGGTCGTGCTGGCCGTCCTGACGAGCTACATCGTCGTGCGCGAGGACCTGCGTGCCGGCGTCGACGCCGCGCTGCGCGACCTGACCCCGCAGGTGACGTTCGAGCGCGCGCCGCCGCCGGGCGAGCTGACCGCCGAGCCGGAGGCGGTACAGGTCGAGGTCCCCGAGGCGCCGCTCGGCGGCGCGACCGGGATCGCGCAGGCTGTCGAGCCGTCGGGCGACGTGATCGCCCGCCGCGGCGCGCCGCGCCTGCCCACCGACCGCCGCACGCTCGAGGTCGCCGCCGGTACCCGGGCGCCGTTCTTCCGCGATGCGACGGTCGACGGCGTCCACGTTCGCGTCCTGACCACGAGGGGCCTCGCAGGCGACGCGCTCGTGCTCGCACGGCCGCTGACGGAGGTCGACGACGCGCTGGCGCGGCTGCGCTGGGTGCTGCTCGTCGTCGCGCTCGCCGGGATCGGGCTGGCGGCGGGCCTCGGCCTGCTGGTCGCCCGTGCGACGGTCGCGCCGGTCGCTCGCCTGACCGGTGCCGCCGAGCAGGTGACCGCGACGGGGGACCTGAGCCACCGCATCGATGCACGGGGCGAGGACGAGCTCGCCCGGCTGGCGGCCTCGTTCAATGCGATGCTGGCGGCACTGGAGCGCTCGCAGGACGCGCAGCGCCAGCTCGTCGCCGACGCGTCGCACGAGCTGCGCACGCCGCTGACGAGCATCCGCGCGAACCTCGAGCTGCTCCAGCGTGCTCGCGGGCTGCCCGAGGACGAGCGGGCGCAGATCCTCGCCGGGGCGCGGGCGCAGATCGAGGAGCTGACGGTCCTGATGGGAGATCTCGTCGATCTCGCGCGACCCGGCGAGCAGCTCGTCGAAGAGCCCGAGGACCTCCGGCTCGACGAGCTCGTGCAGGAGGCGGTCCAGCGCGCGCGGCGACGCGCCGCCGGCGGCCTTGAGTTCGACGTTCATGCCGAGCCGTGCGTGGTGCGCGGCTCGCGAGCCGGCCTGCACCGCGCCGTCTCGAACCTGCTCGACAACGCGGTCAAGTGGAGCCCTCCGGGCGCCACCGTCCAGGTGAGGGTCCGTGACGGCGAGGTCAGCGTCCAGGACCGCGGGCCGGGCATCGCACCAGACGACCTCGTGCATGTGTTTGACCGCTTCTATCGCGCCGCGAACGCGCGTGGGCTGCCCGGATCCGGGCTCGGGCTCGCCATCGTGCGCCAGATCGCCGAGGCGCACGGCGGTGGCGTTCGCGCCGAGACGGCGCAGAGCGGCGGCGCGCTGCTGCGCCTGTGCCTGCCCGCTTCAGAGAACTCCTCGCTGGCGCTCAGATGACGTTCAGCTTGGCCCGGCTTCATAGCCGGCATGCGAAACCTCACCCTCACACTCACCACGGCGCTCGCGGCGCTCGCGCTCGGCGCCTGCGGCGCCGGCAGCGATGACAGCGCCAAGCCGGCGTCCTCGTCGCAGGACAAGGCACTCGACGGCGCGCTGAAGTTCGCCCGCTGCATGCGCGGCGAAGGGATCGACTTCCCGGATCCGCAGAAGGGCGCCAACGGGCTCGTCAAGGTCGGCGGCCCGCGCCAGAACCCCGAGAACCCGCGCAACCGCGCCGCCGCCGAGAAGTGCGGCAAGCACCTCCAAAACGGCGGCGACGCGCCCGATCCGGCGCAACAGGCGAAGTTCCAGGACGCGTTCGTCAAGTACGCGCGCTGCATGCGGGCCGCCGGCGTCGACGTCCCCGATCCCAAGCCCGGCGCCGGCGGCCTGCTGGCAGACAAGCGCGACGCGAGCGCACCCGACCCCGAGTCGCCGGCGTTCAAGGCCGCCGACCGCAAGTGCCACAGCATCCTGGCGGTCGTCGACAAGTCGGTCCAGAGCGAGCAGTCACCATGACCGCCACCACGAAGCTGCGCAGCACGTCGGGCGGCCTCGACGCCGACGACGCGATCGCGACGCCGCGCCGGCGGCGCGGCGCTCGGCTCGCGCTGGCCGTCAGCGGGCTGGCGGTGGCCGGCGGGCTCGCATGGACGACGCTCGGAAGCGATGCCGGCCCGCCCGCGGGCTCCGCCGTCAACGACCGCGTCGCGACCGCGATCGCGGTCGTCGGCCGGCGCGACCTCGTCGACCGCGAGGACGTCGAGGGGACGCTGAGCTATGCGGGCGAGAAGACGATCGGCGCAGCCACCCGGGGCACGCTCACGCGCGTGCGCGCCGAAGGCGCCACCGTCCGGCGGGGGCAGTCGATCTACTCGATCGACGCGCAGGCGGTGGCGTACGTCATGTACGGCCAGGTGCCGATGTACCGCACGCTGCAGGCCGGCATCGCCAACGGCAGCGACGTGCGCCAGCTCGAGCGCAATCTCGTCGCGCTCGGCTATGACCCCTACGACGCGGTCGAGGTTGACAGCCGCTGGGACTCCGCCACCACGGCGGCCGTGATCCGCTGGCAGAAGGACCGCGGCATGACGCGCGACGGCGTCGTCGAACCCGGCGACGTCGTGTTCGGCGACGGGCCGATTCGCGTCGGCGAGCACGAGGCCGCTGTCGGTGACGCCGTCGGCGCCGGCACGCCCGTCGCCGTCGTGTCAAGCCACCGCCGCGTCGTGATCGTGCAGCTCGCCGCCAGCCGGCAGGCGCAGGTGCGCCGTGGCCAGCGCGTGCGCGTGACGCTCCCCGACGGTAGCCAGGTGGCCGGCCGGGTCACGCGGGTCGGGCGTGTCGCCACGGCCGGAAAGGACGGTGCGGAGGCAACCGTCGAGCTGCGCGTCGCACTGCTCGGCAAGCGCGCGCGCCGCGTCCGCCTCGACCGCGCACCGGTCACCGTGTCGATCGCCGCGAACACGGCACAGGGCGTGCTCGCCGTCCCGGTCACCGCGCTGGTGGCGATCGGCGACGGCCGCTACGGCGTCGAGGTGCAGGGCGCCGGCGGGGTCCGGCGGCTCGTGGCCGTCACGACAGGCGCCTTCGCCGACGGCTATGTCGAGATCGACGGCGTCGCGCCGGGCGCGCGGGTGGTGGTGCCGCGATGAGCGCCATCGCAACCCGCACCGTCCTCGAGCTGCAGGACGTCTGCAAGGAGTACGCCGGCGGCGTGCGCGCGCTCGACGGCGTCACGCTGAGCGTCCAGCCGGGCGAGCTGATGGCGATCGTCGGCCCTTCCGGCTCGGGCAAGTCGACGCTGCTGCACGTCATGAGCACGCTCGACCGGCCCTCGGCGGGCCGTGTGGCCGTCGCCGGCCACGACGTCGCAGATCTGCACGACCGCGCGCTGGCCGGGCTGCGCGCGCGCTTCATCGGCTTCGTCTTTCAGCAGTTCTTCCTGATCGACGGGATGACGGCGCTGGAGAACGTCGCACAGGGGCTGCTCTACAGCGCGACGCCGATGCGCGAGCGACTGGCCGCCGCACGGCTCGCGCTGGGACGCGTCGGGCTCGCGCACCGCGTCCTGCACCACCCGGCGCAGCTGTCGGGCGGCGAGCGCCAGCGCGTCGCGATCGCGCGTGCGGTCGTCGCCCGACCCGCGGTCGTCTTCGCCGACGAGCCGACCGGCAACCTCGACTCTCGCACCGGGGGCGAGGTCCTCGACCTCCTGCGCGAGCTCAACGAGCAGGGCACGACGCTCGTCGTCATCACGCACGACCGCGAGCTGGCCACTGCGCTGCCGCGCCGCGTCGTCATGCGCGACGGCCGGGTGGTGAGCGACCGATGAGCTCGCGCATGCTCCCGATCGACGTCGCCCGGGTCGCCGCCGTCGGCCTGCGCACGCGCCGCCTGCGCGCCGCGCTCTCCGCGCTCGGCATCGCCATCGGCATCGCCAGCCTCGTCGCCGTCCTCGGCCTGTCGGAGTCCTCGCGCGCCGGGCTGATCCGCCAGCTCGACAAGCTCGGCACGAACCTCCTGACGATCGCGCCCGGCCAGACGCTCGGCGGCGCCGACGCCACGCTGCCCGAAGCCGCCTCGAAGACGATCGGCCGGATCGGCGGCGTCCAGCGGGTCTCGAGCCTTCGCTCACTCGACGCCGGCGTGCGGCGCACCGACCGCATCGACCCCGACGAGACCGGCGGCATCGGCGTCGCGGCGGCCGACCCGTCGCTGCTCGGCACGCTGGGCGGCCGCATGACCCGCGGGCACTTCCTGACCGCAGCGACCGGCCGCACCGCCTCGGTCGTGCTCGGCTCAGTCGCCGCCCAGCGGCTCGGCATCGACCGGATCGGCGTGCAGGTCTACATCGCCGGGCGCTGGTACACCGTGATCGGGATCATGGACTCACTGCCACTCGCCGGCGACCTGGACCGATCGGTGTTGATCGGCTACGACGCTGCCGCCGCCTACCTGCGCGCGGAGCGCTCGGCGACGACGATCTACGTACGTGCTGCGCCGGCGGCGGTAGGGCGCGTTCGCGAGCGCCTGGCGTCCACCGCGAACCCGCAGAACCCCGAGGAGGTGACGGTCTCGCGCCCGTCGGACGCGCTCGCCGCGCGAGCCGCCGCCGAGTCGGCCTTCACCGGCCTGTTCCTCGGCCTCGGCGCCGTCGCGCTGCTGGTCGGTGGCATCGGCATCGCCAACACGATGGTCATCTCCGTCCTCGAGCGGCGCAGCGAGATCGGCTTGCGCCGGGCGCTCGGAGCCACCCGCGCGCACGTGCGGGCGCAGTTCCTCGGCGAGTCGCTGCTGCTCGCCGCCGGCGGCGGCGCGACCGGCGTCGCGATCGGGGCCCTGGTGACCAGCGGCTACGCGCACAGCCGCGGATGGCAGACGGTCATCCCGCCGCAGGCGCTGGCAGGCGGCATCGCAGCGGCGCTCGCGATCGGCGCCCTCGCAGGCCTCTACCCAGCCGCCCGCGCCGCACGCCTGTCGCCCACCGAGGCGCTGCGCAGCGTGTAGCGAGCGCCTCCCGTGCCGAGCGCCTCGCGATCGGACCCGGGAGATGGAGGGATATGCGTCATCAGCCGCGGCAACTCGCATGTGACCACCGGTTGCGTGTCGCTAGACTTGACAGCGACGCACTTAGGTTTTATACCTTTCAACCAGCAGAACAGATGGACCACAGGAGGTATTCGACATGGCACTCGTACGTTGGGACCCGGTCCGCGAGATCGACTCCCTGCAGGGGGAGATGAACCGGCTCTTCTCCACGTTCTTCGACACCCCCACCCGCGCCGCCAACGGCGGCGCCACCGCCACCCGCCGCTGGATGCCCGCGATGGACCTCGTCGAGGCCGGCGAGCACTTCGTCCTCAAGGCGGACCTGCCCGGCATGACCGAGCAGGACGTCAACATCGAGCTCGAGAACAACGTCCTCACCGTCTCGGGTGAGCGCAAGACCGAGCACGAGGAGAAGCACGAGGGCTACTACCGCCTCGAGCGCTCCACCGGCGCGTTCTCGCGATCGCTGACGCTGCCCGAGGGCATCGACGCCGACGCGATCGCCGCGACGTTCGACAACGGCGTCCTCGAGGTCCGCATCCCCAAGCCCGTCCAGCCCCAGCCGCGCCGCGTGCAGATCGGCGTGGGCGGCGCCGAGCCAAAGACGATCGAGTCTGACGCCGGCGACGCGGGCGACACCAGCTCCGACTAGGAGTGGTCCATAGTCTGCGGGGCGCATGAGCGCCCTGCAGATCCTTCAGCGGGACCCCGGCTCGCAGGCGCGCGTCGGGGTCCTTCGCGTCGAGCGGGGCGAGATCCGCACGCCCGCGTTCGTGCCGCTGGCGACGAAGGGCACGGTCAAGGGCCTGGAGGCGCGCGAGGTCGCCGCGCTGGGCTACGACATGGTGCTCGGCAACACCTTCCACCTGTTCCTCGAGCCCGGCGCCGACTTGATCGCGGAGTTCGACGGCCTGCACGAGTTCATGGGCTGGCGCCGGCCGATCATCACCGACTCGGGCGGCTTTCAGGTCTTCAGCATGGGCCACGGCACCGTCGCCGACGAGGTCAAGGGGCGCGCCCCGGCCGGCCCCGACCGCATGGGCCGGGTGCTGCAGATCGACGAGCAGGGCGTGCGCTTTCGCTCCTACATCGACGGCTCCGAGCGCTTCATGGGGCCCGAGACGTCGATGGAGGTGCAGGCCAAGCTCGGCTCGGACATCGCGCTCGTCTTCGACGAGTGCACGCCGTTTCACGTCGATCGCGAGTACACCGCGCGCTCGACGGAGCGCACGCACCGCTGGCTCGATCGCTGCCTGGCCTGGCACGACGCCCACGGCCCGCGGGAGCAGCTCGTGTACGGGATCGTCCAGGGCGGCGTCCACGAGGATCTGCGCGTAGCCTCGACCGAGGAGGTCGCCGCTCGGCCGGTGGGCGGGATCGCGATCGGCGGATCGCTCGGCGCCGAGAAGCCGCAGATGTACGAGGTGGTCGGATGGGCGACCGCCGCGCTGCGCGACGACGACCGCCCGCGCCACCTGCTCGGGATCGGCGACGTCGACGACCTGATCCGCGGCGTCGAGCTCGGCATCGACACGTTCGACTGCGCGATGCCGACGCGCCTGGGCCGCCATGGCGTGGCGATCGCCCCCGACCCCGAGAACCGCTGGCGCGTCGAACTGACCGGCGCGCGTCACAAGCACTCGCGCGAGCCGATCATGGAGGGCTGCCCGTGCCCGGCCTGCAGCGCCGGGCACTCGCGCGGCTACCTGCGCTACCTGCTCAAGAACCGCGAGCTGACCGGCGTGCGGTTGCTGACGCTGCACAACCTCGCCTACCTCGCGCGACTCATGGCGGGCCTGCGCGCCGCGATCGCCGGCGGGACGCTGGCGGCACATGCGGCGGCGCTGCGCGCGGGCGCGGCGCCGTGACTGCCGGCGGCGGCGTCCTCAGCGGGACTGCCCGCGGCTACTCGGTGTTGTCCTCGATCAGCCCGTTCATCTCGTCGACGACCTCGCTCGTCGTGTCGCCGTCGACCGGGGAGAGCTGCACGGACGGGCTGGCGTTCATGGTGCCGACCGCGAACGCGATCACCGCCGCGATCACCCCGGCGACGAGCACGACGGCGAGGATCCTGCCGGCGCCAGAGCGCCGCGGCGGCGGGACGTCGCGGGGCGAGGGCGGCATCTCCGGGATCGGCTCGTACTCCGCGGGCGCGACCGCGCCGGCGCTGGGTGCGATCGGCTGCAGGCGCCGGCCGCCGCGCTGCGTGCTGGGCACGGCGCGCGTCGCGGCGGTCGGCTCGTCGCGAGGGAGCATCGCCGTCGCGGCGGTTTCGTCGGCACCCTCTGGAGCGATCCCGCGGGCGCCGTCATGCAGCGCGGCGCGCATCTCGTCCGCGCTCGCGTAGCGCTCCTCGGGCCTGAGCGCGAGCGCCTTCTCGACGGCGGACGCGAGCGCCGGGGGCACATCCGCCGTGACCTCCTCGAGGCGGATCGGGAACTCGCGCTGCTGCATCATCGCGAGCTCCGTCAGCGAGTTCGCGTCGTACGGCAGGCGCCCGGCGAGCAGCTGATAGGTCACGACACCGAGGCCGTAGAGGTCCGCCGCGGGACCGACCTCGGCGCCGCTGGCCTGCTCGGGCGCGAGGTACGCGGCCGTGCCGAGGACGGAGCCCGCCTGCGTGATCTGCGACATCTGCCCGACCATCGCCTTGGCGATCCCGAAGTCGGCGAGCTTCACCGCGCCGTCGTCGGAGCGCATGATGTTGCCGGGCTTGACGTCGCGGTGGATGACGCCCATCCGATGCGCGTGGGCAAGGCCGCGGCAGGCGCCGTCGACGAGCTCGAGCGTGTCGGCCACGCCCAGGCGCGTCTCCTCGCGCAGGATCTCGGCGCCGGAGCGGCCGTGGATGTACTCCATGACGATGTAGTGCCGGCCGCTGGCCTCGTCGAGGCCGAAGTCGAAGACCTGCACGATGTTCGGGTGCACGAGGCGCGCCGCCGACAGCGCTTCTCGCCGGAAGCGCGAGACGAACTGGCTGTCGTCGGCGAGATGCTCTGCGAGGAGCTTGACGGCCACCTGGCGCTCGAGCCGGCGATCGAGGGCGAGCTGGACGGTCGACATCCCCCCGTAGCCGAGCCGCTCGCCGAGCTCGTAGCGGCCGGCGACGATGCTGTCGCTCATGGGATCACCGGTCTCGTGCCACCGCCGGGCGTGCCGTTGCCGTTACCGCCGTTGCCGTTGCCGTTGCCGTTGCCGGGCGGGTCGGCCGGCGGGGGCGGCGGGACTTCGGGCTCGGGCACCGGCACCGGCGCGGGCGGGGGCGGCGGCGCGGGCGGCGGCGCGACCGTCGCCGTCGGCGGCGCCGTCGTCGTCTGCGCGGGTGTCGTGGGCGGGGGAGCGGTCGTCGTCTCGGCCGGCGTCGTCGCGGTCTCGGTCGTCGTCGTCTGCGTCGGCTCGGCGTCGCATTCGTCGCGGGCGAGCCCGAGCAGCTTGTTGGATCCCTCGCGCAGGTTGTTGACGAGCTGCTCGTCGACCGAGGGCGGCAGATCGTCGATGCCGTCGTCGACCTGCCGCAGCTGGCCCGGCACGTCGGAGCAGCGCCCGTCCTCGACGGCCTCGCGCACGTCGGTGATCTGGCTCTTCAGGTCCTCCGCGTCGGCGGCCGGGATGCCGGCTTCCGTCCCCGAGCCGCAGGCGGCGAGCAGCGCGCTGCCGGCGCCGAGCAGCGCCGCGAGCAGGTAGGGGAGCGTCCGTCGCACGGTCACTGACCGTACCCGAGGCGCTCGGCCAGCGAATCAGGCAGACGCGCGGCGCGGATCGCCGCCGCTGCGCCTGCGACGTCGTACCCGACGCGGCGCCAGCGCGCCTGCCAGCGATCGAGGTCGAGCAGCATCCAGGCCGCACGCGGATCGCCGTCGCGCGGCTGGCCGACGGAGCCGGGGTTGAGCAGCCACTCGCCGGTCCCGGGGCCGATGTCGAGGTCGTCGCCGTCGCGTCGGGCCTCGCCTGTCGCGACGTCGCCCTCCGGGCGCACGAACGACAGCGCGACGTGCGAGTGGCCGATCAGCGCGACGCGCTGGCGCTGCGCGTCCAGGCACAGCTCCGCGAGCAGCGCGCTGAGCACGTACTCCCAGACCGGGTCGCGCGGGCTGGCGTGGTACAGGCCGACCGAGTCCTCCTCGCCGGCGGGCTGCAGCGCGGAGAGGAACTCCATGTTCGCGTCGCTGATCGTCTCCTGCGTCCAGCGCGCCGCGATCGCCGCGCCGGTCGAGAACTCGTCCAGCCCGATCGCTCCGGTGACGCCCATGTCGTGGTTTCCGGCCAGGCAGATCGCCGCGTGCCGGCGCGCCAGCGCGACGCACGCGTCGGGCTCGGCGCCGTAGCCGACGAGGTCGCCGAGGCACCACATCTCGTCGGCGCCCGCGTGCTCGGCGTCGGCGAGCACCGCTTCGAAAGCGTGCCGGTTGCCGTGGATGTCGGAGAGGATTGCGACCTGCATCTCGTACAGTGAGACCGTGGATCGAGGACGCCTGCGCTGGGGAGCGGCGGTTGTCGCCGCCGTGATCGTCGCGGAGGTCGCCGTGGTGCTGCTGCGCCCGCGCAGCGGCGTCATCGAGCCGGCCCGGGTGAGCACGCAATCGTACTTCAGCGCCTCGGAGGTGCAGCGCGCGCGCGACTACCGCCGCCCACAGCTTGCGATCTACGGCGGCGTCCTGGCGATCGAGCTCGCTGTTCTGATACTGCTCGTGGCGCGTCCGCCGCGGCGCCTGCAGGTCGCCTTCAAGCGCCCGCTGCTGGCGGGCGCAGCCGCCGGAGCCGCGCTGTCCGTGATCCTGACGGTCGCGATCCTGCCGCTGCAGGTCGTCTCGCGCGAGCGGGCGAAGGCAGTCGGGCTCGTCACCCAGTCGTGGAGCGGCTATGCCCGCGACAAGGCCGTCGCAGGCGGGATCGGGGCGATCCTCGCCGGCCTCGGAGCGGCAACGGCGGTCGGGCTGATGCGCCGCATGCCGCGCGGCTGGTGGGTCCCGGGCAGCGTGCTCGTGGTCGCGTTCGGCGTCGCGAGCATCTACGCCGGGCCGGTCGTGCTCGACCCGCTGTTCAACACGTTCAAGGCGCTGCCGGCGGGCCAGCTGCGTGAGGACGTGCTCGAACTCGCCGAGCGCGCCGGCGTCGACGTCGGCGAGGTCTACAGCGTCGATGCCAGCCGCCGCACGACGGCCGCCAACGCGTACGTCGCCGGCCTCGGTCAGACCAAGCGCGTCGTGCTCTACGACACGCTGCTGGAGAACTTCGAGCGCGACGAGGTGCGCCTCGTCGTCGCGCACGAGCTTGCCCACGTCCATCACCGCGACGTGCCCAACGGGCTGCTGTACCTGGCGATCGTCGCGCCATTCGGCCTCTTTGCGGTCGCGCAGCTGACCCGCCGCCTGGCGCCTGACGGGCAGCGGCCGGGGCCGGCCGCGCTGCCGGCGCTCGCGCTCGGCATCGTCGTGATGA
The DNA here is from genome assembly GCA_902806175.1 of uncultured Solirubrobacteraceae bacterium. Taxonomy (GTDB): domain Bacteria; phylum Actinomycetota; class Thermoleophilia; order Solirubrobacterales; family Solirubrobacteraceae; genus CADCVQ01. Next base: position 16,663 of record CADCVQ010000127.1, read on the forward strand.
CGACGACGATCACGACGATCTCAAACCAGCTCAGTCGCGACGTGGAGGCACGCGCGGATTCCTACGCGCTGACGCTGACCGGCGACGCGCAGCCGTTCATCTCCTTCGAGAAGCGGATCGCGCTGCGCAACCTCTCAGATCCCGATCCGCCGGACTGGCAGACGTTCCTGCTCGCGACGCACCCGCCGACGATCGAGCGGATCGGGATCGGCGTCGCCTACGAGCGCGGCGAGCGGTAGCTCAACCGGCGACGATCGGGACGATCTTGGGCGCCGGCTGCTCGCGGCGCCCGAGCGCGTAGAGCCACAGCGCGTCGTGCTCCTCGGGCGGCAGGTTGGCCGGCTCGATCAGGTTGTGCTCGATGTCGTCCATGCCGATGCCGGCGGCGGCGGCGCGCTCGATCAGCTGCCTGAGCTGTGGGTCGATGTGCTCCATCCGGTGTCGGATGGTGGCGCAGGCGCCGTCCGCCCGCAAGGGGCGAACCCCAGTCCTTAACAGCCGGGCGGCTACTCGTCGGCGGAGGGTGGCGCGCCGCCGCTCCCGAACTCGGGCAGGTTCTTGATGCCCTCACGAGTGCGGTACTTCGAGTAGGAGTCGACGAGCGCGTCGGCCAGCTCCGCCATGAACTTCGGCGCGAGGTTGACGCGCGTCACGACGACGCCCGGGATCTCGTCGGCGTCGATCTCGTGGTCGACGCGGGCGAACGTGATCGTGAACTCGTAGTCGGAGAACGAGACGTTCGCGAAGTTCGCGTAGTGCCCCGCCATGTCCTCCGGCTGGAAGTGGATGTTGATGTGGCGCTCGCGCTCGTCTTCTTCTGCCATCGCGCCCGTAGTATCGCATCGTGCGCCTGATCGTCCTCGCCGTCGGGCGACTGCGCCCTCCGTACGCCGACGACGTGCAGCACTACCTCAAGATGCTGGCGCGCCACGCGCGGGTGGAGATGATCGAGGTGCGCCAGGAGGAGCGCCTCGCGGGGCGGATCCCCGATCGCGCCTTCGTGTCGCTGCTGTCGCGCGACGGCGAGCAGTTCGACTCGCTGTCGTTCGCGCGCTTCCTCGAGGACCGCCGCCAGGCCGGGCGCGACGTCTGCTTCGTCATCGGCGGGCCGCTGGGACTGCAACTCGACGACGTCGACCACCGCTTCTCGCTCGGCCGCCTGACGCTCCCGCACCAGCTCGCGCGCGTCGTGCTGCTCGAGCAGCTCTACCGCGCGCACAAGATCCTCGCGGGGGAGCCCTACCACTACTGACGATCCTCGCGCCACTAGTAGCCTCAGATCGCGCGCGGCATGGCGAACACGTTCTCCCACCACCACATCGTGTGCGGCTTCGGGCCGGTCGGCGGCGCGGTCGCGCGCGAGCTGCGCACCGCCGGCGCCATCTGCGTCGTGATCGACGCGAGCGAGGCGGCCGGCCACCGGGCCTCGAACCTCGGGCTGCCCTTCGTGCACGGCGCGCCGGCGGATCCTGAGCTGCTGCTCGCAGCCGGCATCGCGCAGGCGCGGTCGCTCGTGGCGTGCGAAGACTCCGACGCCGACAACGTGGCGACGGTTCTGGCTGCGCGCCGGCTGCGTGCGGACCTCGAGATCGTCGGGCGCAGCACGGGCGACCGCAGCGAGCAGGAGCTCCGGCGCGCGGGCGCGCAGCGCGCGGTCTCGCCCGACCGCGCAGGCGGCGTCCAGCTCGCGCGGCTCGCGCTGCACCCGCCCGTCGGCGAGCCAGGCGGGCCGGGCTACAGGGTCGCGGAGATCGCGGTCGGCGCGCGCGGCGCCGGCGCGGGTCACGCGATCGGCGCCGTGCGAGGCGCCGCGTTCGTGATCGGCGTGCGGCGTCCAAACGGCTGGTTTCTGCCGCTGCCGCCGGATGACACGGTGCTGCGCCCCGGCGATCACGTGATGGCGCTGGGCACGCCGGACACGCTCGAGCTCCTCGAGCGGCTGATGCTGGCTCAGGACGCGCCCGGACCACGCGACGACGCGCTCGGATTGCCGCGCACCTCGCGCCGGCTCTAGTGCGCCTGCGCGGCGGCGCGCTGTGGCGCCGGGGGCGTCGGGATACGCTGAGGCCATGCCGGGCCCACTCTCA
>CADCVQ010000128.1 GCA_902806175.1 uncultured Solirubrobacteraceae bacterium
CCCACGTGTTACTCACCCGTTCGCGGCTCTGCCCCGGGGCAAGCCCCGGTTCGTCGCTCCACTTGCATGTGTTAAGCACGCCGCCAGCGTTCGTCCTGAGCCAGGATCAAACTCTCCGTGAAGAACTGCTGAAGGGCTCAGACCCCGAAGGACTGTTCCCCTCGTCACGTAGAGCTGTCATGACCATGTGCGATGCCAATACACGAGGCGATCGCGGTACATGACGGGTTTCTTTCTCAGACCCCTCGCAGCCCGGCTGGGAGCGAGGGGATCGAACCTGGACGCACACCTGATCGCTAGGACGATCAAGGTGCGCATGCTGTTGAGTTTTCAAAGACCGTCGCGCGCTCCCTGGAGGGGCCTCCTCCCGGAACCTGCGCTCCAGCGAGCCACAATGGGCGACTCGCAGACAGGACTGGCCAGTATAGCGCTGCCGACGGGCCCGTGGAAGGGCTCCGGTCAACAACGGCAGCCGGCGCAGCGGTCAGTATAGACAGGTCTGGCGGATGGACCCCCGGCCGCCGGCGGCGGCACGCGAAGAAGCCCGGCAAACAGCGGTTCAGGCGGTGCGGCGCATGCGCCGAAACTGGCGCTTGCCGACCTGCAGGATCGATCCGTCGAGGCGCTCGGCCGCGATGTCGATGTCGTCTGCTGCGAGCGCCACGCCGTCGAGCTTGACGGCGCCCTGGGCGAGCATGCGGCGCGCGTCCGAGCGCGAGCGGCCGAGGCTGTCGGCGATCACGGCCGGCATATGCACGACGCCGTCGTCGGCCGCGAAGCTCGCCTCCTCGATCTGCTCGGGGACGTCGCCCTGCACGAAGACGCGCTCGAAGTGGGCTGCGGCATCCGCGGCCGCGCCCGCGCGATGGAAGCGCTCGACGAGCCGGTGCGCGAGCGCGTGCTTGGCGTCGCGGGGCGACAGCGCCTGCGCCATCGCCTCGCCGAGCAGCAGCTCGTACCAGATCCCCAACGCCGCATCCGGCAGGCTCATGGTCTTGCCGTAGATCTCCTGCGGCGACTCGGTCACGCCGACGTGGTTGCCAAGCGACTTGGACATCTTGCGCTCGCCGTCGACGCCGGGCAGGATCGGCATCGTCAGCGCGACCTGCTCTTCGACGCCGTAGGCGCGCTGGACGTCGCGACCGAGCAGCAGGTTGAACTTCTGATCGGTTCCGCCCAGCTCGACGTCGGAGCGCACCGCCACCGAGTCGTAGGCCTGCATGAGCGGATAGAGCAGCTCGAGGATCGAGATCGGCTCGCGGCCGGCGTAGCGCTTGGCGAAGTCGTCGCGCTCGAGCAACTGCGCGACCGTCGTGGTGCGCGTGAGCGCGAACAGGTCGACCATCGACATGTCCAGCCATTCGGAGTTGTAGCGCAGCTCGATGCGCTCGGGATCGAGCACCTTCTCGGCCTGCTCGACGTACGTGCGGGCGTTGGCGTCGATCTCCTCGCCAGACAGCACCGGCCGCGTCGAGGAGCGGCCGCTCGGATCGCCGACGCGCGCGGTGTAGTCGCCGATGATCAGGACCACGACGTGCCCGCGGTCCTGGAACTCGCGCAGCTTGCGCAGCACCACGGTGTGGCCGAGGTGCACGTCGGGCGCGGTCGGATCCAGGCCGAGCTTGACCCGCAGCGGCCGGCCGAGCGCGAGCTTGCGCGCCAGGCCGCCGTCGGGCAGACAGTCGACCGCGTCGCGTGCCAGAAACCGTGCGTCGTCGGCGGCGCGGGTCGTCACGGGGCCAATGCTAGAGTCCAGCTCGCCCTGGGCGTTGCCGCCAGCTGTTGTCATCGGGGCGCCACGGGGTCAGCAGCCGCATCCGAGCGGCCCTTCCCGCGTTCGCATGAGCGACTCCGAACGTCCCGACATCCCGGTCCTCTCGGACCCGCCGCTGGGCCGCCCGCGGCTCAAGCGGCTGCGGCTCGCGCTGATCCTGTGCGGGCTCTCGATCATCGCCCTGATCTCGACCGCCTTCGGGATGATGATGGCGGTCGCCGCCGACCTCCCCGAGCTCGAGAACCAGCGCGGCTTCCAGCGCGCGCAGAACTCGCTGCTCGTCGACGTCCACGACGAGTACCTCGCCACGCTCGCCGACCAGGGCCGGATCATCATCCCGACGAAGGAGATCGGGCTGTCGATGCAGCACGCGATCATCGCGGTCGAGGACGAGCGCTTCTACCAGAACGACGGCGTCGACCTGCGCGCCACGGCGCGCGCGCTGTGGACGGACATCACGAGCCGCAGGGCCGTGCAGGGCGGCTCGACGATCACGCAGCAGTTCGTCAAGAACGCCACGCAGAAGCAGAGCAAGCGCACCGTCGTCGAGAAGGTGCGCGAGGCGGCGCTCGCCTACCACCTCACGCGCAAGTGGTCCAAGCAGAAGATCCTCACGGAGTACCTGAACTCGATCTACTTCGGAAACGGCGCGTACGGGATCGAGTCGGCGGCGCGCACGTACTTCGCGAGCCACCCCGACCACGCCGGCTGCGGCAAGCCCGGCAGCCGCTGCGCGAGCGAGCTCAAGCCGCACGAGGCCGCGCTGCTGGCCGGGATCGTCGCGTCACCCAGCGCCTATGACCCCGTCGCCCATCGCGAGGCCGCCACCCAGCGGCGCAACCTCGTGCTCGCGAAGATGCTCGAGCAGGGCTACCTCACGCGCGTGGAGTACGAGCGCGGGCGCAGCGAGCCGGTGCCCTCGCGCGACTTGATCGCCCCGCCGCAGGCACAGGCGGCGAGCAAGTCCTCGGCCTACTTCGCCACGTGGGTGCGCCAGCAGGTCATCGAGCGCTACGGCGCGCGCGAGGCGCTGCTCGGCGGGCTGCGCGTGCAGACGACGATCGATCTCGGGATCCAGCGCCGCGCCGAGGACGCGATCGGGCGCTGGCTAGGCAATCCGCCCTGGGGGCCGAACGCCGCGCTCGTCGCGATCGACAACAAGACCGGCGAGGTCCGCGCGATGGTCGGCGGCTCGGATTACGACCGCGTGCCGTTCAACCTCGCCACGCAGGGTCAGCGCCAGCCCGGCTCGGCCTTCAAGCCCTTCGTGCTGGCGACCGCGATCCGGCGCGGGATCTCGCCGGGCTCGACCTGGGTCTCCAAGAAGCAGGTCATCCAGGTGCCCAACAGCACAGAGAAGTTCACCGTAAACAACTATGAGAACGCGTACTCCGGCGTGACGACGCTCGCACGCGCGACGACGTTCTCCGACAACGCCGTCTACGCGCAGGTGGGCATCCAGGCGGGCACGAAGCGCGTCGCGCGCACCGCCGAGCGGATGGGCATCCGCACGCCGGTCTCGACCAACCTCGCGATCAGCCTCGGTGGCCTCAAGCAGGGCGTCACGCCGCTGGACATGGCCCACGCCTACCAGACCTTCGCGACCGGCGGCGTGCGCGTCTCGGGCTCGCTCGGCGCCAGCGACAAGGGCCCGGTCGGCATCAGGCGGGTCACGCTGCGCGACAAGCGCTCACGCGTCGTGGACCGCAACCGCGTGCGCCACGAGCGGGTCATCCCGAAGAACGTGGCGCAGACGACGACGGGGATCCTCGAGTCGGTCATCAGGGTCGGCACGGCGCGTGTGGCGCAGCTTGGCAAGGTCCGCGCGTGGGGCAAGACGGGCACGACCGAGGACTACGGCGACGCGTGGTTCGTGGGGGCGACCGACAAGCTCACGGTCGCGGTCTGGGTCGGCTACCCGCACGAGCTGCGGCCGATGCGCAGCGAGTACCGCGGCCAGCCCGTCGCCGGCGGCACGTACCCGGCGCAGATCTGGCGCGACTTCATGCTCTCCATCCTGCAGGCCGACAAGGACCGGCTCGAGCGCCAGTGCGCGCGTGAGGAGGACAAGCGCAAGAAGGACGAGCGGCCGTCCAAGCGCTGCATCGAAGCCGGACTGGCCACGGATCCGACGCAGACCACGCCTGCGCCCGCGACGACGGTCCCCTCGCCCGTGCAGCCCGCCGCGCCCACACCGCGCGATGCGCAGGACGACGATCGCGCCGACGACCGCACAGCGCGGCCCGACGACGACGCCGGCGCCGCGACGCCGCAGACGCCCGCCCCACCGCCTGCTGCCGGAACCCCGCCCGCGCCCGCGCCCGCGCCCGCACCCGCGCCGGCCACGCCGCCCGCCGAGTCCGGTGGCGCCGCGCCGCAGCCCTGATCAGTCCAGCAGGCCGGGCGGCCACGGCCGCGAGACGTGGCGGTTGCCCGCTGCGCAGAAGCGCCAAGGCAACTCGACCGCACGCGTGATCCCGATCCGCGGTCCATCGATCAGACGCGGCTCCTCGCGTCCGCGCGGCGGCGGGCCGAGCGCCACCGGGCCGCCGAGCAGCGGCGTCGCGTTGAGCTCCAGCCCGATGGCGAGCGCCTGCGTGAGCTTGCCCGGCCCCGAGCAGAGGTCGGTCAGCCGCTCGCGGCCGCGGCGCTCGCGCATCCGCTGCACCCCCGTCAGCGGCTCGAGCGCGCGGATCAGGACGGCGGCGCCGACGCCTTCGCGCTCGACGACGACGTTGAGCAGGGCGTGGATGCCGTACGAGCGATAGACGTAGGCGATGCCCGGTGGCGCAAACAGCGTCTTCGTGCGCTGCGTGATGCCGACGAAGGCGTGGCAGGCAGGTTCGATCTCGTGGTAGGCCTCCGTCTCGACGATCACGCCGCTTGAGTCTGCGTGCGCGATCGTGCAGCCGACGAGCGCGCGCGCGGCCTCGACGACCGGCAGCTCCAGCGCGCGCAGATGGTGCTCCCGGGCGTCGCTCACGCGGCGTTGCGCGCGAGCGCGCTGCGGGCTGCCTGCAGCTGCTCGCGCACGCGCGCAAGCGCCGTGCCGCCGACGCTGACCTTCGACTCAAGCCACGAGCTCTGCGCCAGCAGGGCGCGGAAGGCGGCGGGATCGAGCCGCTCGGACGCCGCCGCGAGCTCCTCGTCGGTCAGCTCGGCAAGCGGGCGGCCGGAGTCCACCGCGACGCGGACGAGGCCGGCGACGATGCCGTGACTGGCGCGAAATGGCACCCCCTGCTTGACGAGGTGGTCGGCGACGTCGGTCGCGGCGATCAGGTCGTCGGAGGCGGCGGCGGACATGCGCGCGGCGTCGAAGCGCGCGCCCCGGATCATCCCGGCCGCGGCAGCCAGGCAGACGTCGAGCGTGTCGACCGTGTCGAAGAGGTGCTCCTTGTCCTCCTGCAGATCCTTGTTGTACGTCAGCGGCAGCGCGTGCATCACGCCGTGCAGCGCCCCGAGGTGACCGACGATTCGCGGCGCCTTCGCACGCAGCAGCTCGGCCGCGTCCGGATTCTTCTTCTGGGGCATGATCGACGACCCCGACGTCCAGGCGTCGGGCAGCGTGACGAAGCCGAACTCCTCGCTTGACCACAGGACGAGCTCCGCGCCCAGCCGGCTGAGATGCGTCGCGCAGGTCGCCGCGGCCGACAGGTAGTCCAGGATGAAATCGCGATTTGAGACGGCGTCGATCGAGTTCGGCGCGACGCGCTCGAAGCCGAGCTCCGCGGCGACGGAGAAGCGGTCGGTGTCGAAGTTCACGCCCGCGAGCGCCCCCGCGCCGAGCGGCAGCGCGGCGGTCTGGGACTCCGCGAAGGCAAAGCGCTCGCGGTCGCGCAGCAGCATCCAGACGTACGCGAGCAGGTGGTGGGAGAGGTAGACGGGCTGTGCGCGCTGCAGATGCGTGTAGCCGGGCAGCGGCCAGTCCAGGTGCGCCGCGGCGGCGTCGATCAGCGCCTGGGCCAGGGCATCGACGGCGCGCGCGGCATGGCCGGCCGAATCGCGCGTGAACAGGGCGACATCGGTCACGACCTGGTCGTTGCGCGAGCGGGCGGTGTGCAGCTTGCCGCCGACCGCGCCGGCGATCTCGATCACGCGCCGCTCGATCGCCATGTGGATGTCCTCGTCGCCGGCCTGGAACGCAAAGGCGTCGGCGACGAGCTCGTCCTCGACGGCGGCGAGCGCCGCGAGCAGCGCGTCGCGGTCCTCGTCGCCGATGATCCGCTGCGCGGCGAGCATGCGCGCGTGCGCGCGCGACTGCGCGATGTCGTGGTGCCACAGGCGCCGGTCAAAGGACAGCGACGTGTTCAGGCGCGCGAAGACGGGATCCTGCGGCTCGGAGAAGCGCGACATCGCGGGCGAGTCTAGATAGATCGCTCCCGGGTGATCTCCCCGCGCCTACGCGGGGGCGGCCGAGCGCAGGAAGGGCCGCCGGGAGGCGGCCCTTCGCGCCGGCGTGCGTCGGTGGCGCCTACTCGAGGGCGTCGAAGTACCGCATCGCGTTGCGCAGGAGCGCCGCGCGCTTGTCGGCGCCGTCGACGGCCTCGAGGCCGAAGCCCCACATGATCGAGTGGCCGGTGCGGACGCCGGGACCATCGACGAGGCCGATGCTCTGCGCCCGCTCCCAGTCGTTCGCGTTGCCCTGGCTGCCCGGCAGCGCGCCCGGGACCGTCCAGCCGCCGAGGCCGTCCTCGAAGGACGTCTGCGACAGCGTTTCGCCATCCGACGTGATGCTCGCGTCGTCCACCCAGGAGCCGAGCCCGAGCGTTCCCGGATCGGTCTGGTAGACGATCGACACCTCGATCTGGTCGCCGCCGAAGTCGGCGTTGTTCAGCGCGACGCGCCAGTCCTGGTAGCCGGCCGAGTTGCCACTTGCCGCGTTCCAGCTCCCCGGCGACTTCGGGCCGCAGGCATACGTCGAGCCGCCCGGGGTGGTCGGGGTCGCGCTGCGCACGATGTACTCGCGCAGGTGTGGGTGGGTGCTGAGCCAGTAGTCGCTGGACTCGGTGCAGCCGGCGCCGACGCTCGTGCCGGTATGGCCGTTGGCGTCGGGCAGCGTCTTCCAGTCGCTGCCGCCCACCGAGCGCGCCTCCACGAACACGAAGTCGTACTGCGCCTCGGTGTCGAAGGAGACCTTGAACGCGAGCTCCGCGGCCTCCCGGTTCGTCAGGTCGACCGTCCTGGTGAGCCGCTTGTAGGCGTAGTTCGCCGAGCCGGACGACATGTACCAGTCACCGGTCGGCGGGTCGAACGACGGCTTGCGGTCGAACGCGATCGCGCGATCGGAGCCGAACTCCGTGCCCGCCGCGAAGGCCGGGTAGGTCGAGATCAGGCTCGTCGTCGTCAGGAACGACTGCAGCAGCGGCGCGTTGCTGACCGATCCCGGGCCGTTGAGCCCGAACAGCGTGTCGCCGATCGACGGGTCCTCCTTCATCTGCTCGTTGAGCGCCGCGCCCGCGGGGACGTACGCGCCGAGCCAGTACTGCAGGAAGTCGTTGGAGATCGCGATGCAGTTGTTCTGCTGGCCGACCGGGTCGTCGGCGTCGTTCTGGCCGGTCGTCTGGTTGGACTTGCACCACGGCGCGCCGGTGCGGCCCTGGTCGGGGTTGTAGAGGAACTGGTCGCGGACGCCCTGCAGTGGCTCCTTGCCGGCGATCAGGACCTTGCCGCCGGCGTTCATGTAGTCGCGCGCGGCGAGCACCTCGTCGTCGAGCAGCTTCGAGACGCCCGTTCCGCCTGGCTGGTTGCCCTCGCGCGTGTAGAGGTCGCCGCCGGTCTCCCAGATCACGGCGTCGTAATGCGACAGCACGCCGACCGCCGAGGGCGCCGTGCGACCCCGCGCGTCGACGTCATAGACGTCATGCGCGATCCCCGCATCGGTCAGCGCCTGCTCATAGGTGGTCTTGAAGTACGGCGCCGTCGACTTGGGCAGGAAGCCCGAGTTGCCGAGGTAGTCCTCCGCCACGAGCAGCAGGACGCGCCTGCCGGTGTCGCTCGCCAGGGTGTAGGTGAAGTGCGCGGACTCCTCACCGCCGGCGGTGAACCAGACCTCGACCTGCTGGCCCGGCGTCGCGCCGGTCGTGACCTTGGCGCGCATGTGGTGGTAGTAGGTGCCGGGGGCGCCGTAGCGCAGCCCGCCGTCCCATTCGGACATCGGCGCCGATCCGGATCCGCCGCCGGCGACCTGCCAGTGCGCGGTCACGGCCCCGAGCGCCTGCTTGGCGTTGACCTCCAGCAGCTGCGGGTCGCCGTGCGAGACGGCGAACGTGTTGGGCACGAGCTCGGTCGCCTCGTTGCCGATGTGCGACTTCGGGTCGTCGGGGTCGGGCGCCGAGCGCGCGAGGTCCAGGGCGAACTCGAGGTTCTCCTCGAAGACGTTCTGGACGTCGACCTCGGAGTCCTGGAAGGCGAACCCGCCCGGCTTGCGGTTGGGGTGCCCGCCGTCGGTGCCGCCGACCGGCGGGCCGAAGCCGGCGGTCAGCTCGACGGTGTAGGCCTGCGTGCCGTCGACGTGCAGCGCGTCGTCGGTGATGTCGCCGTTGACGGTGTAGAGCTCGGCGGAGAGATCCGGGTCGTAGCCCGGGATCGCCGGGTTGTTCTCGTCGCGGCCGGCGAGCGCCTCCATGATCGGGTCGTCGGTCGCGCGCGTCTCCACCTGCCAGCCCTCGGGGTAGAGGATCAGCTCGCCGTGGGAGTGGTAGTCGATCATGAACTTCGCCTTCAGGCGGTTCATGAGCGCGCGGTAGGCGCTGACCTCGGGCTCGGAGCCCGGTGAGGGACCGCGGTAGGTCTCGGACGCCGGGTTGTCGGAAGCGCCCTCGGGGTCAAAGCGCCACTTCGTCGGCCAGTTGCGGTTCGGGTCGACGCCGTCACCCACCGTGATCGCGCCGTCGCCGTTGTTGTCACGCAGCGTCTTGCGCCACATCCGGGTGCTGTCGGCGACGAAGGTGTAGTCATAGCCGTCGGGGTTCACGACGGGGGTGAACCACAGCTCGGTCGTGGCGAGGAGCTGCGGAATCCCGGAGGCGGGGTCGTTCTTGTGCTTCAGCACGTAGTCAAACAGCCGCCGGTTGGTCTCGACGGCGATCCACTCGCGGGCGTGCTGGGTCGCGTGGTAGAGGACGACGGGCCGCGAGCCCTGCGGCGTGCTCGACGCGCCCTTGGTGACGCGGAAGGCGGCGAGCTGCTGGCCGAGGCGCGACCTGCCGTACGGCACGCGCTCGACGACGTCGGCGTTCGCGCTCGCCTGCTGCAGGTACCACTTGCGCAGCGGCAGCCGCGGCGTCGAGCAGACCGTCGGGCACGGCGCCGGGTTGAGGTTCCACGGCCGGAAGACGTCGTATCCGTGGGTCGGGTCCTGCAGCGGGTTGGGCGCCGTGACCTTGGCGTCCGCCTGCTTTGCGGCGAGCGGCTGGACCGAGACGTCCTTGCCCTCGAGCTTGGCCGCCTGCGACGGCGTCGCGACGATCAGGTAGCCGTCCCCCTTCTCGCGGTGCGCTTCGCGCATGTCATAGCCGGCGCGCGCGAGGGCCTCCGGATCGGCGCCCTTGCCGCTGACGACAAACTGCTGGAGCACCTCGGTGGTCTTGGCTGCGGCCGGTGCGGGCGATGACGCCACGAGTGCAGCGAGGACGGCCACGGCGACGCCGAGTGTTGCGCTTCGCAAAGCTGTCTCCTTGGACGAGAGCTGCCGGACGCCGTTCGTTCCCCCGCCGCCCGCCGGTTGACGCCACCCTAGCCCCACGTCGCGAACGGCACAAGGCAACGCCCCGCCGCCGGTGCAACGTGCCGGCGCCCGAGCGGCCGCTACCCTGCCGCGCGTGGCCGCGCAGCGTTACCCGCAGGAGGACTACTCGCGCCCGCCGGAGGCGATCGAGATCGTGCTCGTCCGCCACGGCGCTTCGGAGGCCGCGGTCGAGGATCAGCCGTTCGAGCTGCTCGAGGGTCAGGCCGACCCGGCGCTGTCGGAGGCCGGCGAGCGCCAGGCGCAGGCGGTCGCGGCGCATCTGGCGAGCGAGCCGCTGGCCGCGCTCTTCGTCACCCCGCTGCGCCGGACCGCGCAGACGGCGGCGCCCCTCGCGGCGGCTGTCGGCCTCGAGCCCGTCTGCGTGCCCGAGCTGCGCGAGGTGTACCTCGGCGAGCTCGACGGCGGCGCCTTCCGGATCGCCGTGCGCCGTGGCGACCCACGCGTGGCGGAGGTCTTCGCCAGGCAGCGCTGGGACGTCATCCCCGGCGCGGAGACGATGGAGGACTTCGCGCAGCGCACGGCCGCCGGGATCGATTGCATCCTCGAGGGCCTGGCGCCGGGGGCGACCGTCGCCGCGGTCGTGCACGGCGGCGTGATCGGCGAGCTGTGCCGCCAGGCCAGCGGCAGCCGCCCGTTTGCCTTCGTGCACGCCGACAACGGCTCATTGACGCGGATCGTGGTGCTGCCCGAAGGCCGGCGCTGGGTGCGGACGTTCAACGAGAGCGCGCACCTGCGGTCGTAAGGACCTCGCGCAGCGCGAGCGCGACCCGCTCGACCTGCCCCTCTGACAGCTCCGGGAAGAACGGCAGCGCAATGGAGCGAGCCGCGACGTCCTCGCAGACGGGAAACTCCCCCTCGCGGTGGCCGAAGGTCTCGCGGTAATACGTCATCAGGTGGATCGCCGGCAGGTAGGGCTTTGACTGCACGCCGCGCTCGCGCAGGGCGCGGATCGTCGCGTCGCGGTCGGCGCCGCACGGCAGCTGGACGACGAAGACGAACCAGCCGCGCCGATCACCGCCCGGGGAATCCTCGCACGGCAGCTCGAGCCCGTCGATTCCCTGCAGCGCCTCGCGGTAGAGCGCGGCGGCGCGGGCGCGGCCGGCGAGCATCGCGTCGAGGCGATCGAGCTGCGCGAGCCCGAGCGCGCAGGCCAGGTCGCTCAGGCGGTAGTTGAAGCCGAGGCGGTCGTGGTCCAGCCAGCCCATGTCGAGCCCGCGGCCCTGGTTTCGCTCGGAGTCGATCTGCGCCTTCACCGCCGCGTCGGCCGTCGTGACCATCCCCCCCTCGCCGGTCGTCAGCTGCTTGTTGGCGTAGAAGCCGAAGACGGCCGGATGGCCGCGGCCGCCGACGGGCGTGCCATCGGCGTGCACCGCGCCGAGCGCCTCGCAGGCGTCCTCGACGATCGGCAGCCCCATCTTCTCGAACGCCGGCAGGTCGGCCGGATAGCCGAAGATGTGGACGGGCAGCAGCGCCGTCGTCTTCTCGGTGACCGCGGCCGCGGCGGCCTGCGGGTCGAGGTTCAGCGTGCGCGGGTCGATGTCGGCGAAGACCGGCCGCGCGCGCTCGAACACCGGGGCGTTCGCGCTGGAGACGAACGAGAACGGCGTCGTCACGACCTCGTCGCCGTCGCGCACGCCGGCCGCGCGCAGCGCGAGGTGCAGCCCGGCCGTGCCGCTGGACACCGCGCAGGCGTGCGCGACGTTCAGGCGCGCGGCGAAGGCCTGCTCGAACGCCGCCACGCGCGGGCCGAGCGAGAGCTGGCCGGAGCGCAGGACGTCGATGACGGCGTCCTCCTCGGCGTCGCCGAGGACGGGTCGCGCGAGCGGGATCTCGTCGCTCGCCGCGCGGGCGGCGCCCATATGCGTCACGACGCCGCGGCGTCGCGCACGCGGCTGGGCTGCTCGGCGTACTCGAGCGAATCCACGAGCGCAACCCAGGAGGCCGCGATGAGGTTCGTCGAGACGCCGATCGACCCCCACGTCTGATCGCCGTCGGTGGCGTCGATCAGCACTCTGATCGTCGCGTCCGAGCCCTTCGTCTCGTCGAGGATGCGGACCTTGAAGTTCGTCAGCCAGGTGTCGGCGAGGTGCGGGTGCGCCTCGGTGAGGACCGCGCGCAGCGCGGCGTCGAGCGCGTGCACCGGGCCGTTGCCCTCGGCGTACCTGATGAAGCGCTGGCCGTCGGCCCAGATCTTGATCGTCGCCTCGGTCCTGACCTCGCCGTCGGCGTGCTGCTCGGCCGTCACGCGCCAGGACTCCAGCACGAACAGCGGCTGGTAGTCGCCGGACTCCTTGCGCAGCAGCAGCTCAAACGAGCCGTCGGCGGCCTCGAACTGGTAGCCCTCGTGCTCGAGCGCCTTCATCCGCTCGAGCACGCGCGCGGTCGTCACCGGATCGAGGTCCAGCCCGGCGCGCTCGGCCTTGTCCGTGACCGTGCCCTTCCCCGCGAGCTCGGAGATGAGCAGCTCGCGGCTGTTGCCGACGAGCGCCGGGTCGATGTGCTCGAAGGTCGTCGCGTCGGCGCGGATGCCGGCCGCGTGCAGGCCCGCCTTGTGCGCGAAGGCGTTCTTTCCGACGTACGGCTGGTTGCCGTCGGGCTGGCGGTTGAGCAGCTCGTCGGTGAAGTGCGCGGTCGCGGTCAGCAACCGCAGCTGCTCGTCGGAGACGACGCGATGACCCATCTTCAGCTGCAGGTTGGCGATGATCGTGATGAGGTTCGCGTTGCCGGTGCGCTCGCCGATGCCGTTCATCGTGCCCTGCACCTGCGTGGCGCCGGCCTCGACCGCCATGAGCGTGTTCGCGACCGCGCAACCGCCGTCGTCGTGGCAGTGGATGCCGATCGGCACGCCCGGCAGCGACGACGCGACGTCGGCGACCGCGCGCGCGATCTCGCTCGGCAGCGACGGCCCGTTCGTGTCGCACAGCGCGACACGCTCGACGCCGGCGGCGGCGGCGGCACGCAGGCACTCGATCGCGTAGTCGCGATCCTCGCGCAGCCCGTCGAAGAGGTGCTCGGCGTCGAAGACCACGCGCTTGCCCTGGGAGACGAGGAAGGCGACCGACTCGGCGATCATCGCGAGGTTCTCCTCGCGCGAGGCGCGCACGACCTTCTCGACGTGGTGGATCGACGTCTTGCCGACGATCGTGCAGACGGGCGCAAAGCACTCCGCGAGCACCCGCAGCCCGGCGTCCTCGTGGGCGCCGACGCCGCGCCGGCGCGTCATGCCGAAGGCGGCGATCGTCGCGTGCGCGAGCGGCTCGTGCTCCAGGCGCGCGAAGAGCTCGGCCTCTTTGGGATTGGACGAGGGAAAGCCGGCCTCGATGATGTCGATGCCGAGGGCGTCGAGGCGGTGCACGAGGCGCACCTTCTCCTCGGCGGTCAGCGACATCCCGCCGCCGCCCATGCCGTCGCGCAGCGTCGCGTCGTAGAGCTCGATCCGCGTCATCGCGGTCAGCCGACGTTCGCGCCGGCGCGCGCCGGCACCGGGTCAAGCCACTCGCGGTAGCGCTCGTCGCGGCCGAAGAGCGCGTTCTCGAAGGCGGTCTGCACCGCGCGCGTGAGCTCGCCGGGGGCGCCGTCGCCGATCGTGTGGTCGTCGATCTCGCGCACCGGCACGAGCTCGGCGGCGGTGCCGGTCATGAAGACCTCGTCGGCGAGGTACAGCTCGGCGCGCGCGATGTCGCGCTCGATGACCTCGATGCCGAGGTCGCGCGCGATCTGGATCGCCGACTTGCGGGTGATGCCGTCGAGGATCGAGGCGGCGGGTGGCGGCGTCACGATGCGCCCCTCCCACACGACGAAGATGTTCTCGCCCGTGCCCTCGCAGACCGAGCCGCGATCGTCGAGCATGATCGCCTCCTCGTAGCCGGCCTTGAGCGACTCGATCTTCGCCAGCACGCTGTTGAGGTACTGGCCCGAGGCCTTGGCGCTCGGGATCAGCGAGCCGGGGCTGATCCGCCGCCAGCTGGAGACCTTCGCGCGGATGCCCTTGGTCTTGCCCTCCTCGCCGAGGTAGGCGCCCCACTCCCAGACGGCGATCGACACGTCGACGGGCGCCTCGAGCGGGTTGAGGCCCATCTGGCCGTAGCCGCGAAAGGCGATCGGGCGGATGTAGCAGGAGCGCAGCCCGTTGCGGCCGATCAGCTCGTGCGTCGCGGAGCGCAGCGCCTCGATGTCGTAGGGCAGCGCCATGTAGTACAGCTCGGCGGAGCGCCCGAGGCGCCGCAGGTGCTCGCGGTGGCGAAAGACCGCGGGCCCGATCTCGCTGTCATAGCAGCGGATGCCTTCGAAGACGCCCGTCCCGTAGTGCAGCCCGTGGGTGAGCACGTGAACCTTCGCGTCCTCCCAGGCGACGAACTCCCCGTTCATCCAGATGAGGTCCGCTTGCTTCACTTGGGCTCCTAGAGATTGTCGAGGACGGCTCGCGTGGCCTCGGCCGTTGTCGCCTCACCGCCGAGGTCCCGCGTGCGCAGACCCGCGTCCAGCGCGCGGTCCACGGCCGATTCTACGGCGGCGGCCTCGGTTTCCCAAGCCAGGGCGTGGCGCAGCATCATCGCGGCTGACAGGAACATCGCCAGCGGGTTTGCCGTGCCGGTGCCCGCGATGTCGGGCGCCGAGCCGTGGACGGGCTCGAACAGGCCAGCGGCGTCACGGTCCCCGAGACTTGCGCTGGGCAGCATCCCGATCGAGCCCGTGATCATGGCCGCCTCGTCGCTGAGGATGTCGCCGAAGAGGTTCTCGGTGACGATCACGTCGAAGTCGGCGGGCCGGGAGACGAGCTGCATCGCCGCGTTGTCGACGAGCACGTCGGTCAGCTCGATGTCCTCGTACTTCTCCGTGTGGACGCGGTGCACGACCGCGCGCCACTGGCGCGAGGTCTCCAGGACATTGGCCTTGTCGACGCTCGCCACCTTCTTGCGGCGCGCGCGCGCGGCGTCGAAGGCGACGCGCGCGATGCGGTCGACCTCGTCGACGGAGTACTCGCACAGGTCGCTGGCGCTGCTGGCGGTTCGCGTCTTCTCGCCGAAGTAGATGCCGCCTGTCAGCTCGCGGACGACGAGCAGGTCGGTGCCCTCGATGCGCTCGCGCTTGAGCGGGCTGGCGTCGTAGAGCGCCGGCACGGGGCGCACCGGGCGCAGGTTCGCGAACAGTCCGAGGCCCTTGCGCAGCGCGAGCAGCCCTTGCTCCGGACGCGGCTTGTCGGGGTCCGTCGTGTCCCAGCGCGGGCCGCCGACGGCGGCGAGCAGCACCGCGTCGGCCTCCTTGCAGGCGGCCAGCGTGTCGTCGCTGAGCGCCGTGCCGTGCAGCTCGATCGCGGCGCCGCCGAAGGCGTGCTCCTCGAAGGAGAAGTCCTCGCTGATCGTGCGCAGCAACTCGAGCGCCGGGCGCATGATCTCCGGCCCGATCCCGTCGCCGGGCAGGGTGACGATGGTTGGCATGGCGCGGGAGGGTAGTGGCTCGGGCTCAGCCGAAGAACGCGCCGACGGGCGGCGACCAGCCGGGCACGACGTCACCGAGGTCGAGCGGTTCGTCGGCGTGCAGCACGCGGATGTCGCGGGCGCTGCGGTAGGCGGTCGCCGCGCGCCGCGGCGGATCGACGGCGACCACCGCGCGGGCGCCGGCCTCGAGCCAGTGCAGCGCCTTGCCCTCGACCTTCGAATGGCGCTCGTCGGGCGAGACGACCTCGACTGCGAGATCGGGTGCGCCCGGCCAGTTTGCTCCGCGGTCATGAGTGCAAGCGGAGCCTCGGATGTCACAGGTCCGATCCTACCCGCGGCGGACGTCTCGGCCGCGCCGCGCAACGATGTTCAGGCGCACGTAGTCCAGCAGCGGGCGCTCTCCCAACCGGGCCATGACGGCGTCGAGGAAGCGCCCGCGCTCGTCGCCGGCGAGGCGCTCGAGGTGCGGGCCCAGGCAGACGGTCTCGAGGTACGCGCGCGGCTCGTCGGGCGCGACCGGCCATGCCTGCAGCCAGCACCGGACGTCCTCGAAGCCCGCCGCGCGCAGCCGCGCCTCGGTCTGCTCGGCGCCGGCGAAGTTCCACGGCCGCGGCCAGCCGGCGAAGCGGTCCGCCAGGCCGATGTCGGCCGCGGCCTGCAGCGCCGCCGCGTGCAGGCCCGCGACGTTGCCCTCTCCGCCGCACTGGGCGCTGACCCGCCCGCCGGAGCGCAGCGCCGCGGCGAGCGCGGCGAACAGCGCGTCGTGGTCGGCAACCCAATGGAAGGTCGCGTTGGAGAAGACGGCATCGACAAGCTCGCCCTGCGCGAGCCGCAGCGCGGCGAGATCAGCCTCGCGGACGTCCACCCTCGCCGCCCCGCCCAGTTCCCCGCGCGCGCGAGCGACCATGTCGGGCGACGCGTCGACGGCGATCACGCGCCCGCGCGGGAGCCGCTCGAGGAGCAGCCGCGTGACGCGGCCGGAGCCGCAGCCGGCGTCGAGCACCGTCTCGTCGCCGCGCAGCTCGAGACGCTCGAGCACCGCCGCCGCCATCGCGACCTGCGGCCCCGAGACGCGGTGGTAGACATCCGCGTTCCAGTCGCGGACCGGTGCCATCGCCCGTCTGCTCTACAAGCTCGTGGTGATCGGGCCCGAGCGCTCGTGCTCGCGTTCGTAGGCGGCGATCGCGTCCTCCTGGCGCAGCGTCAGCGCGATGTCGTCGAGGCCGTTGAGCAGGCGGTGCTTCGTCTCGGGGTCGATCTCGAAGCGCGCGACCCTGTCGCCGAAGCGGACCTCCTGGTGCTCGAGGTCGATCTCGGCCTCGCGGGTCTGCATGAGCGCGCGCACCTCGTCCTCGGCGAGCGCGATCGGCAGCAGCCCGATCTTCGTGCAGTTGGAGGCGAAGATGTCCGCGAACGACGGCGCGATCACGGCCTTGAAGCCGTAGTCCTGCAGGCCCCACGGCGCGTGCTCGCGGCTCGAGCCGCAGCCGAAGTTGCGCCCGGAGACGAGGATCGGGTTCTTCGGCAGGTTCCAGCCGGGCTCCTTGGCCCAGTCGTAGAAGAGAAACTCGCCGAAGCCGCTGCGCTGCACCCGCTTCAGAAACTGCTTGGGCATGATCTGGTCGGTGTCGACGTCGGTCCGGTCGAGGACGCTGATCGGCCCGCTGAACTTCACGATCGCTTCCATGCGCGGCTACCTCCGCAGGGCATCCGGCCCCGCGCTCTGAGTTTGCCTGTCGGCGTCCGGCCGCCAGACCTGGTCTCTGATGTCGACGAAGCGTCCGGCGATCGCAGCGGCAGCCGCCATCTGCGGCGAGACGAGGTGCGTGCGGCCGCCGCGGCCCTGACGGCCCTCGAAGTTGCGATTGGACGTCGAGGCGCAGCGCTCCCCCGGCGCGAGGGTGTCCGGATTCATCCCGAGGCACATCGAACACCCGGCGCCGCGCCAGTCAAACCCAGCCGACCGGAAGATCTCGTCCAGGCCCTCACGCTCGGCCTGAGCCTTCACCTGCGCCGAGCCCGGCACGACCATCGCGTGCACGCTGTCTGCCACGGTGCGGCCCTTGACGACCTCGGCCGCCACGCGCAGATCGCCGATGCGGCTGTTCGTGCACGAGCCGATGAACACGCGGTCAAGCGCGATCTCCTGGATCGGGATTCCGGCCTCGAGGCCCATGTACGCCAATGCGCGCTGGTGGCCGTCGGTCGTCGGATCGGGGACGGCGTCCGCGACGCCGGCGACCATGTCCGGCGCGGTGCCCCAGGTGACCTGCGGGCTGATCTTGCTCGCGTCGACGGTGATCTCGCGGTCGAACGTCGCGCCGGCGTCGGTGCGCAGCTCGCGCCACGCCGGGGGGATCTCGATCCCGGCGTGCTCGGCGACCCACGCGAACGTCGTCTCGTCGGGGGCGATCATGCCCGCGCGGCCGCCGCCCTCGATCGTCATGTTGCAGACGGTCATGCGGCCCTCCATCGAGAGCGACTCGATCGCCGGGCCGGCGAACTCGACGACGTGGCCGGCTGCGCCGTCGACGCCCATCTGGCCGATCGTCGCGAGGATCAGGTCCTTGGCGGTGACGCCGAAGCCGAGCTCACCGACGTAGTCGATGCGCATCGAGCGCGGCTTGTGCGCGACGACGCACTGCGTCGCGAGCACGTGCTCGACCTCGCTCGTGCCGATCCCGAAGGCCAGCGCGCCGAACGCGCCGTGCGTCGCCGTGTGGCTGTCGCCGCAGACGATCGTCATGCCCGGCTGCGTCACGCCGAGCTCGGGCCCGATGACGTGCACGATCCCCTGGCGCTCGGAGCCCAGCGAGTACACCGGGATCCCGAACTCCTCGCAGTTTCGCTCGAGCGTCTGGACCTGCACGCGGCTGAGTTGGTCGGCGATCAGCGCGACGGTCGGCGTGCCGTCGGTCGGCACGTTGTGGTCGGCGGTCGCCAGCGTGCGGTCGGGACGGCGGACCCCGCGTCCCGCGAGCCGCAGCCCGTCGAACGCCTGCGGGCTCGTGACCTCGTGGACGAGGTGCAGGTCGATCCACAGAAGTCCGGGCGCCACGTCATGAGCGGCCCAGATCTTGTCGAACAGCGTGGTCGGCCGGCGTTGGTTCATGCTCGGATCAGCTCCTGCGTAGGCCGGCGGAGACGACGGCGAGCAGGATCGCGTCGTCGTGGCCGGGGTTCTCGAAGTGGTGGGACAGGTCGGCGTCGAAGGTCACGCAGTCGCCCGCCGCCAGCTCGTGGCGCTCGCCGTCGATCTGCAGCACGACGCGCCCCTCCTGGACGAGCGCGCTCTCGCGGCTGCCGGGCTCGTGCATCGGCGGATCGCCGGGACCGCCGGTCGCCGCGCCCGGCGCCAGGACATGGCGCGAGAGCTCGGCGCGCTGGCCGGGCAGCGGCGGGGTCAGGATCTCGGCGCTGTG
>CADCVQ010000129.1 GCA_902806175.1 uncultured Solirubrobacteraceae bacterium
CAGGGGCTCGAGCTTCGAGGCGTCGTCGACGACCTCGGGTCGCACCTGCGCCGGCAGCCCTTCGGTCGAGGTCGCCCCGACGAGCAGGACGCCGCCCGGGTCGCCGGCCACGGACGGCAGGACCTCGCGGTGCAGGGCGAGCGTCTCGCGGTGCAGGTCGGCCAGGCGGGCGTCGAGCGGGTCCTGCAGGACGCCGCTGTTGCGACCGCTCGCGCCGGCGGCGACCGTGTCGCGCTCGATGACGGTGACGGTCGCGCCGGCCTCGGCGAGCAGCGCCGCGGCGCTGCAGCCGATGATCCCCGCGCCGACGACCGTGACGTCCATGGCGGGCATCCTGAACGACGAAGGGGCCCCGGGGGGCCCCTCCTGGGTGTCGGTGGTCGCGGTCGCCGCGCTAGGCGACGTCGCGGAGCTTCTGGGCCTCCGCGAGGGACTGCAGCTTCTTGAGCGACTGGTTCTCGATCTGGCGGATCCGCTCGCGCGTCACGTTGAACGTGCGGCCGACCTCGTCGAGCGTGCGGGGGTGCTCGCCGCCCAGGCCGTAGCGCAGCTCGAGGACGCGGCGCTCGCGGTAGGACAGGTTCTCGAGCGCCTCGCGCAGCGCCTCCTTGGTGAGGATCTCGGCGGCGCGCTCGTACGGCGACTCGGCGCGCTCGTCGGCGATGAACTGGCCGAACTCCGACTCCTCCTCGTCGCCGACCGGCTTCTCGAGGCTGACCGGCGCCTGCGCGGAGCGCTTGATCGAGTCGACCTCCTCGGGGTCGATCCCGGTGGCCTCGGCGATCTCCTCGTTGGAGGGCTCGCGGCCGAGCTCGGTGACCAGCTTGCGCTCGGCGCGGCCGATCTTGTTGAGCTTCTCGACGACGTGGACCGGGATGCGGATCGTGCGCGCCTTGTCGGCGAGCGCGCGGGCGATCGCCTGGCGGATCCACCAGGTCGCGTAGGTCGAGAACTTGAAGCCCTTGCGATAGTCGAACTTCTCCGCCGCGCGGACGAGGCCGAGCGTTCCCTCCTGGATGAGGTCCAGGAACGGCAGCCCCTGGTTGCGGTAGTTCTTGGCGATCGAGACGACGAGGCGCAGGTTGGACTCGACCATCTTCTGCTTGGCGTCGAGGTCGCCGCGCTCGATGCGCTTGGCGAGGTCGACCTCCTCCTGCGCCGTCAGCAACCTTACCTTGCCGATGTCCTTCAGGAAGAGCTGAAGGGAGTCGGTCGTCATGTCCGGCTTGAGGTCGATCGTCGCCTTCTTGCGCGCACGGCGCTTGTCGGGCGCTCGCTCGACGGCGTTCGCCGCCTGGACAGCCGGATCGATCTCTTCGACGAGCTCGATCTCCGACCGCTCCAGGTAGCCGTGCAGCTCCTCGATGTCGGACTCGTCGAGATCGATCTCGGCGACGGCGCCGGCGATCTCGGCGTACGTGAGCACGCCGGTCAGCTGGCCTTTCGCCACCAGACCCTTGATCTCTTCGAGTTCCTGCAGTTCGGCTACGGACATTGCATTCGCTTTCGCATCGTGCGTGGAGCCGCATCAGCCCAAGCACCATTCTTGACGGAGGGTTGGGGAGAGTCTTCCCAGAGCAGTACCTCGCCCAACCTAGACCCGAAACTCTAGCGTGCGTTGCACGGTGCTTCCTTCGGGTCAGCGACTTCTTTGAGAGCCGCTGCGTGTGGCCGCGCGCTGTGTTTGCCGGGCTGCGACCGGATGGCGCAGATCGCGTGACATCATGCGCACGTGGCCAAACGACAGGACTCCGATCGCGAAGTGCTCACGAGCCTACCGCGCTCGCGGCCGGTGCGGCGAAGCGCCAAGCGCGGCGACCGTGCCGACGCCAAGACCGGCGCGACGGGCACGCAGTCGCGCCGGGCGCCGGCCGCGAAGCCGCGCGCGGCGAAGGCGGCGACGGCCAAGACCACGACGAAGACGACCGCAAGGTCGACGGCGAAGGCCAAGCCCCGCTCGACGGCGACGGCGAAGCTCGCGGCGGCGCCGACGGCGGCCCCGAAGCCGAGGGCGACGCCGCCGCCCGTCGAGAGCCCGCGCGCGGTGCCCCGGCGCAGGGTCCCGCCCGCGGGCTACGCGGTCCCCGACGCGCGCGCGGACGACGGCCGGGCAGCGGGTCAGACGGACCTGCTCGGGACGACGATCCAGGCCGCCGCCGAGCTTGCCCAGATCGGGCTGACGGTCGCGCGCCAGGCGCTGCAGTCGATGCTCGACCGGCTGCCGAAGCCGTAGCCGCCAGCGCGGGCGGCGCACAAGTCGGCACCGCGATAAACGTTGTAACCTGCGGCGCGTCTGCCGAGTTCCTGGGCGTCTGCGCCCAGGAAGCGGGGGAACCACTGCGATCCGGCAGGACAGCGGATCGCCGGGGCGAATCGGCCTCTTCCCGAGGCTGTAGCGCTGGGAAAGCGCGAGCCCGTCAGCTCACCCCGTAGGCCGCCACCCAGCACGACATGACCAGCTTGCGACGCCTTCGCGCGACATACGTCGCCGTGCTCTCCTGCGCGGCCTTCGCCGCCTGCGCCGATGGCGCGCTGGCTGCTGCGCCCGAGACGGGCGGGGCAGCGATGCCCGCGGTCATCGCGCCGACGACGGGCGGCATCGGCTACGGCGACCCGCGCACGCCCTCGCTCGTCGTCGGCCCGATCGCGGTCATGGGCACGACGGTCGTGGCGCGCGGCACGATGCCGGGCGGCGCCGGTCGCGACGTGATCCTCCAGCGCCTCGACAAGCACCGTGGCTGGCGCAACGTTGCCCGCACGCGCGTGCGTTCCAGCGAGCGCTTCGCCGTGAACTGGACCGCCGACCGCAGCGGGCGCGTCAGCCTGCGGGCGGTGCTCGCGCGATACCTGCGCACGGCCGCCGCCGGACCTGCGCCGATCGCCGGTGTCAACGTGTACCGCCGCGCGCTGGCAACGTTCTACGGCCCCGGCTTCTTCGGCAACCAGACCGCCTGCGGCCACACGCTGACGCCTGACCTGCACGGCGTGGCGCACAAGCGGCTGCCATGCGGCACGCTCGTCGCGATCACGTACGCGGGGCGCGAGATCGTCGTGCCCGTCATCGACCGCGGCCCGTTCAACGGCGACTTCTCGTGGGATCTCACGCAGGCCACGGCCGACGCACTCGGCTTCACGGGCTCCGGCGAGATCGGCTACGCGCGCGGCTAGCCGCGGGCCGTTTCCGAGACCGGCGTCAGCCGGCGACCTGGAACGTCGGCCGGATCGCCGCGCGCGCGAGCGTGTTGAACGTGAGGTTGAAGCCCACGTAGGCCGGTGAGGCCTCCTTGGGGATGTCGAGCGACTCCTCGCCGACCGCGAAGACCGTGTAGACGTAGCGATGCGCGACGTCGCCGCCGGGAGGCGCCGCACCGCCGTAGCCGAACTCGCCGTAGTCGTTGCGCACCTCGACCGCGCCCGCGGGCAGCCCGTCGGGGCTGGCGCCCGTCGCAAGCTCCGTGACATCGACGGGGATGTTGAAGACCGACCAGTGCCAGAAGCCGCTGCCGGTCGGCGCATCAGGATCGAAGCACGTGATCGCGAAGCTCTTGGTCTCCTGCGGAAACCCCGACCAGCGCAGGTGCGGCGAGACGTTCTCCCCGCCCGCGCTCGGATGCGCGTGCTTCGCCGGTTGCGGTGCGCCGTCCTGGACGTCGTCGCTCTCGACGGAGAACGACGGCGCCGCCGGCAGCAGGTCGTGCGGATCGGGTGCGGTTGCTCGTTGCAGTGACATGACGCGAAGATAACCACAGCGCCGCGATCGCACGAACGCTGCTGGGTACCGTGTGACGAGATGGTGTACCTCGCCCTCGGGCTCGCCGCAGCCGCCGCCTTCGCGGCCGCGATCCAGCGGCTGCTGAACCGCACCGCCCGCGTCGCACAGGCGGTCCTCGTCAGCCCCAAGGAGCACACGACGATCGACGCGCGGGGCGCCGTGCGCTCCGTTCAGGCCGCCGACCTGACGCTGGCCGCCTCCGCGCTCGACGAGATCTGGTCGCCGATGCACCTCGAGCGCCTGGCGCGCACGTACTGGCGCTTTCTGTCGCGCATCACCCTCGGGCTGATCCGCGTCAAGTACGACGAGGACGAGCGCGCGATCGTGTTGCTGACGCGGCCGTTCGTGCTGCTGCGCTTCCACGCGCCGGAGTACCACATGGACGTCACCCGCGGGGTCGTGCGCTGGCGCATCGCCAGCGGCGTGCTCGTGTCGCGCGCGGGCCACAACGGCGACGGCTACCTGCAGATCGAGATCGAGCGCGACGCGCCGGCCGATCGCCAGACGGCGCGCCTGCACGTCGAGGTCCAGGTCGCGAACTTCTACCCGGCGCTCGCGAGCGCGACCGCGCGCTGGTTGTACTCGGCGACGCAGTCGCGGATCCACGTGATCGTGACGCACAGCTTCCTGCGCTCGCTCGCCAAGCTCGACCTCGCGAAGTCCGTCGTCGGACGCTACGCCGCGCCGGACGACATCGACGCGGTACCCGACCCGCCAACGCGCGAGCCGGGCGGAGTCAGCGCCGCCTGATCGACGCGCTCGTCGCCGCCGTCGAGGTCGGTGACGTGCGCCGTCAGCAGACGCGCCGCGGTCAGCAGGTCGCCCGACAGGATGCGCGTAGCCGGTATCCGCGCGATGCGGTGACCGGTCGCCGGACCGCCGACCAGCACGGGCTGCTCCTGCGCGATCGCCGCGATGTCGGCAGCCACCTCGGCGAGCGCGTCGGGCAGCGTCGCGGCGAATACGAGCGCGTCGGCGTCGACCGCGCTCGTGACGTGCTGGGCCGACAGCAGCGGCGTGTCGCGGCCGAGGAACGTGATGCTCCAGCCCAGGTCGCGCAGGGCGATTCCGAAGGCGATCAGACCGAGCACGTGCTGCTCGCCCGGAACGCATGCCAGCACGGCACGGCGCTTGCCGGCGCGCGTCCAGCCACGCGCCGTGTTGAGCATCCAGCTCTCGAGAAAGCAGCTGGCGAAGTGCTCCTGCGCCACCGTCGCCTTGCCGCATTCCCAACGCTCGCCGAGCTCGCGCAGGTACGGCAGCACGACGTCGCGCAGGATGACGCCCGGAGGAAACAGGGAGGCCAGGCCGTGCAGCAGCCTGTCGGCGGGAGCGGCGTCGAAGCGCTCCAGCGCGGCGCGCAGCGAGCTCAGCGCGTGCTTGGCGTCGCTCACCGGGACGCCGGGATTCTTGTCAAATGCCGTCGTAGCCACGCGCTGGACGAGCTCGGCGGCACGCCAGCGCGGCATGTTCTGCTCGGTGTACAGGCGCATCAACCGCAGGCGGGCGATGTCCTCAGTCGAGTAGAGGCGGAAGTTCGACGCCGAGCGCTGGGGCGTCAGCAGGCCATAGCGCCGCTCCCACGCGCGGATCACGTCGGGGCTGACACCCGTGCGGCGGCTGGCCTCCCCGATGCTGAACAGGACATCGCTCACGGGATGCCTTCCATACCCCGCCGTGAGGGTCTTGAACGGACGGCGGCGCGCGCCGCACGCGGCGCGCCCGGCAGGCAGCCGGGACGCGCCGCGGGCTCGGGGATCAGGCGCCGCGCGGGTGCGTGTGGCGCCGCGGGGGGTGCACGCCTTCCATCAGGCGCGGCACGAACATCAGCGCCGCGATCCCGACGAGGACGTACAGCACGTCGGCGACGGTGCCGCTGCCGAAGATCTCGGTAACGACGTTCGTGTCGAACAGCGCGAGGATGGCCCAGTTCAGGCCACCGATGATGAGCAGGGCGATCCACAGTGGATCGAGCCGCTTGAGGAGATCCATCACGCCTCCTTTTTGACGCGACGGTGAATACGGAACGTCACCTAGTACCCCGTCGATCGCGGGTGGTTTCACCGCGCCGCCCCGTGGGATCAGAGCGTTCCCGGAGGCTTGCGCCGGCGCGCGGTCTCCCCCGTGCGCAGCGCGGCGCCGGCGAGCATGAGGATCGACCCGAGCAGCGCGACGTACCAGCCCCAGGCAAGCTCGATCTGCCCGGCGGGCTCGCCGGGGCGATCGATGACGCCGATGTACAGCAGCATCCCGAGCGCGACGATCGACAGCACCGCGGTCAGCTCGCCGCGCGCCCACGTCAGCTGGTGGTCGCGCAGAACGATGTAGGCGAGGATGAACGGCGCGATCGCCATCACGAGCAGCACCCAGCGCAACAGCGAGTGCGCCTCCCAGCCGCTATAGGTGCCGATGCCGGTCCTCTCCGCGAGCGTGGCGAGCGGACTGACGACCGAGTACCAGTCGGCGAACAGGCACGCGCCAAGCAGCAGGCCCCCGAACATCGCCACGAGCTCGTTGACCGTGAGGCGCTTCACTGCGCGGTGAATCTATTCCGTCGCCCGTGGCGCGGGGCTAGTACTAGCTCACCGAGTCGGCGAGGGCGAGAAGCTCGGTCAGCGCCCAGGGTCCCTGCGCGGTGAGACGCAGGTGCAGCCCGTCGAGCTCCCAGGCGAGCTCCTGCACCGGCCGGAACTCCGGTTCGGCCTCCGCAAGCGGCGCCTGGCGGTACGCGTAGCGGCCGCTCCCCGTCGGTTCGGGCAGGCCGCGCTCGGGCGCCGGCTCGACGCCGACGTAGAGGGTCAGGCGTCCGGCCGAGTCCGGCCGTGAGACGTCGAAGTTCCACTCCACCTGCACAGCGTCCGCGCCGCTTGCGACGACCTCGACCCAGCGCGTCAGCGGCAGCGCCGCGGCGGGCAGCGGCACGCGGCGCCCGAGGCGCTCGTCGGCAACGGCGATTCCCTCCAGCGGCTCGCGTTCCACGGCGCGATCGTACGCCGCGGGAGGGCGACGCGGATCGTCGAATCCAGACTCGGATGCAACCGCTGCTCGTCCTGGCGCGCGCGGGGGGCGCGCCTGGCGTTCGTCTCCGTCGACGGCGAGATCCTCGACGTCAGCCCGTGCGGTGGCGGCCGCCCCTCCTGATCGGTGATCAAGCAGGGGCGGCCGACGCCGGCGTGATCTGTCAGGAGATCGAGATCGTGTTGACCTCGGGATCGACCGGCGTGCGCGCCGCCACCTCGTCGTAGCTGTACATCGTGCCGGGCTTGCTGCCGGCCTTGCCGAAGCCGAAGCCTGCGGACTCGAGGACCGCGACGGCATCCATGATCTTGTAGAAGCCGCCCGCGCCGGTCGTGGGCAGCCCCTGGACCTCCTCGCGCTGGGCGAACTTCGCGTACACGCGGTCGTTGCCGAGCTTGCCCAGCGACTGCAGCGCGAGCGCGCGATGGACGGCCTCGGTCGCCATGATCTCGGCGGTGTAGCGGGCGAACTTCGAGCCCTTGAGCGTCCCCTGCCGGGCGAAGACCGTCGTCGCCAGCAGGTAGGCGTTGATGAACACCTGGTCGCCGACGACGAGCGTCGTGAGCAGGTTCTCGGGGCTCGCGAACACCTCGTCGGGCACGTGGATCATCTTCGTGACGGCCTTGCCTCCGACGGCGCTGGACGTCAGCAGCTCGTAGTGGTTCTTCTCCTGCTGCGCGGCGGCGCGGATGTTGCGCCGCGTGACCGCGTCCAGCCGGTCGCCGAGCTTCTCGGGGCCGACTGTGTTGACGATCGTGGCAAGCACCTCGGCGGTCGCAGCGACGGCGGCGAGGTTCTCGACGGAGTTCTCGTCGGCGGTCTTGACGGCCGCAAGCGCGCTTCCGGACGTCGCGAAGCCGAGTAGCCCGAGCGAGCCGAGCGCCGCGGCGGTCCCGCTGACGAGGGTGCGGCGGGTGTGCGCCGACGCATCCTGGTTCTGGCGATCGATCGTCTCGAACAGGTGGTTGTTGACCTCTGACATGTGTCTCCTCACTCAGCCTTTGCGGGGGTTACGCCGCAGCGGCGCTCGTCGACGGCGCTTCGCGTTCGGCCGGGGCCTCCGCGAGCGCCTTGTGGTCATCCGTGCCGCCGCTGAGCGAGTCCTTGAACCCGCGCAGGCCGCTGCCGAGCGAGCGCGCCGCGTCAGGCAGCTTCTTGGGGCCGAGGATGACGAGCGCGATCACGAGGACGACGATGAGCTCGAGGGGTCCGATCGAGGGCACTGGCAGCCCCTTTCCGTTGCATGACGATTGGCATTGCATGCTTGTACGGGCGCGGCGCTGTATCGGACGTGTGCCGGGCGCACAGGCGCCGGCGGGCGCGCCAGTGGACCGCCCCCTAGACGGGTGGCTCGAACGCGTAGCGCGCGAACAGCTCGCCGGCGGATTCGCAGAGAGACAGCAACGACAGCGCCACGGGCGCGCCGAGCAGCGCGTCGTCCATGATCGTCAGCGCGCCGGCGCCGCCCGCGATCTGCGGAAACGTCGTGAGAAAGAGCTCGTCGATCAGCCCGCCGGCGACCAGCGAGGCGTTCAGGCGCGGGCCGCCCTCGCAGAGGATGCATCGCACGCGGTTGTCGCCGCGCAGCCGCGCGAGCGCGGCGCCGAGGTCGACCCCGTCCGGAAAGCGCATGTACTGCACGTCGGCGACGACCCCGTCGATCGAGCCCTCCGCCGCGGTGACGATCACCACCCGCGAGTCGGGGTCCTGCAGCAGCGGCAGATCGGCCGACAGCTCCAGCGAGCCGCTGATGACGATCGCCAGCGGGTCGGGCTGCAGGCCCGCGAGGCGACGCTGCTCGCGGCGCTCGGCGTCGCGCACCATGCGCCCGTAGCGCTCCACGCGCAGCGTGCCGGCGCCGACCATGATCGCGTCCACGCGCGTGCGCAGCGCGTGGAAGAGCTGACGGTCGGCGAGGCTCGAGATCGGTGCGGTGCGGCCGTCGACCGTGGCGCGACCGTCGCTCGTGTGGACCATGTTCACCGCGACGTGGGGGCGCTGCGCCGTCGCGTGCTCCCACGGGCGAAGCTCCGCGACGAGCTGCTCGGCGGTCAGCTCGGCATCGCTGGGCAGCAGCCGCCGCAGCGCGACGGGCGGCTCGTTGCGCGCCGGTGTGCTCACGTCACCGGATGCCCGGGCTCGATGTCCGCCTTGACCTCCTGGAAGTACACGATCTCGGCGTCGGGCTCGTAGTGCACCTCGAACGGGTCAAGCCAGAAGCCGACGTGGTCGCCGAGATCGTGGCGGGCGAGGATCTCGCCCGCGAACCAGCTCGGGCAGCCGTCGAGGATCGGCAGCCCGCGCGGGCCCTCGTGCCAGTCACAGCGCTCGAACTTGTCGATCTCGTCGCCCGTCTCGCCGCCGAAGAGCCTGGCCAGCGCCATCTGCGAGCGCGGCACGAGGTGGACGGCGAGCGCTTCGGTGCGCATCGCGAGGCGGTACGTGCGGTTCTCGCGCGACAGGCAGGCCAGGAAACGCGCCGGGTGAAAGCTGCACTGCGTCGCGAAGCCGATCACGCAACCTTCACGCCGTTCGCCGTCGCTGGTGGTCACGACGAACAGCGCGTAATCCAGCGATCCGGCGAGCTTGAGAAACGTCGCGCCGGCATCGGTCACGTGCCGCACGCTACCCGCTGTGGCCTGCGAGAAGACACCCGGTAGCTTGAGGGGCGCATGACACAACGGCTCATCGGCGTGGACGTCGGCGGCACCAAGATCGCGGTGGCGCTGCTGGACGGCACGACCCTGCTCGAGCCGGTCCTCCAGCCGACCAAGACGAGCAGCACCGAAACGCTCGTCGCGCAGCTCGTGGGCGCCGTGCGAGCTGCCGGTGACGTCGCCGCCGTCGGCGTCGCGATCCCGTCCGTCGTCGACTGGGAGACCGGGCGGATCCGCTATTCGGTGAACATCCCGCTGCAGGACGTCGCGCTGCGCGAGGTGCTGCGCGAGCAGCTCGGCGTGCCCGTGTTCGTCGACAACGACGCGACGTGCGCTGCGCTCGCCGAGGCCTACGACGACGACGGCTTGCTTGTCGCTCGCCACCTCGTGATGTTCACCGTGGGCACGGGGGTCGGCGGCGGGATCGTCATCGGCGGGCGCGTCTATCGCGGCGCGACCGGCGCTGCGGCCGAGATCGGGCACACCGTCGTCGGCGGCGATCTGCGCCGCGCGCCGTTCGCGCGCTCGGCCGATTACCCGCAGCCCGGCACGCTCGAGTCGCTGGCGTCGGGCACCGCGCTCAACGAGATCGCCCTGGAGTGCGGCCTTGCGGCGGGGCGCGTCATCGACGCGGCGCGCGCCGGCGACGGCCACGCGCTCGCCGCGCTGGAGCTGCTCGGCCGGCGCCTGGGGATCGGCATCGCCAACGCGATCAACACCTTCGATCCCGATCTCGTCGTCGTCGGCGGCGGCGTCTCGGCCGCGGACGAGCTGCTGCTGGAGCCCGCGCGCGAGGAGGCGGCGCGCTACCTGCTGCCCGGCGTCGGCACGCGCACCGAGATCCGTCGCGCGCGCTACGGGCCGCTGGCGGGCGTGCGCGGCGCGGCGCTGCTGGCCGGCCAGGAGCTCGAGGCCGAGCTCGAGGACGCCGCGCGCGAGGCGGCCGCGCGATGAGGATCGCGCTCGGCATCGACCACGCCGGCGGGGCGCTGCGCGACACGGTCGCGCAGGCGATCGCCGACGCCGGCCACGAGGTCGTCGACCGCGGCGAGCGCGACGACTACCCGGACATCGCGCTGGACGTCGGCCGCGCGATCCAGGCCGGCGAGGTCGACCGCGGGATCCTCGTCTGCGGGTCGGGCGC
The DNA here is from genome assembly GCA_902806175.1 of uncultured Solirubrobacteraceae bacterium. Lineage (GTDB taxonomy): Bacteria > Actinomycetota > Thermoleophilia > Solirubrobacterales > Solirubrobacteraceae > CADCVQ01. The sequence continues at coordinate 10,592 of CADCVQ010000129.1, forward strand.
CGGGGTATCGGTTGCGGCGAACAAGCTTGCGGGCATACGCGCAAGCGTGAGCCACGATCACTACACCGCGGCGCAGTGCGTCACGCACGACGACTGCAACGTCCTGTGCCTGGGCGCGCGGGTCGTCGGCCCCGCGATCGCGGCCGAGTTGACGGCGGCGTTCTGCAGCGCGCAGTTCAGCGGTGAGGAACGCCATGTCCGACGCCTCGCAAAGATCCTGACGATGGAACGCGACGGAATGGAGAAGAGCTCGTGAGCCAAGCGGTGAACATCAATCCGCGCCTGTCGGCGCTGGCGGCCACCGGGACGAGCCCGTGGCTGGATCAGATCCGCCGCTCGCTGACGCAGGGCGGAGAGCTGCGCCGGATGGTGGAGGAGGACAGCCTGCGCGGCGTCACCTCCAACCCGGCGATCTTCGAGAAGGCGATCCTCGGTTCACAGGACTACGACGAGCAGATCGAGGAGCTCGCCCGCGACGGCGCGCTCGCGCGCGCCATCTACCAGGAGATCGCGATCCAGGACGTGCGCGAAGCGGCCGACATCCTGCGCTCGGTCTTCGACGACCTCGACGGCGACGACGGGTACGTCTCGCTCGAGGTCGATCCCGACCTGGCGTTCGACAGCGACCGCACGATCGCGCAGGCGCGTGAGTACTGGGGGCGCCTGGACCGCCCCAACGCGATGATCAAGATCCCGGGCACGACGGAGTGCCTGCCCGCGATCGAGGAGGCGATCTACGAGGGCATCAACGTCAACGTCACGCTGCTGTTCTCCGTCGCGGCGTATGCCACGGTCGTCGAGGCCTACCTCAAGGGGCTCGAGCGCCGCCACGCCCAGGGCAAGGACCTCGACGTGCGCTCCGTCGCCTCGTTCTTCGTCTCGCGCGTGGACTCCGAGGTCGACAAGCGCCTGGAGGAGCTTGGCCGCAACGATTTGCAGGGGCAGGCCGCCGTCGCCAACGCGCGCGCGGCGTACGCGCGCTTCCAGGACATCTTCGGCGGTGAGCGCTTCGCCGAGCTGCGGGCGGCGGGCGCCCACGTCCAGCGGCCGCTGTGGGCGTCGACCGGTGTCAAGAACCCGGCCTACCGAGAGACGAAGTACGTCGAGGAGCTCGTCGGCCCCGACACCGTCAACACGATGCCGATGCAGACGCTGCTGGCCTGCGCCGAGCGCCTGGAGGTCAGCGGCGAGACCGTGCGCGAGGACCCCGCGCCGGTGCTCGACGCGCTTGCCGAGGCCGGGATCGACATGGACGATGTCACCGACAAGCTGTTGCAGGCGGGCATCGACGCATTCGTGACGCCGATGGAGAAGCTGCTGGCCGGCATCGAGGCCAAGCGCGAGGCGATCTTCACCGGCCGCCCCGAGACGATCGACTCCTCGCTGCCCGACGAACTCGAGCCGCTGATCGCGCAGCTCGTGCAGCGCGCCGAGTCCGAGCGCGTGGCGCGCCGGATCTGGTCAAAGGACGACACGCTGTGGGGTCCGGCGGGGCAGCCCGAGGTCGCCGACCGGCTCGGCTGGCTGAACGCGCACGAGACCTACGGCGAGCAGATCGACGACCTCGAGGCGTTTGCCCGCGAGGCATCGGAGGCGGGCTTTACCGACACGGTGCTGCTCGGGATGGGCGGATCGTCGCTGGCGCCGGAGGTGTTGCGGCGCTCGTTCGGCTCGGTGCAGCACGATCGTCTGCGCCTGCACGTGCTCGACTCCACCGATCCGGGCGCTGTGCTCGCGCAGGAGCGCGCGCTGGACCTCGAGAAGACGCTGTTCGTCGTGTCGACGAAGTCCGGCGGCACGATCGAGACGATCTCGCTGTTCGAGCACTTCTGGCAGCTGCGCCCGCACGGCGAGCAGTACGTGGCGATCACCGACCCGGGCTCGTCGCTGCAGGCGCTGGCACGCGAGCGCGGCTTCCGGCGGACGTTCCTCAACGACCCCGACGTCGGCGGGCGCTACAGCGCGCTGACGTACTTCGGCCTCGTGCCCGCGGCGCTCATGGGCGTCGACCTCGATGCGCTGCTGGACGGTGCCGGCGTCGCCGCCGAGGCATGCGCCGTCGGCTCGACGTCGGAGGGCAACAGCGGCCTGTGGCTCGGCATCTCGCTCGGCGCCCTGGCGCTGCAGGGTCGCGACAAGCTGACCTTCGTCGTCGACGAGCCGATCGAGTCGTTCGGGCTGTGGGTCGAGCAGCTCGTCGCCGAGTCGCTGGGCAAGCACGGCAAGGGCGCCGTGCCCGTGACCGACGAGCCGATCGGCGCGCCGGAGAGCTACGGCCAGGACCGCGTCTTCTGCTACCTGCGCGGCATGGAGGAGCCCGACGAGGCGCTCGACGAGCAGATCAAGGCGCTCGCCGACGCAGACCAGCCGACGGTGACGCTGTCGGCGGGCGGTCCCAGCGATCTCGGGCGGATCTTCTTCTTCGCGGAGTTCGCGACCGCCGTCGCCGGCTGGGTGCTCGAGATCAACGCCTTCGATCAGCCCGACGTGCAGGTGGCGAAGGACACCACCGCCAAGCTGCTCGGCGAGATCGAGTCCGGTGGGGCGTTGGACGAGCCCGCCGACGCCGACGACGACGCGCTGCGCGCGCTGATCGGCGACGCCGGGGCCGGCGACTACCTCGCGCTGCTGGGCTTCATGGCGCCGAGCGAGCAGGTCGACGGCGCCGTGCGGGAGCTGCGCGCGGTCATCCGCGACGCGACGAACGCGACGACGACGTTCGGCTACGGGCCGCGCTACCTGCACTCGACCGGGCAGCTGCACAAGGGCGGGCCGGGCGTCGGGCGCTTCCTCGTGCTCGTGCACGACGGCGACGAGGACGTCGACATCCCCGGCAAGCCGTTCTCCTTGCGCACGTTGAAGAACGCGCAGGCCTTCGGCGACCTCGAGACGCTGCGCTCGCGCGGGCGCGCGGCACAGAAGCTGCGGTTGCAGGGCGAGGATCTCGCCGCAGCGCTGCGCGGGCTGGGCGCGCGGCTGCAGGAGATCCTCTGATGGCCGCCCAGATCGGATTTGTCGGGCTCGGCCGGATGGGCGGCAACATGGTCGCGCGCATCAAGCGCGACTCCGAGCACGATGTCGTCGCCTACGACCGCGAGGCGGCGACGGTGAAGACGGTCGCCGGCGACACGGGCGCGCGCGGCGCGCGCTCGCTGGGCGACCTCGTCAAGAAGCTCGACGCGCCGCGCATGGTGTGGATCATGGTCCCCGCCGGCAGGCCGACGCAGGACACGGTCGACAAGCTCGCCGGGCTGCTCGAGAAGGGCGACATGATCGTCGACGGCGGCAACTCGAAGTGGACCGACGACCGCGAGCGCGCCGCGCTGCTGAAGAAGGCCGGAATCGACTACGTCGATGTCGGCACGAGCGGCGGCGTCTGGGGGCTGGAGGTCGGCTACTGCATGATGGTCGGTGGGCCGGCGGGGGCGGTGAAGCGGCTGGCCCCGATCCTCGACGTACTCGCCCCGCAGACCCACGAGGCGAGCCGCGCCGCGCTCGGCGATCGCGGTTGGGGGCACTTCGGCCCCAGCGGCGCCGGGCATTACGTCAAGATGGTCCACAACGGCATCGAGTACGGCCTGATGCAGGCCTACGCCGAGGGCTTCGATCTCTTCGACAAGTGCGACTTCGACCTCGACAACGCGAAGATCGCGCACCTGTGGAACCAGGGCTCCGTCGTGCGATCGTGGCTCTGCGAGCTCGCCGCGCGGGCCTTCGAGCAGGAGGGCAACTCGCTCTCCGGGCTGTCGGGCTACACCGGCGACTCCGGCGAGGGCCGCTGGACGATCGAGGACGCGATGGCCAAGGACGTGCCGACGCCGGTGATCACCGCGTCGCTGCACGCGCGCTTCTACTCGCGCGCCAACGGCGACTTCACGCACCGGATGCTGGCCGCGCTGCGCGCGCAGTTCGGCGGGCACGCGACGAAGCGAAGCGCGGACGGGTGAGCCGGCGTTGACCACCACCACCGCCACAGGCCAGACCACGGGGCCGCAGGACAACCCGCTCGTCGAGGGTCTCGAGCGCCTTCCCGTCCACCCGACGGCGCTCGTCATCTTCGGCGCCACCGGCGACCTCGCGCGGCGCAAGCTGCTGCCGGCGCTCTACAACCTCGCCCACGAGGGCGCGCTGCCCGAGCGCTTCGGGCTCGTGGGAAACGCTCGCTCTCCAATGACCGACGAGGAGTTCCGCGAGATGGCGATCGAGTCCGTGCGGGAGTTCTCGCGCCGGCCCGCCGACGAGAAGGTGCTCGCGAAGCTGTTCGCCGACGTGCGCTACGTGGCGGGCTCCTTCGACGACGACGAGGTCTACGCCGGGCTGACGACGGCGCTCGACGAACTCGACGAGACCGCCGGCCTGGCGCTGAACCGCTGCTTCTATCTCTCGACGGCGCCGATGTTCTTTCCGGTCATCGTCGACGCGCTGGGACGCAACGACCTCGCCGACCGCGCGGACGCGGAGGTCCGCGTGATCATCGAGAAGCCGTTCGGGCGCTCACTCGAGGAGGCGCGCGAACTCAACGAGCGTGTGCTGTCGGTGTTCGACGAGGAGCAGGTCTTTCGGATCGACCACTACCTCGGCAAGGAGACCGTCCAGAACGTCCTGGCGCTGCGCTTCGCGAACAACATGTTCGAGCCGCTGTGGAATCGCAACTACATCGACCACGTGCAGATCACGGCGTCGGAGGACATCGGGATCGGCTCGCGCGCGGGCTACTACGACTCGGCCGGCGCGCTGCGCGACCTCGTCCAGAACCACATGCTGCAGCTGCTGTCGCTGCTGTGCATGGAGCCGCCGGTCGCCTTCGAGGCGCAGGCGGTGCGCGACGAGAAGGTCAAGGTGCTGCGCGCGATCCGCGCGCCGCTGCCCGAGGAGATCGCAGAGTTGGCGGTCCGCGGGCAGTACGCGGCGGGAACGGTCGCCGGTGACGAGGTGCCGGGCTATCTCGACGAGGAGGGCGTGCCGGATGACTCGAACACCGAGACCTATGCCGCGCTGCGCCTGGAGGTGCACAACTGGCGCTGGGCCGGCGTGCCGATGTATCTGCGAACCGGCAAGCGGATGGCGCGCAAGGTCACCGAGATCGCCGTGACGCTCAAGCCCGTCCCGCATGTCGCCTTCCAGTCGGACATGTCGACGGGCGTGCGCCCCAACGTGCTCGTGCTGACGATGCAGCCCAACGAGGGCGTGTCGCTGTCGATCGGCGCGAAGATCCCGGGCAGCCGGATGGCGATCCGCACCGTGAACATGGAGTTCCTCTACGGGACGGCGTTCCTGTCGCAGTCGCCGGAGGCCTACGAGCGGCTGATCATCGACGCGATGCGCGGCGACGCGACGCTCTTCACCCGCAACGACGAGGTCGAGGCGCAGTGGCGCATCTGCGATCCGATCGTCAAGGCGTGGGAGGCGACGCCCGGCCCGCTGCCCCAGTACCCCGCCGGCTCGCAGGGACCCGAGGAGGCCATGGGCCTGCAGGTCGGCGAGTCGCCCTGGCGGATGATCTGAAGCGTGGGCCCGCGTTGAGCACGACCGACGCCGTCTGGAGCGAGCAGGACACGTCGCCCGGCGCGATCGAGGGGGCGCTGCGGCGACTGGTCGCGGAGTGCCACGCGGCGGCCGACCAGTGCGTACCGGCACGGACGCTGAATCTCGTGTGCGTCGTCGACCGCGAGTGGAGCGGCGAGGTCGCCAACCGGCTGCGCCGCGTCGGGCGCTACCACGCCTCGCGCACCGTCGTCTGCGCGGTGCAGCCGCGCCGCACGACGATCGACGCCCAGGCCACGATCACGGTCGAGGGCGACATCCGCGCCGGCGAGTTCGCCGCGATGCGCGAGCTCGTCATCGTGCAGGTCGGCGAGCGTCACCTCGCCCATCTGGACACGATCGTGGACCCGCTCGTGGTGACCGACCTGCGCACCGCGGTCTGGGCGCCGCACGGCCACCCGGAAGCCGTCGACGCGCTGACGACCGGCCGCGCCGGCGGCGCGCCGATCGCGCAGGTCGTGCTGACCGACGCCGTCGACGAGCCGGAGGCCGAGACGGCGCTGGCGCGCGCCTGCGAGCTGGCGGCGCGCAGCGAGGTCGTCGACCTCGCATGGCTGCGCTGCACGCCGTGGCGCGAGCGGCTCGCCGCCGCGTACGACCCGGCCGCGCGCCGCCCGGAGCTGCACACGCTCTCGAAGGTCTCCGTGCGCTACCGCTCGGACTCGCTCGTCTCGGGGCTGCTGCTCGTCGGCTGGCTGTGCGCGCAGCTGGGCTGGCGGCCCGACCAGCTCACGCGCCACGGCAACCTGCTGCGCGGCCGCGCGCGCGCCCGCCGCGGCGAGGTCGAGCTGCGCCTGGAGCCCGTCGACAGCATGAGCACACCCGGCCTCGCCGGCGTCGAGACGCGCTCGGACCGCGGCACGATGCTCGCGCTCGAGCGCGGCGAGGGCGGCCTGACCGCGCGCCGCCGCGAGCCCCCCAAGCGCCGCGGCGAGGACGCCTTCGAGCACGTCTGGACCGTCCTGGGCGCCTCGCGCGGAGAGCCCGGCATCCTCGGCGAGGGGATCCGCCACGCGCTCATGCTCGACCCCACGTTCAAGCCGGCGCTGATGGCCGCGCGCAGGCTGCTGGGGTAGGCGCGTCGTGAGCCGCGGCACCCGAGTGCGTGTGTTTCCCGATGCCGAGGAGGTCGCGGCCTACGCCGCCGCCACGATCGCGCTGCGGATCAACGCAGCGCGGGCGTACGACCGCCAGCTGCACGTCGCGCTCGCCGGCGGCACGACGCCGCAGCGCACCTACGAGCTGCTCGCGGAGTGCGAGGGCTCCTGGAAGCACGTGCACCTGTGGATGGGCGACGAGCGCTGCGTGCCCGAGAGCGACCCGGACTCCAATGCGCGGATGGTGCGCGAGTCGCTACTGGCCGGCGAGCGCGACGAGCCGCCGGTGCTGCATACGGTGCCCTCGCCCGAGGTCGCGGAGGACGCGGCGTGGCTCTACGGCCTGGAGATGCGCGAGCGCGTGCCGGACGTCGTCTTGGACATCGTGCTGCTCGGCATGGGCCCCGACGGGCACTTCTGCTCGCTGTTTGCGGGCCACCCGGTGCTCCGCGTCGCGCACGCCCCCGTGGCGCCGGTACACGACTCGCCCAAGCCGCCGCCCGACCGCGTGACCCTGACGCTGCCGGTCGTGCGCGGCGCGCGCTTCACGCTGCTGCTCGCGACCGGCGAGGGCAAGCGCGAGTCGCTCGCGCGGGCGCTCGCCGGCGACCAGTCGATCCCGCTCGCACTGCTCGGCGACGGCCTCGACGAGGTGGCATGCGACGTGGCCGCCGCGCCCGGCGGCGGCTGACCGCTCACCCGGACGTGATCACGCGCGGCCGATGTCGCGGCCTGCCGACGCCGACGTCCGCCCGAAACTCCACACGAGCGCTGCTGTACGCGAGCATGCGCTGCAGCAACGCTTGCGTTGCCGCCCACGACACCGTGGGATGATCGTCCCGCCGGAGGTAGACCATGGCCGCAGACCTCAAGATTTCCGAGCACGTGCCGCGGGAGCGGGTGACGTTCCCCGACCTCGTACGGCTCCATTTCCGCTGGCGCCAGGCCGTCCGTCTCGACGCGGTCGCGAGCGAGGAGGAGGTCGCGAAGCTCAGCCGCGCCTATCAGGATGCGCTCGAGCGCTTCGAGGACGAGCACGGCCAGCTCATCAGCGCCTACTGGTGCGCGGA
>CADCVQ010000130.1 GCA_902806175.1 uncultured Solirubrobacteraceae bacterium
CCGCGGTCGGCGCCGTCGGCTCGGATCGACCGTCACCGTCCGGCGCCGCCGGGCCGATCGCGACCGTGCGCTCGGACTCGGTGACCGGCTCGCCGCGCGCCGCCGCCCGCGCGGCGCGGCCGAGGTCGCCGGCCGAGGGATAGCGATCCTCGGGATCCTTGGCGAGCGCGCGCGCGACGACGCGATCGAAGTGCGTGGGCGCGCCGCTCGCGGACGGTCGCGGCGGCGGGTCGTGCAGGTGCGCCAGCAGCGTCGCCGGCACCGTCCCGCGCTGAAACGGCGGCGCGCCGGTCAGCGCGGCGAACAGCACGCAACCCAGCGAGTAGACGTCTGAGCGCGCGTCGACGCGCTCGCCGCTGAGCTGCTCGGGCGCGGCGAAGTCGACGGTCCCCATCCAGTCGCCGGTGTCGGTCAGCGGTGCGTCGGGATCCAGCGCGCGCATGAGTCCGAAGTCGCCGAGGTAGGCGTGGTCGTCGCCTGCCAGCAGGACGTTGGCGGGCTTGACGTCGCGGTGCACGAGCCCCGCGGCGTGGGCGGCGTCAAGCGCCGAAGCGACCTGCGCGACGATCGCCGCCGCGCGCTGCGCCGGCAGCCGTCCCAGGCTCTTGATCAGCGCGTGCAGGTCGCTGCCGGGCACGAAGCGCATGACGATGTACAGCGCGCCGCGATCCTCGCCCGCTGCATAGACGGGAACGACGTTGGGATGGTCGATCGCCGCCGCCATGCGCGACTCGCGCCCGAAGCGCTGGCGAAACTCGGGATCCTCGGCGTGATGGCCGGCGATGACCTTCAGCGCGACCGGGCGCTGGAGGTCCAGCTGCACCGCGCGGTAGACGATGCCCATCCCGCCCCGCGCGATGACGCCCTCGACGCGGCAGCCGCCGAGCAGGTCGCCGGCAGTCAGCTCGGGCATGGTGTCTGGTGGGGGAGGCTGTCACGCATCGCCGGGTCCAGCGCTGGCCGTAGAACTTCCGGATGCGTGTACTAGCCTACGGCGCGATGGCTGAGATGCAGGCCACAGGAGCGCCGGCCGCGCGTGCTCCAAGACCCGCTACCGAGGAGCTCGAACGTCATTTCGAGCAGCTGCGCCCGCAGCTGACGGGCTACTGCTACCGGATGCTCGGCTCGGCGTTCGAGGCCGACGATGCCGTCCAGGAGACGATGCTGCGCGCGTGGCGCAGCTATGACCGCTTCGAGGGCCGCGCGGCGCTGTCGTCGTGGCTGTACCGGATCGCGACGAATGTCTGCCTGACGATGCTCGACGGGCGCAACCGCCGCGCGCGGCCGATGGACATCGGCGGGCCGGGGTCTGCCGCGACCGAAGCATCGGCGCTCGGAACGCTGCCCGAGTCCGCATGGGTGGAGCCGATCCCGACCGGCCGCGTGGTGTCAGACGAGAACGATCCCGCCGAGGTCGCTCAAGCGCGCGAGACGCTGCGCCTGGCGTTCGTCGCCGCGCTGCAGCACCTGCCGGCGCGCCAGCGCGCGGTGCTGATCCTGCGCGAGGTGCTGCGCTGGCAGGCGACCGAGGTCGCCGAGCTGCTGGACACGAGCGTCGCGTCGGTCAACAGCGCGCTGCAGCGCGCGCGCGCGACCTTGGCCGATCGCGACGTGACGATCGAGGATCCGACGCCGCAGATGGACGCCGACGACCACGCGCTGCTGGCGCGCTACGTCGCGGCGTTCGAGGACTTCGACATGGACGCGCTCGTCGCGCTGCTGCACGAGGACGCGACGATGTCGATGCCGCCCTTCGACCTGTGGCTGCGCGGCGCCGAGGCGATCCGGCAATGGAACCTCGGGACCGGCTCGGGCTGCCGGGGATCGCGGCTCGTGCCGATCATGGCCAACGGCATGCCGGCGTTCGCGCAGTATCGAAGCAGCGGTCCCAACGGCGAGTTCGAGCCCTGGGCGCTGCAGCTGCTGGACATCTCAGACGGGCGGATCGTCGCGATCAACTCGTTTCTCGATACCGAGCGGATGTTCCCGCTGTTCGGCGTCGCGGCGACGCTGCCCGCCTGACGCGTCGTGCACGGCGATCACGTCGCCGAGCCCGACGAACTCCAGCAGGTGCTGCAGGCACGGTGAGGCTCGCTGCAGCCGGATGCGGCGCTGCAGGCGGCGCGCGGTCAGCTGCAGGCGAGCGAGCGCCTCGATGGCGCCGGCGCTCGGCGCGAGGGCGGCGACGTCGCAGACGATCAGCTGCGCGTCGCTGCTTGCGATGACGGCCTCGAGCCGCTGGCAGAGCATCGCCACGTCACCCGCGGCGAGCGACCCCGCGATGACCAGCAGGCCCGTGCTCGGTACGGCATCCGGTCGTGGCGGCGGTGACGGGGGCACGGCTGAGGCCCGGGGCTAGCCGCACTCCTACCGCAGCGTCGCGACGACATCCGCCGCGACGCGGATGCCGGTGCTCGTCTTGCCGGTGAGCAGGAGGGTGGCGTGGCAGGTGATCACGCCGTCTTGCGGTCGTGCCTCGTTCATGGTCGCTCCTGGGTCGATGGATGTTCGGACCAGGAACGCGGCCAGAACTCATCGGTACGGCCGCTCGCGGGCACGTTCTCGAGGGGCCGGCGAGATGGGCATGGGTCACGACATGTCGCACCTCGTCGGCACCGACCCGTTCGACGTGCACGTCGTCGACATGATGATCTCGCACCACCAGGGCGCGCTCACGATGTCGGGCGTCCTCTTCGCCAAGGGCGTGGGCACCCTGACCCGGCAGCTCGCCGATCAGATCACGTCGCCCAGGCGCGCGAGATCCGGCAGATCCGCGCGTTGCGGACATCGACCACGGGCTCGCCTGCGCCGGCTGCGGGCGAAGGCGGCGGGGAGCACCCACACTGACCGCTGCGCGATACCGCGGGGGCGCCCGGACGTGACCGTCCGGGGCCCACTGCGGCGCGCTCGCGACAGACGGCCCACTAGCCTGCGCGGGAGTGCCTATCCGAGATCTTCGATCGCTGCCGCAACGCGCCCGCATCGGCGTGGCGCTGCTGCTCGTCGGCATCGTGCTGATCGTCGTGTCGCTGCTGCAGGGCGATACGTCGCGCGTCGACGCAGACGATGCGCCGGTCAACGTCGGAGCAGGCAACCTCAGTGACATCAGTGCCCACAACTCGCCGACGGTCGTGCGCAGCCCGCGCGACGCCGGCAGGCTCGTAGCCACGAGCCGGATCGATTCGCCGGACTTCTCCTGCGCGGTCCATGTCTCCAGCGACGGCGGCGAGCGGTGGACGCGTACGCGCGTGCCGATCCCGCGCGGGCGCGCACGCAAGTGCTACGCGCCCGACGCCGTCTTCGCCGCCGACGGCACGTTGCACGTCTCCTACGTGACGCTGCAGGGCGCGGGAAACACGCCCAGCGCGGCCTGGATCGCGTCGTCGCGCGACGGCGGGCGCACGCTGTCGGCGCCCCGCAGGGTCGCCGGCCCGCTGGCGTTTCAGGTGCGCCTGACGAGCGATCCCGAGCGGGCGGGAACGCTCTATCTCAGCTGGGTGCAGGCGCGTAGCGTCGCCACCCTGCGGTTCACCGGCCCCGGCAACCCGATCCTGATCGCGCGCTCCGACGACGCCGGCCGGACCTGGAGCTCACCCGCGCGGGTCAACGCGGCTGGCCGCGGCCGCGTGCTGGCGCCCTCAGCCGCCGTCGGCCGAGGCGGCGAGCTCTACGTGCTGTACCTCGACGTCGGCGACGACCGCCTCGACTACGAGGGCGGTCACGAGGGGTTCGGCGGCCCGCCGTATGCCGGGCGCTTCACGCTCGTCCTGGGGCGCTCCAGGGATCGCGGCGCGACGTGGGAGGAGTCGGTCGTCGACGACGGCGTCGTACCGACGACGCGCTTCATCGCCTTTCTGCCGCCCTTCCCCTCGCTCGCCGTCGACCGCGACAGCGGTCGCATCCACGTCGCCTACCAGGACGGGCGGCTCGGCTCGGCGGACGTCTGGCTGTGGACGCTGGATCCGCAGACGTCGTCATGGGGCAGACCCGTGCGCGTCAACGACACCCCGCGGCGCGACGGCACGTCGCAATACCTGCCGCAGATCGACGTCGCACCGGACGGGCGCGTGGACGTCGTGTACTATGACCGGCGCGACGACGGCCGCCGAGACGTCCTCAACGAGGTGTCGCTGCAGACGTCGGACGACGGCGGCCGGACGTTCGCGCCGCGCATCAGCCTGACGAGCTCGTACTTCGACTCGCGCGTGGGGTTCGGCAGCGAACGCGACCTGCCGGAGCTCGGGAGCAGGTTGGGTCTAGTTTCGGACGCAAATGGTGCATTTGCAGTGTGGAGCGACACGCGGGCGGGTACCGACGCGTCCAGCAAGCAGGATCTCTACCGTGCCGCAGTCGAAGTCGGGCAACGGCAGACGGCAGCCTCGGTGCTGCTGTTCGTCGGCGCGGCCTTGGCGCTCGGTGGGGTCCTCTTGGCTGGCGCCGCAGTTCGGCGGCGCCGTCCTGAGTAGAGCCGCGACGACAGCATCGAGCGCCGCGCGGAGGTCCCAGGGCACTAGGTGGAGTTGCAAGTTGATGTTTTCTACACTTACCGGGTAGCAGTCCCAAACCGTCGTCGTTTCGGCATGCTGCCGACGAGAGATTCAAGGAGATACACGATCTTGTTCCGTACAAGCCGCAGGTTCGCCGTTCTTGCCGCAGTCGGGATCATGGGGGTCCCGCTGACCGTCGTGGCCACTGCGTTCGCCTGCGCGAACCTCGCCACCGTCAAGCTCAATCGTGCCGCCGCCACGCCTGGTACGCAGGTGTCGTTCGCCGGCCGCAACTTCAACAGCAACGCCGCCGCGTCGCCCGTCAGCGTCCGCTGGAACGGCCGCAACGGCGAGGTCCTGTTCACCGGCCGGCCCAGCTCGAACGGTCGGATGAGCGCCACGTTCACCGTGCCGAACGCCAGCCCGGGCCACTACGTCGTCGTCGCGACGCAGATCGGGCCCAACGGCCGCCCCGCTGCGGGTACGCCCGGTCGCGCGCCGCTGCGCGTCGCCCGCTCGGCAGGATCGTCGACCGTCGCCGCTCCCGTGACGACCGGCGGCGGCCCCGTCGCCCCGCAGACGCTGGCGATCGGCCTCGGGCTCTCCGCCCTCATGCTGGTCGGCGGTCTGAGCGCCATGGCAGCGCGCCGGCGCCGCCTCCCCGCCGGGATCTCCTCGGCCGCCTAGCCGCATCTCTCGTCGGCTGTGCTCATCGGACGGTGTTCTCGCCGTCCGATGAGCGTCGGCGTGCGATGAGCGTCAGCGCAGGATGTCTCCGTCGCCTGCGTACTTTTCCTCTGCCCTACCACCGCATCTAGCGAGGTACTTTTCATGCGTAGGCGAAACCCACGCCTTCTCGTTTCCGCAGTTGTGATCGCTTCCGGGCTCATGGCCGCGGGCGTGGCATCGCCTGCGGCTGCACAGGGCGGCGGTCAGGCGACCGCGCCTTCTCCGACGTCGCCGCTGCGCGTCGGCCCGAACTACCCGCTGACCTTTCCAGGCGCCATCCCGATCTACGGGCGTGACGCCGTCAGCCTTGCGGTCAACCCCCGCAACTCCAGGCACATCGTCGCGATGTACAGCGACTACAAGACGCTGTGGTGCGAGGTCGTCGTCTCGACCGACGGCGGGCGCAAGTGGCGCCGGACTCGCCTGAAGGCGCCGGCCGGCTTCATCTCTCCGCCCTGCACCGTCGGCAGCCACCTGGCGAACTTCGTCGACCAGGGCATCGCCTTCGGCAAGGGCAACAACGTCTACGCGACCTTCGCCTCGGGCGTCCTGGACGAGCAGGGCGACAGCCGCGGCAAGTCCGTGCTCGTCGCGCGCTCGACCAACGGCGGGCGCTCCTTCGGCGTCGCCGACGTCGTCCTGCCCGGCGGCGACGACCCCGATGTCGGCCCCGACTACACCCTTCCGAAGCTCGTCGTGAAGCCCGGTACCGGCGCGGCGGAGGATCGCATCCACGTCGTCGCCAACTCCGACGAGAGCGAGCCGCGCGCCAACCCGGCGCTGGCCGATTCGCCGCGAGCGATCAACAGGATCATGGTCACGACGTCGCAGGACAGTGGACGCACGTGGGGCGGCAAGGTCAGCGCGAGCCCCTCCGAGCACACCGCGATCGAGTCCTCGGAGATCGTGCTGGGCCGCAACGACACGCTCTACGTGGCGTGGCGCACGCGGACGCCGCAGGCCTCCGGGACGGGCTTCGAGCCCGAAGGCACCGTCGTCGTCGGCCGCTCGACGGACCAGGGCCAGACCTGGACGAACGTCCCCGCCGCCGGCGTGAAGGGCTTCGTCTACACCGGCCCGGTCGGAGCGCCGTACTCGCGGACCCCGAATCCGTTCACCGCCTCGACGTTCCCCCGCCTCGCCGCCGACCCGCGGTCGGGCAACGTCTACCTCACCTACGGCAACGGCGAGCGGCCGCTGACGCAGGGCCAGGTCCGAGGGGCGGACCACTTCATCCACAAGGACCTGGACGTGTACTTCCAGCGTTCCACCGATGGTGGCAACACCTGGTCTGACCCCAGCCGGCTGAACCAGCAGGCCCCGATCCAGTTCGAGATCACGCAGACGCGGCACCCGCGGATGTCGGTTGCTCCGAACGGCCGCCTGGACGTCGTCTGGCAGGACCGTCGCCACTGGTACCTCGGACCGGCGAAGGAGACCGGGATCACCGGGGTCTGCACGCACACGCACAGCGAGTGCGACGAGGCGCGCATCGGAGACACCTACTACCGGTCCTCCGCGAACGGCGGTGCGTCGTTCTCGCGCGAGCGCCGGATCACCGACCGTCACATCAACAACGACGTCGGCTACGACTACCGGTTCGGCGCCTACTGGGATTACGGCCCGCGGTCGATCCCGCTCGGCAACGACCGGATCCTGTTCGCGTGGATGGACTCGCGCGACGGCAACACCGAGACCGACGACATGAACATCTACTTCGCGCAGGCGACGCTCGACGGATCGCGGAACATCCCGGTCCGGCGGGTGCGGGGCACGAGTGCCTCTGACCTGTCGGTCAGGATGTCGCGGCGCGCCTTCCCCGGCGGTACGGAGGGAACCCTCGCGGGCACCTTCGCCAGCCGCCCGTGGACTCGCGTCGTGATCGTCAACGAGCGCGACATGCCAGGTGCGCTTGCCGGTGGCGTCCTGGGTCGGGCCTTCGTGGGTCCCGTGCTCCTCACGGGACGCGGCGGGCTGTCGGCAGCGGTGCGCAACGAGGTCACGCGCCTCGGGCCGGTCGGTGCGTTCGTGATCGGCGGTGAGCAGTCACTGTCGCCGCAGGTGATCACGGACCTCGCGGCGGCGGGCGTCCCGGAGGGCCAGATCACGCGCTTGGAAGGCACCGGCGCGGCGGGCACCGCAGCGGCGATCGCCACCGCGATGGACCGCCGTAGCGCGGAGCAGAAGGCGGCCGGCAAGCCGGCGTTCCGCGAGGCCGTCATCGTCAACCCGGCGAGCCCGGATGCGGCCGCGATCTCGGTGCTGGCAGCGCACAGGCGCATGCCGGTGTTGTTCACCGGTGCCAACGCGCTCCCCACGGAGACGGCCGACGCGCTCAACGCGCTGAACATCCCGCGCGCGATCGTCGTCGGCTCGAGCCAGTTCGTGGGCGCCGGGGTGATGGGCGCGTTGCCCGCGCCGCAGCGCCTCAGCGGAGCCACCGCCGTCCAGACGTCTCGGCTGATCGTGGCGCAGTCGCGCCGCTGGGGTCTTCCCGAGAACGTCTTCTTCTCGACGAACGCGGGGCGCAAGATGGATGCCGCGGTGATTGGTGCCGCGGCAGCCCGAATCGGCGGTATGTTTGTGCTGTCGTCAGGCGGCGCAACGGAAGCCGGCCGGGTGATCAACCAGCTGAAGATGCGCTCGACAACCGACCATCTCGTGATGGTCGAGTCGGGCGGATCGACAGGACGATGACCGCCGAGCAACTCGGCTGGTTCTCGACGGCGGTGAGGCGCAGTCCGCGCCTCACCGCCGGGCAGGTACAGGTAAACGCGAAGAGGGGAGGACGATGAAATCGTTCTTGCATTACGGGCCGGGCTTGCGGCCGGTCGTCGTCGGAGCGGTGACGTGCGGCGCACTCCTGTTGCCCGCGGCAGCCGCCCAGGCGTACCATCCGATGGCCGACGGCACGATGTGCCCGCATGCCGCAGGTACGTTGGCGCCGGGCGAGGCTCCGGCCGCGCCGGGCGTCCAGCGCGCTGCCAGCTCGGCACCGATCGGTAGTGCTGCATCGTCGCCCGCACCGGCCGCCCGGCCGGCGGCGAAGCCCGCTTCGAAGGCGCCTTCACAGCGTCCGGCGACGCAGGCGCAGACGCAGCAGCCTGCTGCGTCACAGGCACAGGTGCAGCGTCCGGCCGCGGCAACGCAGGCGGTCGCCAGCAAGGTGCAGGCGCCGGCCACGTCGCAGCGTCAGGTTCCGGTCGCCAAGCGGGCGGTTGCGCCGCAGCCGCGTGCCGGTGCTGCCAAGCCGAGCGCGGCAAAGCGGCAGGCCTCTCGTCCGGCCGCCAAGCCCGTCGTGGCTGACGTCCCCGTGACGGTGCGGCCGAGCGTTCCCGCCGAGCGTCCCGCGGTCTACTCGACCGCAGCCGCCAGCCCCGCCGCCGAGTCCGGGTTCCCGGTTCCGGCCGCGATCGTGGTCGGCCTGCTCGGGCTGTTCGGGATCGCCGCAGCAGCCGTGGTGGCCATGCGCCGCCGCGTCGTCGGCGCGAAGAGCGCGACGCCCGCCCCGACGTTCGTCGAGTCCAAGGACGCGGCGATCGAGGCGGAGCTGCAGGAGATCATCGCCGAGACCAAGCTGCGCGCGCTGTCGGCGCCTGCGGTCGAGGACGAGGAGTTGGAGCTCAGCGAGACTCGCTGAGTCTGGTTGAGGTGTGCGGGGCCGGTGGGCTCCGGGCACTGGTGTCAGGCAACGGCCGCGGCATTGTCCGCGGCCGTTGTCGTTCTCTAGGGCGGTGCTGGTGGATCGGCCGCGCCGCCGCGGGCATGCCGGCTTCGTTGCGACCAGGCGCAACGAACTGCGGGGTGAGTTCGCGATTGCGCAGGCGCCGTCATCAGGGTAGGTCTACGTCCCACAGCCGCGCCCGCAGCCCCGACGCACGCGCAACAGGCCGTGACACTGCCACGCGCAGCACCTCTTCCGTTCCGACGAGGACCAGCCGCGTTCGCGCCCGCGTCGCCGCGGTGTACAGCAGCTCGCGCGTGAGGATCCGGGACGTCGCCACGGGCAGCAACACGACAGCCGTGTCGAACTGGGAGCCCTGGCTCTTGTGGATCGTCATCGCGAAGGCGGTTTCGATCGCGCCGAGGCGGGTGGGGGTGAACTCGAGCAGCTCCGTGCCGCGTTCGAAGGCGGCGCTGACGCGGTCGGTGTTGGTCTGGACGATGACGCCGGTGTCGCCGTTGTAGAGGCGTAGCTCGTAGTCGTTCTGGGTGACGAGCAGGGGGCGGCCGACGTAGGCGGCGCCGTCGGGGTCGAAGCCTGGGACCGCGTTGGCGAGCCAGCCCTCGATGCGGGTGGTCCAGGCGGCGACGCCCTGTGCTCCTCGGCGGTGCGCGCAGAGCACCCTGAACGCGCCGAGATCGGCGATTGCGTCGTGTGCGGCGCCGGCGCGCGCCGCCTCGACGACGGCTCGGCCGGCGGTGACGGCCTCGTCGCGAACCGCGGCCAGCGCGGGCTGCGCCTCGGCCGCGGCTGCATCGACGGGGATCCAGGACACGTCGGGGGGCTGCGTCGCAAGGACCGCCATCACCTCGTCGGGAGCGCCTCGGCGGATGGCGTCGGCGAGGCGGGCGATGCCGCCGCCGAAGCGGTGCACGCGGTCGAGGACGACGATGCCGTCGCCGATGCCCGCTCCGGGCTCCGGCGAGGCTGCGGCCGGGATCTCGTGGCCTGGCGCTTGGGCGAGCGCGGCGCGGGCGGGTGCGCGCATCAGCGGCCCGGCCGTCGCGGGCCCGACGATGTCGCCGAGCACCGCCCCGGCCTCGATCGACGCGAGCTGGCCGGGGTCGCCGACGAGGATCAGGCGCGCGTCCGGCCGCACCGACTCGACGAGCCTTGCCATGAGCGACAGCGAGACCATCGAGGTCTCGTCGACGATCACGACGTCGTGGGGGAGGCGGTTCGTGCGGTGGTGGCGGAATCGGCTGTGGCTGCCCGGCCGCCAGCCGAGCAGCCGGTGCAGCGTGGAGGCGTGCAGGTCGCGCAGTTGGGCGCGCACCGCGTCGTCGACTTCCAGCTCCACAGCCTCGGCGTGGACGGCCTCTTGCAGGCGGGCGGCGGCTTTGCCCGTCGGCGCGGCGAGCGCGACGTGCGGTGGCGGCTCGCCCGCGGCGGCCGCCTGCTCGGCGAGCAGCGCGACGATCCGCGCGACGGTCGTCGTCTTGCCGGTGCCGGGCCCGCCGGCGACGACCGCGAAGCGCCGCAGCACGGCAGTTGCGGCGGCAAGCCGCTGCCCCGTGTCGGCGTCCCCGGCGAACAGGCGCGCGAGCCCGCCTGCGAGCACGTCGACGTCGAACGTCGCCGCCGGCCCGTCGCTGAACGTCCGCAGGTCGGCGGCCACCTCGCGTTCCTCGCGCCAGTAGCGATCGAGATACAGCGTGCTGCCGACGAGGCGCAGCGGGCGCCCGGCGTCAGGCTCTGCGTCCTCGCCGACCGCGACGAGCGCGCTGCCCGCGAGCGCCCGCACCCATTCCTCGGGCTCGGGCCACGGCAGCGCCGACAGGTCGACCGGCTCCTCGGAGTCGACCGCCGCCGTGGCTCGGATCGTGGCGAGGTCGACGAGCACGTGGCCGAGCCGCGGGCCGCGGACGGCGAACGCGGCGCCGAGCGCGACCCGGTCGTCCTGCTCGCCGGCGAGCGAGCACAGACGCACCGCGACGTGGACGTCGGCGGCCGACAGCACGCCGATGTCGTTGAACGCGCGCAGCAGCCCAGGGGCGCGGCGCGCGCGCCGCGGGTCGTTCACGTCGACCTCGATCAGAGGCGGTCCGATCATCGCGCCTGCCCGCAGTCGAACAGGTCGCTGAGCGCCGCCACGAGCGCGCCCGGCGGCCGCCACGCGAACACGCCGCACGGCTCGCCGTCCACCACCGGCGTGTCCGGCCCGATCATCCCGCGCAGGAAGAGATACAGCACGCCCGCCACATGACGCTCGGGGTCGTAGCGGGGCAGCCGCCAGCGCAGGTAGCGGTGCAGCGCGACCGTGTACAGCAGCGCCTGCAGACCGTAGTGGCGGTGGCGCATCTCGCTCGCCAGCGCGGCGGGGCGGTGATGCCACGCCGTCAGCTCCTCGCCGGGCGCGCCGAGCCAGTTGGTCTTGTAGTCGACGATCGCGTAGCGGGGCTCGCCGCCGTCAAACGCGGGCACCCGCACCACGAGGTCGATGCTGCCGGTGAGAAAGCCGCGCACGCTCTGGCGCAGCGCCGGGTCGTCGAGCCGCGCGGCGTAGTCGTGCAGCGGGTCACCCGCAGACAGATGCTCGCGCAGGACAGCGGCGATCGCGGCAAGCGTCAGCCGCCCCGTAGGCTCGTCGCCGCCGACGAGCGGCAGCTCGAACTCGAGCTCGTCCAGGCGGTCGGCACGCGCGACGTCGCACAGGCGCAACCCACCCAGCAGCGGGCCGAGCGGCGTCTGCAGCGCCGCGCTCAGGCCGGCAGCGGCGACCCCGACATCACCGAGGTCGACGTGGCGCCAGCCCTGGCCCTGAGAGATACAGGCGGCGACCTCGGCCTCGAGATCATCCGCCGCGAAGTCCGTCGCCTCGAGCGCCCGATGCACGAGCGTGCCGACGTTCATCCCGACCGGCATCGCCGCCAGCGCGACTGGGCCGCCCAGCCGCGTCGCCTCGACCGCTTCGTCGCCCACCGCGGTGGCAACCGGCCCAACGCCCGACGGCGCCTCGTCGTCCACCACCTCCTCCTCCGGCTCACTCCCGACGCTCGCCTCGTACGCGCCCGCAGAGATGTCGCTGAACGACGTGCGCCGCCAGCGCGCATCCAGCCGGCGACCGAACGCGGCCGCCGACAGCTCCGCCGCCGTCGGCGACGCGGGCGCCCACGACGCCGGCATCCCGAGCCGCGAGCGCTCCACGCTGATGCACCCGGGCGCCTGCGAAGCCAGCTCTTCAAAGCGCGCGACCGCAGCCCCGTCCGTTGGCGTGGCGCTGCCAGCCGGCGCGACGAGCCCGTCCTCGCCGCGCGCGAACAGCAGCCGCCCGAGCGCGGAGTTGCGGCTCTCGAACGACCCCGCCCACCACAGCACGGCCTGATGCCTGGCCCGCGTCAACGCCACATACGCCAGCCGCAGGTCCTCGCCGCGCTGCTCCTCCTCGTGGTGGCGGCAGTGGCGCTTCCAATCCGGCCCCTCCAACCCGACGTCGATCGTCCGCGCATCGTCCTGCGCGGGATCGTGGAAGAAGATCGGGTGCGCGTCGCGCGGGATATATCCCGGCTCCCACAGGTCGGGGCAGTAGACGACCGGGAACTCCAGGCCCTTGCTGCGGTGGATCGTCAGCACCTGGACGGCCTCGGCGTCGGACTCCAGCCGCCGCGTGCGCTCCTCGTCGCTCGTCTCGCTCGCCGCCGCCGCGATGCGCTGGCGCAGCCATGCCGTCAGCGCCGCGCCGCCCATTCCTTCGGCCGTCGCGGTCGCGTGCAGCAGCTGGCCGACGTGGCGCAGGTCGGTCAGGTCGCGCTCGCCGTCCGCCGTCGCGAGCACCCGTCCGGGCAGCCGCTCGGCGCGCGTGATCGCCTCCGTCAGCGCCGCGACGCCGCTCGTGCGTAGCACCCGCGCCCAGCGATGCAGCCGGCGGTGGATCTCCTCCCACTCCGCCTCGCCCGCACAGGCGACCCGCTCCGCCGTCCAGCCGAGAAACGGCGTCAGCGCCGCCGACCGCGCCCGTGTCGACGATGCGGGCCGCTCGATCGCCTCCAGCACGCGCAGCCAGTCGCGCGCCGGGACGGTCCCGAACACGCTGCCGGCGCCGTTGATCACGGCCGGGATGGCGGCGGCGTCGAGCTCGTCGCGCACGAGCGCCGCGTTGCGGTGGGTGCGCACGAGCACCGCAACGTGCCCCGGACGGATCGGCTCGCGGCGCGGCGGCCCGTCGGCGCCGCCGCCGCGGAGCTCGACGACCGCCCCGCAGGACAGCAGCCCGACGAGATCGGCGGCCAAATCCTGCGCGATGTGGTCGCGCGCCGACGGAGCGCCGGCGTAGCCGCCGCCCGTCGTCGTGATCGACGGCTCGTCGCGGTGCACGACCCGCACGCGCACGGCCGCGCTCACCGGTGCGCCGATCAGCCCCGGCGTCTGGTTGGCCGGCGCCGCGCGCACGCGCCGGTAGACGATCCCCTCGTGGCCGAGCGTCGCGCCGCCGAACATCGCGTCGTAGGCGTCGATCAGCGACTGGTCGCTGCGCCAGTTGACCTCGAGTGTGGCGTGCGCGCCCGCGGTCGCCCGCGCCGCGAGGTAGGCATAGACGTCGGCGCCGCGGAAGGCGTAGATCGCCTGTTTGGGGTCGCCGATGAGGATCAGCGCGACGCCGTCGCCACCGAACGCGCGGCGCATGATCTCCCATTGCACGGGGTCGGTGTCCTGGAACTCGTCGACGAGGACGACGCGGTAGCGCGCCCGCAGCCGCGCCGCCGCCGCCTCGCCACCACCACCCGTGAGCGTGTCCTTCAGCCGCGTGAGCAGGTCGTCGTAGGTGATCAGCGCCATGCGCCGCTTGCGCCGCTCGAACTCCTGGCAGACCACCTTCGCGAAGCGCACGCGCATCGCGGCGATGCTGTGCTCGGGCGCGTCGTCGGGCTCGATCCGCGCGGCAGGGTTGCCGATCGCGATACGCGCGATGCGCAGCGCCTCCTCACGCCCGAACTGCGGCTCGCCGTGGCGGTGAAAGCGCCGCACGAAGAGGTCGTCGACGACCTCCTCGATGAGGTCGGCGGGATCCTCGACGAACGTCATGTCGGTCTCGACGTCGCCGACGATCCCCAGGCCGCCGAGCACCTCCTGGCAGAAGCCGTGCGTCGTCGCGATCGTCGCCGCATCGAAGCGCGCGAGCGCGCGGACGAGGCGTTCGCGGCGCTCGCGGACCTCGGCGGCCGGACCGGCCGCGAGCAGCGCGACGACCGCGTCGGCGTCGGCCGGCGACGCCCCCGCGAGGTGGCGGGCGAGGCCCTGCTCGGTGTGGACGAGCCGCTCGCGCACGCGGTCGCGCAACTCGCCGGTCGCCATCCGCGTAAACGTCACGAGCAGGATCTCGTCAAGCGGCGTGCCCACGGCGACATAGCGCGCGGCGAGCGCGGCAATCGTGAACGTCTTGCCGGTCCCCGCGCTCGCCTCGAGCACGGTGATCCCGCTCGGCAGCGGGCCGCAGACGTCGAAGGGCAGCGGCGCCGCGATCCGCACGCTCATCGGTCGACGACCTCCTCGCAGGCCAGCAGGTCGTCCCATACGCGCCGCGCGTAGCGGCCGAAGCGCGTCTCCTCCGACGCATCCCAGCCGTCGCCCTGCTCGTCGGCGCGCGGGCGCTCGCGCAGCAACTCCTCGATCGTGAGCTCGCCGCCGAACACGAGCAGGTGGTCGGGCTCGCGGTCCTCCCTGTCGTAGTTCCACGTCGACTCCCACGCCTTGCGCGCCGCAGCCGCCGGGTTCGCGCCGTGCCGCGCCGCGGCCGCATATGCACCCGAGGTCATGCAGGCGATCGGCAGCGCCTCGCGCAGCCCGCGGTCGTAGACGTCGATCAGCCGCGACAGCGCGGTCAGCGCGCGATCGCTGCGCGCGTCCGCGTCGCCGCCGAGCATCCCGATCCGTGCGACCGTGACGCGCGCGCCGTCGGCGGCGCCGGAGCGCGCCCGGCCGATCGTCACCGACTCGAACGGCCGCTGCGGGTGCGACGCCGTCAGCGCGAGCAGCCGCACCCACGCGGCGAGCCGATGGCGCGGATTCACGCGCGAGTACGTCACCGCGCCGAGCACGTCGCCGCGCACGCCGGGCGCCGTCCCGCGCAGGAAGCGCCCATCGCCGACGAGCGCGCTCACCTCGACCGACCCCGGTTCGCCGGCGGCGCCGAGCAGCCTCGCGGCCTGCGCGGCGATGTCCTGCACGGTCGGGCGCACGCGCTCGATGACCTGTGCGCTCAACGCCCCCGGAGGCAGCGTCCCGCGCGCGACCTCCGCCGCGATGCAGGCGTCGAGCTCGGCACCGCCGATCAGCCCGTCGACGAGCCGCTGGCCCACGGCCCACACGCCGAGCCCGTCGAGCTCGACGGGCAGCGCGTCGGCGACGTCCTCGTCGTAGTCGGCGACGCTGATCCCCAGCCGCTGGCGCAGGAACGCGCGCACGGGGCGCTCGACGAAGCGCACGAGGCCGTCGAGCTCCACCACCGGGCCGGCCACCGGCTCCAGCGGCGCGCGCAGAAACGGCGCCTCGCCCGCGCGCGGGCCGACGATCGCCCGCGCCCCGTCCAGCGCGACGCGGTCAAAGCTCCACGCCCGCTCGCGCACGAACCGCCCGGTCTCGAAGTTGCGCGGATCGAACGGCTGCAGCGGATGGCGCACGACGACCTGCTCGCGCGCCTCGCGCCCGCCCCCGTCGACGCGCACGGTGCGATCGACGACGTCGAGCAGCTCGCCGACCGGTACTGCCGGCGGGCGCGCCACGTTCGTGCGCTCGTCGTTGCCGCTGTACGTGACGATCAGCCGGTCGGTCGCCGCCAGCAGCGCGTCGAGCAGCATCTGGCGATCCTCGGTGCGCGTGTCGCGGTCGCCGACGTGCTCGTCGGCGAGCATGAGGTCGTCGCCGTCGCGGTGAGCCTTGCGCGGAAACGCTCCGTCGTCGAGGCCGAGCAGGCAGACGATGCGGTGCGGGACCGAGCGCATCGGCACGAGCGTGCAGATCGTCAGGTGCCCCGTCCGGAAGTTCGCGCGCGTCGGGCGGCCCTTCAGGCGCTCCGCGAACAGCGCTCGCACCTCCGCCGGCAGCAGGCTCGTCGTGTCGTCGCGGCCGCCGGCGCGCGCCTGCTCGGCGAGGTCGTCGAGCAGGCGCTGCAGCTCGGCGCGCTGCCAGCCGTCGCGCGGGCTCGTCGCCGTCAGCGCGTCGGCCGCGTCCGCGATCGCCGCCGCCCACCTGCTGACCGTCTTCGCCTCGCCCAGCGCGTCGAGCGCCGCGCCCAAGCGGGCGACGAGCTCCGCGAAGCGTCCGGCGAGGTCGATCGCGCCGCTGTCGACGTCGTCGAGCGCCAGCACCCCTTCGTACAGGCGGTGGCCCTCCTCGGTCATCGCGACCCCGACGAGCAGCCGATCGAGGCCCGCGCGCCACGTCCCGGCGGCGAGCGACTCGAGCTTGAACGGCGCGCGATGGGACGCATCCAGGCCCCAGCGGATCCCGCCGTCGGCGATCCACTCCTGCATCCGCGTGACGTCGTCGTCGTCGAAGCCGAAGCGCCGCCGGACGGGGTCGCGGTCGGCGAGGTCGAGCACCTGCGACGCGGTCAGCCGCGCGCCGGTGAGGTCGAGCAGCTGCGCGACGACGCCGAGCACCGGGTTGGTCTGGCGCAGCGCGCGGTCGGCGAGCCGCACGCGCAGGTCCGGCAGCCCGGTGTCGGCGGGCGCGTCGTCGGAATCGTCCTCGTCGGCCAGCAACGCGCGGACGCCGAACGTCGCGTGGATCAGCGGCGCGAAGGCCTCGATGTCCGGGCACATGACGATGACGTCGCGCGGCTCGAGGTTTGCGTCGTCCTGCAGCAGGTGCAGGATCGCGTCGCGCGCGACCTCGACCTGGCGCGCGCGGCCGTGGCAGGCGTGGACCTGCACGCTGCGGTCGTCGCGGTCCAGGGGCGGGCGAAGGTCCTCCGCGCCCGGCAGCGGCTCGCCCGGCGGCGCCCGGTCGGCGCGCACGTCCGATTGGATGCGCGCCAGCAGCGTTTCGCTGCCATGCTCGACGGGGTGGTGGTGATCGGGCCGGTCGTCGTCGGTGCCGACGACGAGCTGCAGCTCGCGCGCGTCCTGCCCCCACGACGCGAGCAGGCTGTTGGTCGGCAGCGTCGCGGTCACGTCGTCGTCGCGGCGCACGATCGCCGGCCGCCCCGCCCGGGCCGCGGCGATCTGCTGCCACAGCACCGGCGACGGGTGCAGCAGGAAGAGGTGCACGTCGCGCTGCGCCGCCAGCGCGCGCAGCACCGCGAGGCGGCCGGCGGGCAGGCGCGTCAGGCCGAACAGCGACAGCCGTGGCGGCAGCTCGACGAGATCGGGCTCAGCGCGCAGGCGCGCGCACGCGCCCTCCAAGCGCTCGGCCGGGCTGTCGATGCCGATGCGCTCGCGCAGCCGCCGCCACAACTCCGCCTGCCACAGCGCCCCGTCGGGCAGCGGGCGGCCCGTGCCGTCGGCGTCCTGCGAGCGCGCCCAGGTGCGCACCATCTCGGGGCGATGCACGGCGTAGCGATCGAACAGGTCGGCGATGTGACGCACGGTGCTCAGGCGCCGCGCGCGCCGCGACTCGTCGCGGGCGTCGTCGCCCGCGCCCAGATGCGCCGCCAGGCTCTCCAGCCACGGCTCCTCCAGGCAGCCCTCGACCACGTCCAGCAGCGGCCACACGGCATGCTCGACGAGCCAGGGGTCGGCGTCAGGGTCGATCCCCGACGCCGCCGCCACGGCGTCGGCCACGAGCCGGCGCGGCGACGGGAACCCGACGTTCGCGCACACGCCATCGCGGCGGCCGTCCGAGACGCCCAGGCATGTGGACATCCGCTGCGTCAGCCAGCGCTCCATGCCACGCGTCGGCACGGCGATCACCTCCGGCGCGAACGGGTCGGAGAGCGGGTCGCGCAGCAGCCCGCGCAGCGCGTCCACGAGACCGTCCGCGCGCTCAGCCCGGTGAACGTGCAGCACGGTCGCCGCTCACCTTCGCTCGGCTGCAGGCGGCGCGGGTTCGTGCAGCACCGGCTTCGCGGCGCCCTCGCCACGTGACCGCACCAGCCCGGGACGCAGGACGACGTGCGGCATCTCCACGAGGCTCAACTGAGTCCGAGCGATCATCGGACCGCGAGTATCGCGCTGCGGGTGACGCCATGGTTTGACGTCCTCCCATTCCGGGTCGGGCGGAACCTGCATCCCGCTGCGAAGCGGGAGCGACGGGACTCGAACCCGCGACCTCCGGCGTGACAGGCCGGCGCTCTAACCAACTGAGCTACGCCCCCAGGACGGGTGGCCAGTATAGGAACACGCCGC
>CADCVQ010000131.1 GCA_902806175.1 uncultured Solirubrobacteraceae bacterium
CTACGCCGCGGGGGCGGCGCGTCGCGCCAGCTCGGGTCCTCGCGCGCGGCGCGCCGCGCCGCGGCCAACCTCGACTTCTGCGTCCGCGGGACGCCGCCCGAGCACGTCGTGCTCGTCGACGACGTGCACACGACGGGCGCGACGCTGAACGCCTGCGCCGAGGCGCTGCGACAGGCCGGATGCCGGCGTATCGCCGCTATCACATGGGCCAGGACGCTGGACGATCGTCCCCATTGATTGCGACCGCGGGCGGGCGTACCATCGATCCTTCGCACGTCCGTTCGACAGAGAGGTCTCGACATGCAGATCGAGGTCAAGGGCCGCAACGTCCCGGTCAACGACGAGCTGCGCGAGCTGGTGGAACGCAAGTTCCGCAAGGTCGCCGCCCAGGTCTCCGACCTTGCGCGCATGGAGATCGAGCTGCGCGAGGAGCGAAACCCGAAGATCGCCGAGTCGCAGGTCGCCAGCGTGACGCTGTACATCAAGCGCGTCAAGCTGCACGCGGAGTGCTCCTCGCGCGAGATGGCGCACGCGATCCGGCTGTGCGCCGACGACCTCGCGCGCCAGGTCAAGCGCGATCGCGACAAGCGCCGCCGGCGCCGCGAAGCGCGCAGCGGGCCGCCGCAGCCGGCGGTCTAACCGGAGCACCGACATCGAGTGGACGACGCGGCGGGCGGGGCCCGCCGCGTCGGTATCCTGAGCCGCATGGCTCTCCTGGACCGCGCCCTCCGGATGGGCGAAGCCAAGCAGTTCAAGCAGTTCGAGAAGCGCGTCGCCCGCATCAACGACTTCGAGGCAGAGCTCGAGCTCGAAT
This sequence comes from uncultured Solirubrobacteraceae bacterium, assembly GCA_902806175.1. GTDB lineage: Bacteria > Actinomycetota > Thermoleophilia > Solirubrobacterales > Solirubrobacteraceae > CADCVQ01. The sequence continues at coordinate 815 of CADCVQ010000131.1, forward strand.
CCGGCGACGAGCTGCGCGCGCGCATGGACGGGCTGCGCGAGCAGGCGCGCAACGGCGCGAACCTCGACGACCTCCTGCCGGAGACCTTCGCGATCGTGCGCGAGACCGGCAAGCGCGAGATGGGCATGCGCCACTTCGACGTGCAGCTGATCGGCGGCATGGTGCTGCACAGCGGCTCGATCGCCGAGATGAAGACCGGCGAGGGCAAGACCCTGACGGCGACGCTCGCCGTCGTGCTGAACTCGCTGGCGGGCACCGGCGTGCACCTCGTGACGGTCAACGACTACCTCGCCCGCCGCGACGCGGAGTGGATGAGCCCGATCTACCACGCGCTGGGCGTGAAGGTCGGCGTGCTGCAGAACATGCAGCCGGTCGCCGACAAGCTCGAGGCCTACGCCGCCGACGTCACGTACGGCACGAACTCGGAATTCGGCTTTGACTACCTGCGCGACAACATGGCCGGCTCGCTGGAGGAGAAGGTCCAGCGCGGCCACCCGTACGGGATCGTCGACGAGGTCGACAACATCCTCATCGACGAGGCGCGCACCCCGCTGATCATCTCCGGCTCGCCGGAGGCCGCGGGCGATCTGTACGGGCAGTTCGCCAAGCTCGCCAAGCGCATGGTCCCGGGCAAGAAGCCCGACAACATGGACCCGCGGATGAAGAAGGACTACGTCGCCGACTACGACTTCGAGTTCGAGGAGAAGCACAAGACCGTCGCGGTGACCGAGCAGGGCGTCGCGAAGGCCGAGAGGTTCCTCGGCATCTCGCACCTGTACCGCGCCGAGAACGGGCCGCTCGTCAACCACCTCCAGCAGGCGCTGAAGGCCGAGTCGCTGTACAAGCGCGACGTCGACTACGCCGTCATCGACGGCGAGGTGATGATCATCGACGAGTTCACGGGCCGCATCCTCGAGGGCCGGCGCTGGTCTGAGGGCCTGCACCAGGCGATCGAGGCCAAGGAGGGCGTGCACGTCCAGGAGGAGAACCAGACCCTCGCGACGATCACGCTGCAGAACTACTTCCGCCTCTACAAGAAGCTCGCGGGCATGACCGGCACCGCCCTCACCGAGGCGACCGAGTTCATGAAGATCTACAAGCTCGCCGTCGTCGAGATCCCGACAAACCAGGCGATGATCCGCGCCGACAAGAACGATCAGGTCTACAAGACCAAGGACGGCAAGTGGAGCGCCGTCAGCCGCGAGATCATCGAGCGCCACGAGGCCGGGCAGCCCGTGCTCGTCGGCACGGTCTCCGTCGAGGTCTCCGAACTGCTGTCGGGCGAGCTGAACAAGCGCGGCGTCAAGCACGTCGTGCTCAACGCCAAGCCCGAGTTCGCCGAGCGCGAGGGCGAGATCGTCGCCGAGGCCGGTCAGCCCGGCGCGGTCACGATCGCGACGAACATGGCGGGCCGCGGCGTCGACATCAAGCTCGGCGGCAACACCGAGCACCTGACGCAGGTCGAGCTGAAGAAGCTCGGCCTCAAGCCCGGCGACCCCGACTACGACGAGCGCTTCGCCGACGTGCTGCCGAAGATCGAGGCGCGCGTCGAGGCCGACAGGGAGAAGGTGCTCGACGCCGGCGGCCTGTACATCGTCGGCACCGAGCGCCACGAGTCGCGCCGGATCGACAACCAGCTGCGCGGGCGCGCCGGCCGCCAGGGCGACCCCGGCGAGTCGCGCTTCTTCCTCTCCGCCGAAGACGACCTCGTGCGGCTGTTCGCCGGCGACCGCATCTACAAGATCCTCGACCGGCTCGGAAGCGTCGACGAGGAGGGCAACGAGGAGCCGATCGAGGCCGGCATGCTCTCCAAGCAGATCGAGAAGGCCCAGAAGAAGGTCGAGGAGCAGAACTTCCTGCAGCGCAAGCGCGTGCTCGAGTACGACGACGTCATGAACGAGCAGCGCCGGATCGTCTACAAGTTCCGCGACGAGATCCTCGAGGGCAAGGACATGAGCGCGCAGGTCCGCGAGGAGATCGCCAACGTCATCGAGCGGACGATCGGCGAGTTCACGCCGGGCGACTTCATCGAGGACTGGGACCTGGAGGGGATGCTCACGGCGCTCGACGACATCTTCCCAGTCGAGATGCTCGCGTCCGACGACCTGACGCCGGAGCAGACCGACCGCGAGCTACTGATCAGCAGGATCACCGACGACGCCATCGGGCTCTACGACGAGCGCGAGCAGGAGCTGGGCGACGAGGTCATGCGGACCGTCGAGCGCTACCTGCTGTTGCAGTTCATCGACACCCGCTGGCGCGAGCACCTCTACGACATGGATTACCTGCGCGAGGGCATCCACCTGCGCGGGTTCGCCCAGATCGAGCCGATCGTGGCGTACAAGAACGAGGCCTTCACGCTCTTCCAGGACCTCATGAACACGATCTGGGCGGACTTCACGCGGATGGTGTTCAACCTCGAGTTCACGGTCGAGGACGGCGAGGACGCAGCCCAGCGTTACGAGACGAGCGGCACCTCGACGCGTCCCGGGCGCGTGTCGTACTCAGGCGGCGCGGGCGCCGGACCGAGCGCCCTGGCGATCGCGGCTGCCGGCGGTGGCGCCGGCGAGGAGTACTACGAGGAGGAAGAGCTGCCGGCGCCGGTCGAGCAGCGCGTGCTCGCCGAGGAGGAGCAGATCGGCCGCAACGATCCGTGCTGGTGCGGGTCGGGCAAGAAGTTCAAGAAGTGCCACGGCGCGTAGGCGCCACGGCGTACCAGCGTCAGCCGATCTCGCTGCGGCGATCGTCGCCCTGCGTCGCGGCGATGTCGAGCAGGTCACGGCGCACGAGATCGAGCACGCGCTCCTCTGAGCGCAGCCCCGTGCGCCGGGCCACGACGTCGCGGCGGTGCTCGACGTAGTGGCCGATCGCGTCGCGCAGGCTGATCGTGCGCGCGTGGCCGGCGACGGACGCAACGAGGTGCAGCTCGTAGGTGGTCTGCAGCTGCGTGTGCTCGCAGAGCTGCTCGAGGACGGCATCCGCGTCGGCGGCGCGGTCAAGCTCGATCACGATCCGCAGCCCGGCCGCCGCGCTTGACTCGTCCGCGACAGCGCGGACGCCGCGGACCCTCTTGGCGCGCGTCGCCCGACCGATGTCCGCGAGAACGCCGGCGCGCCCGCCCTTGCTCACCATGAACGGCAGCTCGGTGACGACGATCGCCCGCGGCGACTGCGGGTCGGCCTCGAGTTCGGTCCTCGCACGCACGACGACGGGGCCGCGGCCGGCGGCATACGCGTCGTGCAGCTCGCGGCCGCCGGCGACGAGGGCGCCGGTCGGGAAGTCCGGCCCTCGGACGTGGCGCGTCAGCCCGGCGGTGTCGATGTCCGGATCGCTGATGTAGGCGATGACGGCGTCGACGACCTCGCGCAGGTTGTGCGGCGGAAACCGCGACGCCGTGCTCGTCGCGACGCTGAAGGAGCCGTTGACGAGCAGGTTGGGAAAGCGCGCCGGCAGGACCTGCGGCTCAGCGCCCGTCACCGCGTCGGCAGGGCCCTCGAAGACATCGTCGCCCACGTCACGCAGCAACGCGTCGCCCAGGACGCCCAGCCGCAGCTCGGTGTAGTCCGCGCTCACCGCACCGTCGCCGTCCAGCGAGCCGAGGTTGCCCTGGCCGTCGACGAGGGGATGGCGCACCTCCCAATCACGAGCCATCCGCACGAGCTCCGCATAGATCGCCCGCCGCCCGCCGTCGACGGGGCCGGTGCCGAGCACCGAGTCCACGGCCCGGGCGCTGTTGACGTACTGCGGCGTCCGTGCCCGCGCCCGCGCCAGCTCGCACAGCGCGCGTCGGCACACCGGCGTCAACCCGTCACGAACGTCCGGAGCGACCCCGTCAGCCACGCTGGCACCCTATGTGACGGACGGCGGGCCCGCTGACCCGCCGCCCTCCACGCTCGCTATGCGAAGGGCGGGTTTGATCGGTTCATCCGAGCGAGATCTCACAGGTCGCGCGCGACGCCCTGCTGAGCCATCCGAGCCAGCGCCGCCGCACGCGCGCGGTGCCCGTCGCGACCGGCCCGGGCGGCAGGTGGTCACCTGGATCGACGTGTTCGACTGACGCCGGCCGTCAGGCCGCGTCGAGTGCATCGCGTCGGCGGCGCAGGAAGTCGCGCTCGGGCGCGTTGTCGGTAGC
>CADCVQ010000132.1 GCA_902806175.1 uncultured Solirubrobacteraceae bacterium
CGCCGCGCGGCGCGCCCAAAGCGCACATCGCCGAGCGCGCGCCGGCCGCGCGCCAGCGCCTGCGCGCCGGTCGCCTGCGTCATGGCGCTGATCCACGGCGGGGCGCCGCTGCCAAACGCGATGAGGTACTCCCAGGCCAGAAACCCGCCGCGTTCGCTGCCGAGCGCGACCATCCGCTCGAGCAGGCGGCGCAGCGCGGCGGGCCGGCACGGATAGCGCTGAGCCAGCCGCAGGCACGCGCCAGCCAGCGCATTGGCCTTGCCGAAGCTCGCCAGCGGCTGGATCGCCAGGCCACGGCCGGAGTAATACTCGAAGACGACCGGATCGCCGCGGAACGTGACGCGCGCGCCGGGTCGCGGCAGCGGTCGCGATGTCCAGAACTCGCGGTTTCGCCGGATCGTCAGGAAGACGGGCTCCAGGCGGCTGGGCGTGAGGATGCGCGCTGCGGCAAGCTGCGAGGCCATCGCGATCACGGCACCCAGCTCGGTACGACGGATGCCGCTCAGGCGCTGCACGTCGCGGTTGGCGCGCCACCACGTCGCGCGCAGGCGGTCGTACTCGCGGCGGCTGATCGCGTGCGTCAGCCACGCGCGCCGCAGGGCGCCGGGAACGCTGCGCGACCGCCGCAGGCGACGCGCCTCGGCACGCCGCGCCGCCGCGATGCGGCGCTTCTGTGCGACACGCGCCCGCGCCTCGGCCTCCGCGCGCGCCGCAAGCAGCGCGTCGACGGACGGCGTCGGCGGGCCGAGCCGCTCGCCCTGGGCGACCGGCGCCGCGACGGCCAGCACCGCGTCGGACTCGCTCTCACCGCGCAGCGCGAGGACCGCGACGGCGATCAGCGCGACGGCAAGGACGAACGGACGCAGGCGCACGTGCACACGTCACGTATCGGCGCGCCGGCCGGCGCGCTCGATAGAGCGCCCCCTGTACTACGCACAACCGTAATACGACGACCGCGGCGCCGCCGGCGCAGGAACGCGCCGACGGTGCCGGGCCAACCACTGCGGCTACTTCTGCTCGGGCACGTCGAGGTCGGCGAGCTCCTCGGCGAAGCCGGTGTCGCCGGCGCCGGTGCCGATCTCCTCGAGCGAGGCGATGTCCTCGTTGAACGCCGAGCCGAAGCCGCCCAGGCCGGCGCCGTCGCCGAGCCCGAGCTCGGCGGCGATCTCGTCCTGGTCGAGCAGGCCGACATCGTCCATCGCGCGCGGCAGCGGCTCCGACGGCTCGATCTCGATGCGCCGGTAGCGCTTCAGTCCCGTCGCGGCCGGGATCAGCTTGCCGATGATCACGTTCTCCTTCAGGCCGTTGAGACGGTCGATCTTGCCCTCGAGCGCCGCGTCGGTCAGGACCTTCGTGGTCTCCTGGAAGGAGGCCGCCGAGAGGAACGAGTCCGTGTTCAGCGAGGCCTTCGTGATGCCGAGGATGATGTCCTCGTACTGCGCGGTCTCACCGCCCTTGCCGATGATCTCGTCGTTGATGCGCGCGAACTCGAAGCGGTCGACGAACTGCCCGGGGAGGTAGTCCGTGTCGCCCTTCTGGTCGACGCGCACCTTCTTGAGCATCTGTCGCGCGATGAGCTCGATGTGCTTGTCGTTGATGTCCACGCCCTGGGACACGTAGACCTCCTGTACCTCCTTGACGAGGTACTGCTCGGTCTCCGTGCGGCCGCGGATCGCCAGCAGCTCGTGCGGGTACAGCGACCCCTCGTTGAGCTGCGTGCCGGCCTCGACGGCCTCGCCGTTCTCGACGAACAGGCGCGTCCGGCGCGGGAACGTGTGGCGGTGCTCCTCGCCCGACGCGTCGGTGATGACGACTGTCAGGGCCTTGTCGGACTCCTCGATCGTGATCGTGCCGTCCTGCTCGGCGATCTTCGCCAGGCCCTTGGGCTTGCGCGCCTCGAACAGCTCCACGACACGGGGCAGGCCGTGCGTGATGTCCGCGCCGGCGACGCCGCCGGTGTGGAACGTGCGCATCGTCAGCTGCGTGCCGGGCTCGCCGATCGACTGCGCGGCGATGATGCCGACCGCGTCGCCGATCTGGGCCGTCTGACCGGAGGCCATCGAGCGCCCGTAGCAGGCCTGGCAGACGCCGCTGGCGGCCTCGCACTTCAGCACGGAGCGCACGGCGATCTTGACGACGCCGTGGTTGTCGGCCTTGATCTGGTCGACGTTCTCCTGGATGTCGCCGAGCTCGGGGCGATCGATCAGCCCGCCCTTCTCGACGATCACGCGCCCGCGCTTGGTGGCGATCTCCCGGGCCGCGAAGCGGCCGAGCAGGTTGTCGTTGAGCGAGCCGTCGTCCTTGGTCAGGTGCAGCTCGATGAACTCCTGGGTGCCGCAGTCGGCCTCGCGGATGATCACGTCCTGTGCGACGTCGACCAGACGGCGCGTCAGGTAGCCCGAGTCAGCGGTGCGCAGGGCGGTGTCGGCCAGTCCCTTGCGCGCGCCGTGCGTCGAGGTGAAGTACTCGAGCACGTCGAGGCCCTCCATGAAGTTCGCCTTCACGGGACGCTCGATGATCTCGCCCTTCGGGTTGGCCATGAGGCCGCGCATCCCGGCGAGCTGGCGGATCTGCTTGAACGAGCCACGAGCGCCCGAGTCGGCCATCATGAAGATGGGATTGAGCTTGTCGAGGTTGGCGACCATCGCGTCCGCAACCTCTTCGGTGCACTCGTTCCACTGCGCGACGACCGCTTCGTGGCGCTCCTCCTGCGTGATCAGGCCCATGTCGTACTGGCCCTGCAGCTCGGCCACCTTCTCCTCGTAGGACTCCACGATCTCGCCCTTGCTGGGCGGGATCACGACGTCGTTCTTGGAGATCGTGATGCCGGCCTTCGTGGAGAACTCGAAGCCGAGGTCCTTGAAGGCGTCGAGTACCTGCGAGATCGTCGTCGCGCCGTAGCTCTGGACGAGCTGGTCGACGAGCTGAGTCGTGTCGCGCTTCTTCATCGACTTGTTGACGAAGTCGTACTGCGAGACGTCGAACGTGTCGCCCATCGCCTCCAGCAGCGCCCGCTCGATGCGGTCGTTGTAGATGATCCGTCCGATCGTCGTCAGGACGTGTCCGCCCTCGCGGCCGAGCACGCGGAACTCCGCGAGGTCGTGCAGCTTCACGGCGCCCAGCTCGTATGCGAGCTCGGCCTCCTGGGCGGTGCGGAACACGTGCGGCTTGGGGTCGTACGTGGCCGGGTCGATCTTCTCCAGCTCGTCGGCCTCGGGCCCGTAGGTCAGGTAGTAGGCACCGAGGATCATGTCCTGCGTCGGCGTGGCCAGCGGCTGGCCGTGGGCCGGCGACAGGATGTTGTTCGACGACAGCATGAGGATGCGGGCCTCCGCCTGCGCCTCGGCCGAGAGCGGGAGGTGGACCGCCATCTGGTCGCCGTCGAAGTCCGCGTTGAAGGCGTGACAGACGAGCGGATGGACCTGGATCGCCTTGCCCTCCACGAGCACGGGCTCGAACGCCTGGATGCCCAGGCGGTGCAGCGTCGGCGCGCGGTTGAGCAGGACCGGGTGCTCGTGGATGACCTGCTCGAGGACGTCCCAGACCTCGGGGATCATCGAGTCGACCATCTTCTTGGCGGCCTTGATGTTCTGCGCCGCCTTGCGCTCGACGAGCTGGGCCATGATGAACGGCTTGAAGAGCTCCAGCGCCATGAGCTTGGGCAGCCCGCACTGGTGCAGCTTCAGGTACGGCCCGGCCACGATGACCGAGCGGCCCGAATAGTCCACGCGCTTGCCGAGCAGGTTCTGGCGGAAGCGGCCCTGCTTGCCCTTGAGCATGTCGCTCAGGGACTTCAGCGGCCGGTTGCCCGGGCCGGTGACCGGACGCCCGCGGCGGCCGTTGTCGAACAGCGCGTCGACGGCCTCCTGCAACATCCGCTTCTCGTTGTTGACGATGATCTCCGGCGCGCCGAGGTCCAACAGCCGCTTGAGGCGGTTGTTGCGGTTGATGACGCGGCGGTAGAGGTCGTTGAGGTCGGACGTCGCGAAGCGCCCGCCGTCGAGCTGGACCATCGGGCGCAGCTCCGGCGGGATCACCGGCACGGCCTCGAGGATCATCATGTCCGGCGTGTTGATGGCCTTGCCGGTGTTGTCCTGCTTGAGGAACGCCGACACGACCTTCAGGCGCTTGACCGCGCGCTGCTGCTTCTGGCCCTTGGCGGTCTTGATCTCCTCCTCCAGGCGCTCCTTCTCGGCCGTGAGGTCGATCTGGGAGAGCAGGTCGCGGACGGACTCCGCGCCCATGCCGCCGCGGAAGTACTCGCCGAAGCCGTAGGGAGAGCCGAAGCGCTCCTTGAGCTCACGGAAGATCGTCTCGTCGTGCTCGATCTGCTTCGGGCCCATCTCGCGGAACAGGTCCCAGACCGAGCGCATGCGCTCGATGGCGTCCTCGATGTACGCCTCGGTGTCGGCGATGTCCGCCTCGAACGTCTTGCGCAGCTCCTTGAGGAGCTTCGCGCGCTCGTCCTCGTCGAGCTTCTTGACGTTGATGTCGAGGGACTCCGACCAGAGGTAGTCCTCGTCGTCGAACTTGTCCTCGGAGCCCTTCTCGAGGTAGGTCTCGCGACGCGCCTGCTGCTCCTTGAGCTCCAGCACGCGCTCCTCGCGCTCGGCCGTGTACGAGTCGAGCACCTCGTTGACGCGGGTCTCGAGCTCGGGCAGGTCGGCCTGACGGGCCTCGTCGTCGACCCACGTCACGATGGACGCGGCGAAGTACAGGACCTTCTCGAGGTCCTTCGGGGCCATGTCGAGCAGGTAGCCGATGCGGCTCGGGACGCCCTTGAAGAACCAGATGTGGCTCACGGGGGCCGCGAGGTCGATGTGGCCCATGCGCTCACGGCGCACCTTGGACCGCGTGACCTCCACGCCGCAGCGCTCGCAGACGATGCCCTTGTAGCGGACGCGCTTGTACTTGCCGCAGTAGCACTCCCAGTCCT
>CADCVQ010000133.1 GCA_902806175.1 uncultured Solirubrobacteraceae bacterium
CAGCCGACGCGGCAGTCCTCGACCGCGCCCGCGCGCCGGTGCTCGACGTGGGCTGCGGCCCCGGCCGGCACGTGCTCGCGCTCGCCCGTCGCGGGCGCCTCGCGCTCGGTGTCGACATCGCCCCCGCGGCCGTGCGCGTCGCGCGGCTGCGCGGCGCACCGGCGATCGAGGGCTGCGTCTTTGACCGCATCCCCGGCGCCCGCACCTGGGGCAGCGCGCTGCTGCTCGACGGCAACATCGGCATCGGCGGCGCGCCCGACGCGCTGCTCGCGCGACTGCGCGAGCTGCTGCGCCCGGACGGCGAGGTGCTCGTCGAGCTCGCCCCGCCCGGCGTCCCCGTCACGAGCGAGCGCATCCGCCTGGAGCTCGACGGCCTGCGCAGCCGCGCGTTTGCCTGGGCCTACGTCGGCATCGACGCGATCGAGGCGCCCGCGCATGCCGCGGGCTTCGCCGTCACCGAGCGCTGGCAGGACGAGCGGCGCTGGTTTGCCCGCCTCGCCGCGCGCTGAACGACCGTTTCGAGGATCGGCCTAGGACGGTCGTAAACGGCGCGCGCGCACCGCGTACAGCAGCCCCGAGACGGCGAACATCGCGCCGCAGAGCAGCAGCCAGCGGCCGAGGTAGACGTCCTGCGAGAGCGTCGTCGAGGCCTCGTAGCGGCCGTCGCCGAGGCCGAGGATCAGCGGAAAGAAGACGATGAACGACAGCCCGCTGAGCAGCGCCGGAACGCGCACATGGTTCACAGATCGCATCCGGCGCCCGAGCGCCAGCCGGTTGAGGCCCGTGTAGAGCGGAAACGCGACCAGGTCGTGCAGGACAACCGCGCCGACGAACCACAGCACGACGTTCCACGGCTGGCCGCCGGCGAAGATCCGCGTGAACGCGTACGCCGCCAGCGCGAGCGCCGCGACATGGCTCAGCAGGTGCAGCGGGCCGGCACCGTAGGCGCGCCCCAGCCTCATGCCCTCGTCGCTCTGAATTCGAGCCGGTTGACCCACTTCGTGCAGTGCACGCCCGGCAGCGCCGGCACCACGATCCGCGCCGGGAACCCATGATCGGGCGACAGGTCGGCGCCGTTGACGCGCAGCGCGAGCAGCGAGCGGCGATCGCCGACCTGGCCCGCGCTCAGCGTCGCGCGGCGGAAGCTGCCGGCCTCCTGCAGGGACTCGACCAGCAGCTCGTCGAAGGACTCGACGCCCGCGAGCGCGGCGAGGTCGCGCAGCCGCACGCCGGTCCAGGTCTGCGTCGTCGACCAGCCCTCGACGCAGGCGATCGGCAGCTCGTAGGTCTGCTGCGCCATGGCCAGCAGCTGGGTGCGCGAGAGCTCCACCCGGCGCGTGCCGCCGGCCACGCGCAGGCGCCAGTCGGCGCCCGTCTGCGTCGCCGTGATCCCCAGCGAACTGGCCGTCTTGTTGACCTGAAAGTCGTTGGGCCCGTCGCCGAGATCGCGGCCGTGCGGGGCGAGCAGCGCGATCTCGCGCAGCGGGCCGCCGACGGACTGGCCGGCCGTCAGCGCGAGCAGCCCGAGCGATGCGCCGCCGGTCACTGCCAGCACGCCACGGCGCGAGATCGTCGGCGCGCTCGGCGCCGGCGCGATCAACGCCGACTGGCCGCGCTCGGGCGTCGTCTCGTCCAGCCCGCGTCGCAGTTCGTCCAGCAGCCGGCGCTCGCGCAGCGAGCGGCGCATCGTCGGCACCCTGAGCACGGCGTGCAGCACGAACGCCGCGATGAAGACCCAGCCGCCGTAGAAGTGCGCCGACAGGAAGGAGAACTTCCACGGGTAGTACAGCTGGGCGTTGAAGATCCCCGTCGCGAACTGAAACAGCGTCGAGCTCACCAGCAGCGCCAGGCTCGCGCGCTCCAGCGCGTGCGCCGGGGAGCGCAGCGGCGGCCACTCGAAGAGCTTGGGCATCGCCGACCACAGCTTCACGAGCACGATCGGCACGAGCGCGATGCCGATCGTGACGTGCAGTCCCTGCGTCAGCGCGTACAGCCAACTCGGGCTCGTCGGCCAGGAGAACACATAGAAGTCCAGCAGGCCGGGGTCGCCGATGAGGTTGTTGCTCCCGAGCGCCGGCTCGTAGGCGACGTAGGACAGCAGGCCCGTCGCGAAGACGACCGGGATGCCGACGAGCAGCGCGGCGCCCAGCACCGACGTCAGCCACGGCCCTCGCACCGGGCTGCGCCAGGTCTCGCGCCGGAAGGGGCCCGGCGGAGGATTCTGCGCGAAGAGCTTCACCGCTCATGACGATCTCGCACGTCGCACCGCGGCGCCAGGGCACCGCGCGCGTGTTCAGCGAATCGTCATGAGCGGCGCGGCTGCGAGGATGGCTCGCCGGCGTGCGGGCTTCGCGCGGGCTACGCGGCCTTCTCCAGCACCAGCGCCCCGGCCTGCTCGGGCACTGGCTCGTCTGCGACCTCGACCACCGGGGCCGGCGCCGGGCGCAGGGCGGAGGCCGCGAGCGCCAGCGCCGCGAGCAGTACTCCGGTCGCGATCAGGAACGCGAGCCGGTAGCCGTCCGTGAGGGCCGCCGCCGCCTGATCGCCCTGGGCGAGCAGGCTCTCGGTGCGGGTGCTCGACAGCGTGGCGAGCACGGCGAGCCCGAGCGCGCCCCCGACCTGCTGCGTCGTGTTGATCAGGCCCGAGGCCAACCCGGAGTCCTCCGGCGTCGCACCCGACATCGCAAGCGTCATGAGAGCGGGGAACGACAGGCCGGCGCCCACGCCGAGCAGGAGCATCGCCGGGAAGAGGTCGACGGCGTAGCTGGCATCCAGCGACAGGCGCTGGAAGTAGGCAAGTCCCGCTGCCATCAGCGCGAGGCCCGGCAGCAGCGCGGCGCGCCCGCCGTAGCGGACGATCACGGCCGGGGCCACGCCCGCGGAGAAGATCGCGATGCCCAGCGCGACGGGCAGGAAGGCGAGACCGACCTCGATCGCGTCGTAGCCCAGCACGCGCTGCAGGTACAGCGCGCCCAGGAAGAACATGCCGAACATCCCGGCCATCATGAGGGCCTGCACCGCATTGGCCGCCGACACGGTCCGCGAGCGGAAGATCCGCAGCGGGACGAGCGGGCTGGCCGCCCGCTGCTCGCGCAGGACGAAGGCCAGCAGCAACGCGAACGCGAGCGCCGCGAGGCCGAGGGTGCGCGTCGAGCCCCACCCCTGCTCCGCGGCTCCGACGATCGTGTAGACGGCGAGCATGAGCGCGCTCGTCACGAGGACGGCGCCCGACACGTCGGCGCCGCGATGCAGGCCGATGCCGACGTCGGCGACGAGGACGCGGCGCGCGAGGAGCGCGGTCGCGACTCCGATCGGTACGTTGACCAGGAAGATCCAGTGCCAGTTGATCGCCTCGGTCAGCACCCCGCCGGCCAGCAGGCCGATCGAGGCTCCGGCAGCAGCGACGAAGCCGAAGATGCCGATCGCCTTGGCCTGCTCGCCGGGCTCCGGGAACATCGTCACGATCATCCCGAGGATCACGGCGGCCGTCATCGCGCCGCCGACGCCCTGCGCGAAGCGCGCGCCAATCAGCATCTCCTGCGTCTGGGCGGCGCCGCAGAGCACCGAGGCAGCAGTGAAGACGCCGAGCCCGGCGAGGAACATCCGCCGGCGGCCGAGGAGGTCGCCGAGCCGGCCGGCGAGCAGGAGCAGCCCGCCGAACGCGATGAGGTACACGTTGACGACCCAGGCGAGGCTCGACTGCGAGAAGCCGAGGTCGTCCTGAATCGACGGTAGCGCGACGTTCACGATCGTGGTGTCGAGGATGATCATCAGCATCCCGATGCAGAGGACGACGAGGGCGACCCAGCGTTGGCGGGCCGGCACGGATTCGGTAACGGTCATGAACGGACCGTAGCAGATCGTCCCGTTCTGGACGATCTGGAATTGATCGACCGTTAGGTGCGCGGGCGCCGCACGGGGTGCCCGCACGGCGTCGGCTCGCCGAGGCGCTCGTCGACAAGCCGGCGCAGAGCGTCGACGAAGGCGCGCCGCTCCTCCGCGGGCAGCACGCTCAGGACGTCCTCGCGCACACGCTCGGCGATCGCTTGCGCCTCGCGCACCTTTCGCCTGCCGGCGTCGGTGACCGCGATCACCCGCACCCGGCGGTCCGACGGCGACGGCCGCCGCTCGGCGAGGCCCGCCTCCTGCAACTCGTCGAGCGTGACGACCATCGTCGTCTTGTCCAGGCCGACCATACGCGCGACCTCGATCTGGGTGTGGTCGCCGGTCATCGCCGCGCTCAGCACGGACTGCGCGCGCGGCGAGATCCCCAGATCCTCCATGGCGGCCGTCAGCTCGGTCGTCAGCGCGTGGCTCGCCCGCGCGAGGAGCCAGCACAGATCGCCGTTGCAGGGCGCGACGGTCGCGGCCTCCGGGGTCTGCGCGTGTGCAGCCATGCAGCCAATGGTAGCGGCGAATGTCCGCGGCCAGATTATCTCGCTGGGGATAGTCGGGCTGCCGCGCCGCCTTTGGAATTCGCGTGCGCCAACACTGCTATGTCCGGGCGCCAACTTCGTCTGGAGCCGCGATCTGCGGGACCTCCAGCACCTAGGTTGCGGGCGGCAAGTCCGCACACAAGGTTCCGAGGGGAGACAGGTTTGTCGCCTGAAGCAGTGACGCTGAGGAAGGCCGTTTCGGTCACAGGAGCCATCCCGGCGATGGCGGTCATCGGTCCGCTGAGTCTGCTGGACGGAGGTCGCTGATGAGCAAGACCACGCTCACCGTGATCACCGTCGTGGAGATCGTCGCGCTCGTCGGCGTGCTCGGGGTGTATCTCCTCGTCGTGGCAGAAGGCCTGCGCTCGATCGTCTCCACGCTCGCCGAGGTGACCTTCGGCGCGCGGGCCGTCGAGCGCCAGCTGCGCGCGGTGCCCGACAACCTGCGCGGAACGAACATCGGCCTCACGGACGCCGCGGCGCTCCTGCCGTCGCTCTCGGACACGATCGACCGCAAGACAGGGAAGTCAACCCACGCTGCAGCGCCAGCAGGATCGCGACCGCCTGCGTGACCCGTCGCGACGGCCGGTCGACGTCGACCTGAAGTCGTCCACCGTCGCGGGTGCCCTCAGTGGGCGCACGTGTCGCCATCCAACCCTCGATGCGGCTCCACGTCCGGTCGATCTCATGTTCGCGCACCCGTCCGCCGAGGACGCGTCGCTCGCGCAGCCGGGCCAGGCATGTCTGATTGCTGCGTCGCGCGACCGAGCACGACCCCGCCGCACACGCCCGCTGCCGCAACACCGACGTCCGCCGATCAAACCGGCCCCCCACGGCTCGACGAACTATGTCGCTTCCGGACCGCTGCAGGCAGGTCGCGCGCGACAGCGAGGGAGGGTCGGGTGTCACCGATGGACCAGCGCACGCGTCAGGGGCGGTCATCGCCGGTGACCGGGCTGCGCGCTTTCGCCGCGGGGATTTAGGCGCGAAAGGCTGTCCTGGTTTCTTTGCGACGGCACGTCCCCTCAGGTCGATGGATCCGACAGGCGGCGCGCTCGACGGGGTAAGCGCAGTACCGGCAAGGGAGTTCCATGGCTGGTTTCCGCATCGCCGTCGTGTTCGCTTGTGCCGCCGTCGCAACGCCTGTGGCAGCGGTGCCGGCCGCAGCGCGGGCTCCCGTTTCACCGCCTCCTGCACCACACACGCTCACGGTCGTCGGTAGCGCTCAGGTCAAGCCGGCACCGCGAAACCCGAGGAGCAACGCGTCTATCAAGAAGGCCGTCGCGGACGCGCAGCGCGAGGCGATCCCGCTCGCGCTCGCCAACGGGCGCGGGCGCGCGGCGCAGCTGTCGCAGCTGGCGGGGCTCGTCATCGGGGAGATGATCGCGATCGCCGCCACGCCGGCGCCCGCGCCACCGTTCTTTGGCCCCTTCGGCGGTGAGGAAGGCAGCTTCGGGCCGGGGAAGTACTGCGGCACCGTCCGCCGCCCGATCTTCCGCAAAGACGCCCAGGGCCGCCGCCGGGTAGTGGGAACGCGCTCACGCCGGCAATGCCGCGTACCGCCGTTCGTCAGTGCGAACCTGACGATGGTGTTCAGCACGACCTGATCGCGACCCGGAGGGCGATACCGCGCGACACACGCCGGAGCGTCGCCGCCACACGCTCGTCCTCGAGCCTCACGAAGAACCTCGGGCGCCGTCGCTGCCGCGAGCAGCACGAGATCAGCAAAGGGCCATCGATCAACGACCTCGGCGGCCCTCGATCTCCCCCGGGTCACGCGAGCGATCAGCCGCAAGCCGTCCCGCCCGCCGCGTCTGGTCGCGAAGCAGCACCTCGATCTGCGCGTTGACACTGCGCAACTCGTCGGCGGCCCAGCGCTCGAGCGTCGCGTACAGTTCGGGATCCAGCCGCAGCAGGAAGCGCTTGCGCTCGCTCATGACAACGCCGTCTGACGCTCAGGAGTACAGCGAGCCGGCGTTGATCACCGGCGAAGCGCCGCGATCGCCGGCGAGCACGACCATGAGGTTCGACACCATCGTGGCCTTGCGTTCCTCGTCGAGGTTGACGATGCCCTGCTCGCCGATCTCGCGCAGCGCCATCTCGACGAGCCCGACGGCGCCGGCCACGATGATTCTCCGCGCCGCGAGGATCGCTGAGGCCTGCTGGCGGCGGAGCATCGCCTCGGCGATCTCGGGCGCATAGGCCAAGTGCGTGATACGCGCCTCGAGCACCTCGATGCCGGCGGCACCGAGCCGCTCCTGCAGCTCGCTGTGCAATGCCGCGGATACCTCTTCGGTGCCTCCTCGCAGCGACACCGTCCCCTCCTCGAAGTCGTCGTAGGGATACTGCGTGGCCAGGTGACGCAGGGCCGACTCGCTCTGGACGTTGACGTACTGCTCGAAGTCCTCGACGTCGAAGACCGCCTTGGCCGTGTCGGCAATGCGCCACACGACGACCCCGCCGATCTCGATCGGACTGCCCGCCGCGTCGTTGACCTTGACGCGCTCGCTCTGGAAGTTCCGCACGCGCAAGGAGATCTTCTGGCGCCAGGGCGCGGTCAGCGGGTTCACCCAGAACCAGCCCTCACGTAGAACGGTGCCCGTGTAGCGCCCAAAGAGGATGAGGACCTGCGACTCGTTGGGCTGAAGAACGATGAACCCGGCGCACGCGCTGAGCGCAAGCACGGCGAGCACGATGCCGGCGACCACCCCGGCGCTGCCTGCGGCAACGGCAAGGCCGCCCGCCGCGGCCAACCCGATGACGATGGCGATGAGGGCCGGGGCTCCGGGACAGGCCTTGCCGTCCCGCTGCGAGGACGGCGCGCGCGGCTCGAAGATCGGGGCGGTCGATGCTGTCGCAGACATGAGGCACACCTCGCTCGTCGTGATGCAGAGTGATATCACGATGATATCGGCGCCGCGAACGACGACACCTGAGCCGCCGCAAGGCGATCGGGGCGCGCGCGGCGACTGTCCCAAGCGCGACGGCGGCGGCAGCTCCGGCTCCGCAACCCCGCAGACCCCCACGCCGCAGTCATCGCAGACCGCGTCGGAGATCCAGCCCCCGCAGAGTGACAGGGGTGGGTCTGCTCCGAACCAGGATCGCGGGCCACCCCGGGTCAAACCCCGCGCGGGGTCCTGCTTCACCGGCCCGTGCCTGAAGCCTCCTTCCGCCAGCGTCGGCGCCGGACTGGTTCTGCGGTGGCATCCGCTACGAGGACGCGGTGCTCAACACCCCGCCCGTACGCGTTCGAGCGAGCAGGCTCGCCGGAATACCGATCTTCCGACGCGACCGCGCCCGACGCGCCGCGACCGCCCTCGACGGGAGTTCATCTGCTCGCTCGCGGGTAGTGGTCGTCCGCATGAAAGCCGTTGTGTTGCCGGAGCCAGGGACGGTGAGCGTCGAGCGACTGGACGATCCCGCCCCCGCGCCTGATGAGGTCGTCGTAGCCCCCGATGGCTGCGGGATCTGCGGGACCGACATCCACATCATCGACGGGGAGTTCCTCGGGACGAAGTTCCCGATCGTGCCCGGGCACGAGTTCTCCGGCGAGGTCGTCGCGCTCGGCCGCGACGTGCGCGGGCTGCGCGTCGGCGACGTCGTCGCGGTCGAACCCTCGATCTTCTGCGGCCACTGCCACTACTGCCGGATCGGGCGCGGCAACCTCTGCGAGAACTTCGATTCCTTCGGAGTCATCGCCCAGAACGGCGGCTGCGCGGAGTTCGTGGCGATACCGGAAAAGCACGCGTTCGTGATGCCCGACGGCATACCGCGCTCCTGGGGGCCGCTGATCGAGCCCGTCTCGTGCGCGATCCACGGCTTTGACCGCCTGTCGCCGCGCATCGGCGACCACGTCCTCATCTACGGGGCGGGCACGATCGGCCTGATCCTCACGAGCCTCGCCGTCAATCGGGCGGCCGGATCGGTCTCGGTCGTCGACCACAACCCGGCTCGGCTGGCCGGGGCCACGGCGGCGGGCGCAGATCACGTCGCGCTCAGCGCAAAGGAGCTCGACCGGCCCGCGGGCTGGGAGATCGTCATCGACGCGACCGGCTCGCCCCCGGCCCAGGAGGACGCGTTGCGCCACGTCCGGCGGGGCGGCACCTTCCTCGTCTTCGGGGTCGCCGACAAGGATGCGACGGCGTCGTTCTCGCCCTTTCGGGTCTACAACGACGAGCTGACGATCATCGGCTCGATGGCGATCCTGCACTCCTTCGAGCGCGCGCGCGACGTCGTCGCCACCGGCATCATCGACGGCGATGCCCTGATCACCGACCGGGTGGCGCTCGACGACTACAACGACGCCGTCGCGGCGTTTCGCCGCGGCGACGGGCTGAAGATCCAGGTCACGCCCTAGTGGGCCGCCCACACACGTTGCACCCGAAACGCCGGGCGCCGATCACCGCCATCTGCACGTCGTCGCGCTGACGGCGAGGATCACGAGGGCGTGCCTTCGATCGGGTAGTCCGGCCACGCGAAGTGCGGCCGCTGGTAGTCCATGATCCACGCGAGGACGCGCGGGTCTCGCTCGATGAGGTACTGCCAGCCTCGCACGAGCTCCACGGCGAGCCGCTCCGGCGTCATGTCCAGCGGGCGATGGTCGGGGCCGAAGGCGCCGAAAGTGATGTGCTCCTGCTTGCAGTCGCCGGCCGCGAGGATCGCGTCGGACTCTGCGTGCACGCGCCGCGCGAGCTCCAGGTCGCGCATCTGCCCGACGGGACGGGTGTGGATGACCGGGGTTGCGTCGATGATCCCGACGTTCTCGTAGCGCAGCAGCTTCGGCCAGAGCGAGTCCAGGCCCCAGCCCCAGCCGGTCTCGCTCAGGTCGAGCGTCGGCTGGAGCGTCTCGAGCGCCGCCCTGCTGAAGGCCGGCACCATGATCTCGACGAAGCCCGACCAGCGGCCATAGAAGCTCGGGTTTCTCATCGTGATGAAGTGCGCGAACGACGACGTCTCGTGCAGCGCGGGCGCGAAGAGGTCCAGCCCCACGGCCCGCGCGACCTCGAAGATGCGACTGATCGTGTCCTGATTGGCGTAGATGTCGTCGTCGGGGAACCACACGTAGTCGTAGTCGCGCCAGCCGTCCCACGTGTTCAGCAGCATCCGGATGCCAGACCACTTCGGCCCCGGGATGACGTCGCCGACGACACACTCCAGCGCGTCCTGCGGCTGGATCGGCTGGTACGGGCAGAGGTACAGGTCCCAATCGCGCGGCTTTCCCCGGTCGACCCAGCACGGGTGGATGGAGCTGTTTCCGACGCGGGCGATGACGAGGCTCTTCGCGGCCACGCTCACGTTCCTGCGAGCGGGCTGGCCGCCGTCGCGGCGACCTCTGCGCCGCGCGGCGTGCAGAGCGCGCGGTTGCGGTGGTCTGCGTGGACCACAGGCAGGCTCGCGCCGGCGATCAGGTTGCGGCGTGCCGACATGTCGTGTACTCCTGGCTGCCGGCGGCGCGCGCTCAGCATTCGTGGGCTCGGACGGTACGGGCGTGTACCCAAAGAAGGCGTCGCGCTATCGAGCGGCGGATGTTCGTCGAGCTCGCGCACGGGTACCCCCCGCGCCTGTGGGTTACGGGCCTGGCCAGCGCCACGAGCTGTTCGTGTACGTCGACGATCTCGAGACCGTCGTCACCGAGCTGCGCAGCACGAACGCGTCCGTGCTGCGCGAGCCGACCGACACGCCCTGGGCGAGCGGCTCGCATTCGTCGCCGACCCCGAGGGCAACATCGTTTCCCTCGCCGCCTCGACCTGAGCGACCGGTCAGCGCACGCGCACGCTCCTGATCCCGGCGCGCTTGGCGAGCAGGAAGCGGTTGCCCTCGAAGCGGACCATGACGGTCAGGCGCTCGCGGCCGGCGAACCGGCGCGGGTTGCCGAAGCTCACCCACTGCGAGAACGTGCACGCCCATGTCACGTTCGTGCGACGGGTGGAGATCGTCATCCCGCCGGCCTTCACCTGCAGCGCGACGCGGCCCTGGCAGCCGTCCACCGGTCGCACGCCGGCGGGGAGGCGCAGCCGGCCGCTCATCCTGAAGCGGTACGGGCGCCGCCGGTCGGTCGCGGGACCGACGCGGACCGACATCAGCGGGGTCCGGCGGCGGCGGGCCTGCGTGCCGGGCGCCTGCGAGCCCGTCACGGGCGCGGACGGGTTCGCCGCATCGCCGCTCGGCCCCGCCTCGCCGGCCGCGGGCGCCTGCACCGGCGGATCGGGCGCGGCACCCGGGGTCCGCAGCTCGACGTAGTCCAGGCCGCCGAAGTAGTTCGACGACGCCGGGTTCTTGTCGGGAACGGTGAGCGTCAGCGTATGGGTCCCCTGCGCGAGCTCCACCGACCCGAGGTCGGCCGGCTGCGAGCGCTCCACGGCGGCCGCGTATGCGTCATGGCGGTCGCCGACGCGCCGGCCATCGATGGAGAACTCGTAGATGCCGAAGTTGGGCGCTCGGGTGAAGACCGCCGTGACCCCGTAGGCCGCGCTCTGCGGCACCTCGAAGCGCAGCGTCATCCGGGCGCCTGGCGTGAAGTTCTCGAAGAGGACCTGCGCGTTGCTCGACCAGCGCACGCCGCAGCAATTGGCCTGGCGCCGCGCGATCGCCTGGTCGGCGGTGCCGGCCGGGTTGCTGGCAAAGGACTCGAGCGCGGGCAGGCGGCCCTCGGCCTCGAGGTAGACGAACTGCTCGGCCGGCGCATCCTCCGCGATCGCGGCGTGGCCGACGAGGCCGGCGCCGGTGAGCGCCGCCGCACCGAGGACGAGGGCGACGGGAATCAGATTGCGCTTCATGATGGGCCTCCGCCGGTTCATGCGGGCTTCAGGCCGGGGTCGCCGGCCTCGACGACGAACGATGTGCGGGTCTCCAGCGGCGCGCCCGGGCGCTTGACGTAGGGCACGACGCGAAAGTCCGTCCGCCACGTCGCGCGGTCAAGTGCGCACCGCACGTAGCCACGCTGGGCGTTGTTGAACTTGATGTGCGGGTTCTCCTGAAGCACTTCCAGGTTGGGTGAGTCCGCCCCGTTGCCGCCTGTGCTGATCGACGTGCCGACGAACTCCGACCCGAGCGTCCGCGAGTCCGGATCCTCGAAGTCGGACTTGATGTCACACGCCCAGTTGTTGTGAACGTCGCCCGTGAGCACGATCGGGTTGGCGACGTTGCGCTCTTCGACGAACTGCAGGATCCGGTCGCGGTTGGCCGAGTAGCCGTCCCAGGCGTCCATGCTGAAGCGCTGCGTCTCGTCGACGTTGAAGTCGCGCTGGGCGAAGAAGACCTGCTGGGCGAGCACGTTCCAGGTGGCGCGCGAGGTTCCCAGCCCCTCGAGCAGCCAGCGCTCCTGCTCGGCACCCGTGAGCGTCCGCGCCGGGTCGCGGCGCTCCTCACAGCCCACGTCGGTGCCGTCGCCACAGGCCTGGTCGGAACGGTACTGGCGCGTGTCGAGCACGTTGAAGCTCGCCAGATCGCCGAAGACGTGCCGGCGGTAGAGGCGCAGGTCGATGCCGTTCGGCTGGGCGCTGCGGCGCAGCGGCATGTGCTCGTAGTAGGCCTGGAAGGCGTTGGCGCGCCGGCGCAGGAAGGCCTCCAGGGGCTGCCCGTCCTCGGGGACCTCGTCGGCCCAGTTGTTGTCGATCTCGTGGTCGTCCCAGGTGACCAGCCAGGGGAACGCTGCGTGCGCGGCCTGCAGGTCCGGATCGCTCTTGTACTGCGCGTAGCGGTTACGGTAATCCTCGAGCGTGATGATCTCGGGACCGCTGTGCGCCCGCACGTTGCCGCCCGCCGCGCGGTAGTCGTTGGTCTCGTACTCGTAGATGTAGTCGCCGAGGTGGACGACGAAGTCGAGGTCCTCCTGCGCCATGTGCCGGTAGGCGGTGTAGTAGCCGTGCTCGTACTGCTGACAGGAGGCGAACGCGAAGGCGAGCGCCGCCGGTGAACCGATCGGGGCGGTCTTCATGCGGCCGGTCGGGCTCGCCTGCCCGTCGGCGATGAAGCGGTAGAAGTACTCGCGCCCGGGCTCGAGCCCCTCCGGCTCGGCGTGCACGCTGTGGCCGAGGTCGGGCCGCGCCACCTCGGTGCCGCGGCGCGCCACGAGCGCGAACGCCTCGTCATGGGCGACTTCCCAGTGGACGTCGACGGCGCGCTCGGGCATGCCGCCGCCGCTGAGTGCGGCGGGCGCCAGGCGCGTCCAGAGGACGACGCTGTCGGGGAGCGGGTCACCGGAGGCGACGCCGAGGGTGAACGGATAGCCGACCAGGCGCGCCGGCCCCCGCTGCGCGCGTGCCAGCGGCACCTGCGCCGCTCCCGCCGCGAGCGCCGCCGCCGCGGCGGCACCGAGAAACCGCCGCCGGTCGAGCAGGCGCTCGCCGAGCGGAGTGCGTACATCGTTCAAGGTCCCCTCCCCAGATCGGTGCGAATGCGCACCGCACTATCGGGAGTTCACCGAACCGAGTCGTTATCGCCTCGTGATCGCCACAGGATCGTCACACATGGCGCACCGGCGCTTGTGTGGCCAGGCCCGCGCGGAACGTCAGGCATGCGTGGCCGCGCGCAACGGCGAACGGCCGATAGATCACGACCGGCACGCGCCGCAACGCGGCGGTGCCGATCGCGGGATCACCCGCCGCCCGGGTTGAGGTCCTCCATGACGAGACGCCGGTGCTGCACCCACAACAGGTAGGGCCGAGGCTCCTGCTCGTCGTCGATGTAACCGACGAGTCGCGGGCGGTCCTCCCAGCTGTCGATAAACGGGCCGAGCCACTCGAGGAACACGAAGATCGCCTCGGCCCATGACTTGAACGAGCACCGGCAGGTGAGATTCCAGCGCTTGGAGAGCGTCCACACGAGGGCCGCCGACGCGACAGTCGAGCCGCTCATCGAGCCGCTGAGCCAGCTCGCCCAATCATGCCGCCACGGCTCGGCCTCGAACTCATCCGTCTCGCCCGCCTCGCGCCAGTCGGGTGACCACCATTGCACCGGCTCTATCACCGGCTCGGGGAGAGCTGGCGCCGGCCCCCACCACGCGTCGCCGGGAATGGGCTGCTCGAGCGCGGAGAAGGCGGCCAAGACCTCGGCCGGCGTGTCCACGCGGAAGTCCAACGACATGACCACCTCACTGAACGAGCCCATGGTTCTCCTCCCGGTCTACTGTCAACGAATGCTCGGCTCTCCGGCGAGCGTATTCCCGGCGCGGCGACGCTTTGCCCGCTTCTCCTCGGGCGCTCCGTCGACATCCGTGGGGGGCGGCCGGTCAGCGGGCGCTGTATGCGCGCCGTCTGCGGCCCGACGGCGACCGGCGCGGGAAGCCTCCACCTGCCTGCGGCTGATTCGCCCCTGAGGGCAGCGAGCGGCATCTCAGGCCGGCGTTGTCGGCGAGGCGGGCGTCCACGCACGTGATGAGCGTCTGGGTGCCAGGTTGACGGCGCCCGCAGGTACTGCATCACAAGCGGCCGGCGACGGCGTGTACACACCATGACGATGACGGCGACGGCGAACGTCACCCCCCGTCTCCTTCGCCGCCTCGCCCCCGCGGGCGTGGGCGACGAGCTGCTCGCCGGTCGCGCGGCGATGGGTGACGACGCCGCCTTCACGACGCTCTACGAGCGCTACTACGGACCGCTGCTCGGCTACACCGGCTCGATCCTGCTCAACGGAGAGGACGCACGCGACGCCACCCAGAACGCGCTCGAGAGCGCGCTGCGCGCGCTGCCGGCCCGCGACGCCAGCCGCCCGCTGCGCCCCTGGCTGTACAGGATCGCCCACAACGAGGCGATCACGATGGTGCGCCGGCGCCGGCCGCAGTCCGAGCTCGTCGAGGAGTTGGAGCCCACGGTGCCGGGGCCCGAGGTCGACGCCGAGCAGCGCGGGCGGCTCGCCCAGCTCATCGACGACCTGCGCACGCTGCCCGAGCGCCAGCGCGGGGCGCTGGTCATGCGCGAGCTCAACGGGCTGAGCTATGACGAGATCGGCCTTGCCCTGGGCATGTCCAACGACGCGGCTCGCCGCGCCGTGTTCGATGCGCGCAGCGCCCTGCACGACGCTGTCGACGGGCGCGCCACAGCATGCGCCAGCGTGCGCCGCTCGATCTCCGACGGCGACCGCCGCAGCTTGCGCGCGCGAGGGATCCGCGCGCACCTGCGCTCGTGCGACGACTGTGCCTCCTTTCAACACTCGATCGTCGCTCGCCGCACCGACCTGCACGCGTTCTCGCCGTGGATCTCCGGTGTGGCCATCTTCAGCACGCTCGGCGGGGTTGGTGGCAGCGCACTGCTGGCAGGCGGCGGCGCCACGGCCGCGGTTGGCGGCGGCAGCCTCACGTGGGGCGGCCTGCCGTTGGCGATCAAGGGCCTTGCGGTGGCGGCTGTTGTCGCGGGCACCGGCACAGCCGCAGTCGAGATCAAGGACGTCACCGCGCCCGACCGTCCCGCGCCTGCATCTCGGACTGCACAGGCTCACAGCTCCGCCTCGCGATCGGCGACCCCGCTCGAGGCGGCGACAAGGCAGGCCGACCGCCTGCGCGCGATCCAGGCGGCGGCGCGCTCGAGCGCGGGTTCCACGGCGAGCGTCGCCGCGCGGCCAGAAGCGCCGGCGCTGTCGGCGCCGCGTCCTTCCGTCGCGGATGAGCCCTCAGCCGCAGCCAGGCCGCGCAGCCCCGCCGCGAGCTCGGCCGCGCCGGCGGCGCCCGTGAGAACGGCGCAGGAGCTGGCGAAGGCACGGCTTGCGCGGCTGATGGACGAGGTCCGGCGGGTCATCGCCAACGCGCAGGCGCTTGCCGCCGGCGGCACGCAGAACGCGATGTCGCTCGCGACGAGCATGCTCCAGCGCACGCTCGGCCCGTTGCTGACGTCGATCCAGCGCGTACTGGCGCCGTTCGGACTCAAACTGCCGTCCACCGCAACGACGAGCGGGACGGCGGGCCGGATGACGCTCGCGAACCTCCTCGCGCCTGTGCGCGGTGTGCTCGACAGCGTGCAGCTGCTGCTGCAGCGGATGTTCAGTCGGGGTTGACGAAGGTCGGGTTCGATCGTCGTCGGGGGTCGCCGCGAGGCGCTTTGGCGCCGCTTGTGATCTGACGGCCGGCGGTGTCCCGCCTTCGTGCTGGTGAACCCGGCCCCGGCGGGCGCCGGCGGCCGTCAGGCGCGGATCGGGCGCCCGGATAATCCGCAGAACTTGCGGACGGGTCCACTAGCATTCGTCGCCACATGCGCGCGTGCCTGCTGGTCGTCGTCGTCGTCATCGCGGTACTGACCGCAGCGACGCCCGCCTCGGGCGACGACGGGTTGCGTCGATGCGCAGGCATTCCCCGCAACGGCGTGCTCGACCTCCGCAGTAAGAACCTGCCCTGCCCGAGCGCGCGCGCCCTCGCCCAGCGCACCCTCGACATCAAGTGCTTCCTCAACGCGCGCACCTGTCGCCACACCTTCCGCGGCCGGCGCTGGACATGCACCGTGTCCTCGACGTTCGAGTCTGTCCGCTGCATCACCGCCGAGCGCCGCGTCAGCTGGCGCAATCCAAGCTGAAAGCGGCGGGTCGCACGGCCGGGAGCGACGGCTCAGTCTGAGCCGGCGGCCTCAGCGATCCGCTGCGGCTCGAGTTCGCCGACGATCGTACGCATCTCTTCCAGCAGCGCGATGAGGCGCTCGTGGCGGTCGGCTCCGAGTGCGTCGGCGAGCACGGCCTCGAAGGCCTCCGTCGCCTCGTGGGCACGTGCGCGAGCCTCTTCGCCGGCGGCAGTCAGGTGCAGTGCGACGCCGCGACCCTGACCGCGATCGACGAGGCGACGCTCGAGGAATCCCAGCTTCTCCAGCCGCGCTGCGACCTGGCTGAGCGCCTGCTGAGTCTGCGGCGCCCGTCGTGAGATCTCGGCGATCGTGATTCCCGGTCGCGCGTTGACGTTCTCGAGCAGGCCCAAGCCGGCGAGCGTCAACGGGCTGCCGGCGAGCGCGCCCTCTCCGAGCATGGACGTGCGAACAGACACCGCCCACAGCAGGTGGACGAGCCAGTGTTCCCAGCGACCTTCGTAGTTGGGCGGCGTGCTCACGCGGCGCAGCGTACCACAAGGACATGCTATCTAAGCACCTTGTAGATACAAGTCCTTGTGCTAGCCTGGAGGGATCTGCCCTGCCCAAAGGAGTGACCCCATGCCGATGACCAACCACCTGCGGCCAAGCGCACTACGCCGCCGCACAGGCGGGCATCGTCGGCTTCTCACGCTCGCTGGCGCGCGAGATCGGCGGCTACGGCATCACCGTCAACGTCATCGCAACGGGCCTGAGCGTCACCGAGGCGGTGCGCGACAGCTTCCCGCGCGAGATCCTCGCGGCCCGCGCCACGGGCGCGCGCTGCAGCGCGACGAGGAGCCCGAGGATCTCGTTGGGCCCGACGTTCTTGCTTGCCTCGCCCGATGCCGGCTTCATCACCGGACAGACCATCAACGTCGACGGCGGCAAGTTCATGACCTAGCCGCGCCCGCCGACCCGTTCACACCGCAAACCACGCATGCCCGCCCACTGCAGCCATACAACGAGGAGCCAGATCATGCCCGACAGCACCCACCCCGAGCCGCAGCCTCTCCCGTCCGACGACCTCAGCCGCGCGCTCACCGTCGCACGACCGGACAGCGATGACGACACGCTGGCGCACATCTCGATCGCCGGCGATACCTACACGATCCTGCTCGGCGGCGCCGACACCGCGGGCCACTTCGCCCTCATCGACATGCACGTCCCGCCGGGAGGCGGCCCCCCGCCGCATCGCCACGACTTCGAGGAGACGTTCACGATCCTCGAGGGTGAGCTGGAGGTGACCTTCCGCGGCGCGAAGGCCGTCATCCACGCCGGCGAGACCGTCAACGTGCCGGCCAACGCCCCGCACTCCTTCCACAACGCCTCCGACGCAGCCGTGCGCATGCTGTGCACGTGCTCACCGCCAGGCCAAGAGGAGTTCTTCCTGGCGATCGGCGACCGGGTGACGAGTCGCACCGCGCCGCCCCCGCCGCTCGACGACGCCGCCATCGCGGCCCGCCGGGCCAAGGCCGAGGAGCTGGCACCGAAGTACCACGCAGAGCTCCTCAAGCCCTGACCACGAGCGGTCTCGCTCAGCGGCGGCCGCAGCACACCCCCCATCCGGCCGGTTGCGAGCGCTTGCGTTGCGAGCGCTCGTACCGTTCGGGGCGGGGGAGCGTGGTCGGGGTGCTGAGAAAGCGGTCATCGCCGGTATGGTCGTCGCATGCGGGCCACTGACGCCGTACACCTCGGCTCGGCCCGTCTGACGGTCAGCGGGCTGAGCCGGTGCCCGCCACGTCACCGCCAAACCGTCCCGCGTACCTCGTAGAGAAAGGTTCGCGAGCCGATGTTCGAGCAGTTCACAGAGCGAGCCCGGCAGGCGGTCGTACTCGCGCAGGAAGAAACGCACACGCTCAAGCACAACTACATCGGGACCGAGCACATCCTGCTCGGCCTTCTCCGTGAGGAGGAAGGTCTCGCTGCGCGGGTCCTCGAGAGCCTCGACATCACCGTCGAGCGCGTGCGCGCCCAGGTCGTCCGGATCGTGGGATCGGGTGACGAGGTCACCTCCGGCCAGATCCCGTTCACGCCCCGGGCGAAGAAGGTCCTCGAGCTTGCGCTGCGCGAGGCGCTGAGCCTCGGGCACAACTACAT
>CADCVQ010000134.1 GCA_902806175.1 uncultured Solirubrobacteraceae bacterium
CAGAGCGGACTTCGTCTCCGGCCAGATCTGGTCGCGGAACTGCGAGGCGAGCGGACCGTCCCACACGTCAGGCTGAGAAAGCGTCTTGCCCTCGCTGTCGAGCTTCTGGATCTCGTCGGCCAGGCCACCGTTGATGATCGACTGGATCTTCCTGATCGAGCCCTTCGCCTGCTCAGTGGAAAGAACGCGTGCCGCCATGTGATCTCCCTTCAAAAGATGTGGGCGCGACGAGGGTACGGCACGGGTGAACCGTTGTCACTCGGGCGCTACCCGCTGCTAGCCTTCGCTGCCACCCGGCACGGAGGAGCGACGTGGGCGACGAGCTGGCAGGGATCGAGGAAGACGTTCCATTTAACTTCGCGGGTGCCACCGAATTGGAGCGGGAGTTGCGTGCCACCGCCGGCACGCTCGATTCCCAGATGCCGCAGCGCAACACCTACGCGAGCGATGCGCGCGACGAGTGGCGCGGCGTGTACTCGCAGCAGTTCGTCGCGCGC
Organism: uncultured Solirubrobacteraceae bacterium; assembly: GCA_902806175.1. Taxonomy (GTDB): domain Bacteria; phylum Actinomycetota; class Thermoleophilia; order Solirubrobacterales; family Solirubrobacteraceae; genus CADCVQ01. The sequence continues at coordinate 498 of CADCVQ010000134.1, forward strand.
ATGCGCATCTGCACGAACGACGCAAACAGGCTGTCGGAAGCGATGAAGCTCGCCGCCAACCAGGTCAAGGAGCTTGCCGAGCGCGCGCAGCGCGAGCAGGAGCGCCGCGAGGAGGCGCGGGCCTGGAAGGAGCGCCAGGAGAACGAGAGCAACTGGAACAAGCTCGGCGACGCGATCTTCGGCGAGGACGACAAGCCGGACATCCCAGCGCCCGAGCCGCCGCCGCGCTTCGTCGTGGAAGCGTCCGCCACGGGCCGCGAGTAACGGCGCCGTGGCCGAACGCGTGCGCATCTCGCCGTTGATCTCTTCACACCGGCGGGGGTGCTAGCGACGATGGGGACGAGCTCTGCGCGACCGGCTGACCTGGAGCGCTTCGCCACCCGCAGCCGGCAAGCCGACAACCAGCTCGAGGCCCACGCGCGCCGGCTGCGGATCGCCTACAACCACTTCCTCGAGGGCACGCAGTGGGGCACGATCGACATCACGTCGATGCTCGGCGGCTTTGCCGAGTACATCGACTGGAACGAGATCGACGCGATGTGGGTGGCGCGGATCGCCCGCGCCTTCGAGGCCGCCGGCGGCGACGGCGCCATCAAGACGCTGCCGGATTCCGCGATCCACGCCAGCCTGAAGGCGGCGGGCCTGCTCGGCGGGCGCGGCTCGGTCTCCTTCGACGATCCGGTCGCCTACGGCATGCCCCCGACGACGGGCTACACGAACGATCCGGTCAACACGGCCAGCGGCAACTTCGTCGAGATCGAGGAGGACCTGACGTTCGGTGGCCTCGCGACGCTGCTGCGCTTCGCGCGCACGTACAACAGCCGCTCCGACTTCACCGGAGCGTTCGGCCCCGGCTGGTCGTCGTGGACGGACGCTCGCCTGCGCCCGCGCGCCGAGGGCGCCGACTACGTGGGCCCCGACGGACAGCGCGCCATGTTTGCGCGCCAGGGCGACGGCTATGGCCGCGTGATCGGCGTGCGCGGACTCGTCGAGCCGGGCGCCGGCGGCCTCGTGCTGCACTGGTTCGGCGGCGGCACCTGGCAGTTCGACGAAGCGGGCCTGCCGGCGCGGATCGAGAACGGCCCCGGCAGCGCGGTCACGCTCGACTATGCGGACGGACGGCTTGTTGCGCTGCGCCACGGCTCCGGCAAGCGGATCGAGGTCGAGTGGGACGGTGAGCGGATCATCGCGCTGGACTGCTCCGACGGGCGCCGCGTCGACTACCGCTACGACGAGGCGGGGCATCTCGTCGAGGCCGTCGGTACGGCCGGCCTGCGCTCCTACGAGGTCGCCGCCGAGAGCGGCCGTGTCCTGTCGGTCAGCGACGGCGATGGGGTCGTCGAGGTCGCCAACGCCTACGACGACGAGGGCCGTGTCGTGCGGCAGCTCTCCCCGTTCGGACGCCACACGCTGATCGGCTATCTGCCCGGCCGCGTGACCGTCACGAGCGACGAGAACGACGGCCCGACGAACATCTACATCCACGACGACGACGGCCGCCTGCTGTCGGTGATCGATGGTGACGACCGCCGCGTCGCGATGCAGTACGACCAGTTCGGAAACCAGGTCGCCTTCACGGATCGCAACGGCGCGCTCACGATCCAGGAATGGGACGAGCGCGGCAACCTCCTGCGCCGCGTCCTGCCGACGGAGGCTGAGTTTCAGTTCACGCATGACGACGCCGACCGCATCGTCGAGGTGTCGGCATCGACGGGCGCCGTCGTGCGCCACGCCTACGATGGCGACGAGCGCAGCCCGGTCGAGATCACGGACGCCGAGGGCGGCAGGACGCGGCTCACCGTGCAGGGCGGCCTCGTGCGGGAGATCGTCGACCCCGACGGCGTCTCGCTGCGCTTCGAGTTCGACGCCAGCGGCAACATCGTCGCCACGACCGACGCAGACGGCAACGTCGCGCGGATCGAGCGCGACGCCGCCGGCTTCGCGACCGCGGCGATCACGCCGCTTGGTCGCCGCACGACGTTCGTCAACGACGCCCGCGGCCGGCCGCTGGAGCGCCACGACCCCGACGGCGCGGTCTGGCGCTACGAGTACTCCGCCGCCGGTCGGCTGACCGCCCTCGTCGCGCCGACCGGCAGCCGCGAGGAGATCCGCTACGCCGACAACGGCGAGGCGGCAGCGTTCGTCGACCCGCTCGGACGCGTCACCGAGCACAGCTTCGACGTCTTCGGCAACCGCGTCGCCGTCGTCGCCCCCGACGGCGGGGCCTGGAACTTCGGCTACGACGCGCTCAGCCGCCTGACGAGCGTCGCCGACCCCTCGGGCGCGACGTGGCTGCGCGAGTACGACGCCAACGGCAACCTGACCGCCTCGATCGACCCCGTCGGCACGGCCTATACCGCGACCATCGACGACGCCGACCGCGTCAGCGCAGTCAGCGACGGGCTGACCTCCGCGACGTTCGACTTCGACCCGCTCGGGCGATGCCTCGCGCACATGCGACCGGACGGGACCGCCGCCAATGCCGCCTACGACCTCATGGGCCGCCGGACGACGATCAGGGATCCCGTCGGCGGGACGAGCACGATCGAGTACACCTCGGCGGGCCGCGTCGCGCGCGTCGTGCAGCCGTCGGGCGCCGCCGACCTCTACGAGTACGACCACTGCGGGCGCGCCGTTGCCCGCACCGACGCCGGCGGGCAGCGCTGGGAGTTTCGCTACGACGCCGACGGCGCACTCGTCGAGACGATCGCGCCCAACGGCGAGTCCGAGCGGATGTCCTACGACGCCGCGGGACGGCTGTCGGAGTGGTCGGCACCGGGCCGCGGGCTGACCAGCTACTCCTACGACGCCGCAGGCCGCGTCGCCGCCATCACCGACCGCGCCACCGGCACGCGCCGCTTCGAGTACGACGCTGCCGGCCAGCTCGTCGCCGCCGTCGACGCCAACGGGGAGGTGACGCGCTACGAGCACGACGAGCGCGGCCTGCTCGTGCGGACCACCGATCCGCTCGGCGCGACGATCACCCGCAGCCATGACGCCGCCGGCCGACTCGTCAGCGAGACCGACCAGCTCGGGCGCAGCACCACACTCACCTACGACGCGGCAGGCCAGATCGTCGAGCGTGTCGACGGGGCCGGCCGGGCCCGGCAGTGGACGTATGACGAGTCCGGTCGCGTGCGGACCTTCGGCGCCGCCGGCGAGGAGCCGGTCCAGATCGCGCGCGACGACCTCGGCCGGGAGATCACGATCGACGAGCCCGGCGGCTTCTCCAACCGCTTGGCCTGGGACCGCGCGGGCCGCCTCGTCGAGCGGCGGCGCGGCGATCTCGCCATGCGCTGGCGCTACGACGCCGACGGGCGGCGCACGTCGATCGGCTACCCCGACGGGACCGAGACGACGTACGCGTACGACGGCAGCGGCCTCGTCGCAAGCCTCCACCACCCGGCCCTGGGTACGATCGCCTTCCAGCGCGACGCGACCGGGCGGCTCGTCGGCGCCGAGGGCGACGGGATGCGGGCGCGCTGGGAGTTCGACGGCGGCGACCTCGTCGGCTACACGTTCGACGCGGGCGACCTGCGCCGGACCGCCCGCCTGACGCGTGACCCGATCGGCCGTGTCATCGCGGTGGTCGCCGACGGCGCCGAGCAGCGCCTCGCCGACGACGCCGGCGGGCAGCTGCTGTCGGCGGGGGATGTCCAATTCGCCTACGACGCCGGCGGCCGGCTCGTCAGCGAGCAGTCGCCGGCCGGCGTGGTCGCCTTCGACTACGACGCGGCGGGCCAGCTCATCGCCAGGCGCACCGACGCTGCAGCGGCGACGAGGTACGAGTACGACGGCTCCGGAGCGCGCGTGCTGGCCGCCGGCGACGGCGTGCGGCGCGCCTACCGCTGGGACGCACTCGCCCGCCTCGCCGCGATCGAGGACGGCGACCGCGTCACGAGCACGCGCGTGGATGCGCTCGGCGAGCTCGCCGAGGTCGACGGCACGCAGCTGCTGTGGGACACCGCCGCGCCATACGCGCCGCTGGCGTGGATCGGCGACCGTGCCGTCATCGGCCACGGCGGCGCGTGGGCGACCGCGGCCGACGGCGACGCCGGCTGGCTCGCGCCGGACTGGCAGGGCACTGTGGGTGCGCCGCGCGACCCCTTCGGCGCCCCGCTGGGCCCGGCGGACCCGAGCCTGCATCTCGGCTACCGCGGCGAGGTCGAGTTCGCCGGTGAGACCTGGCTGCGCGCCCGCGTCTACGACCCCGCGACGCGCAGCTTCCTGCAGCCCGACCCGCTGCCGGCCGTGCCGGGCACGCCCTACGCCGCCAACCTGTACGCCTACGCGGCGAACAACCCGCTCGGCCAGGCCGACCCGCTCGGCCGGCGCCCGGTCACCGACCAGGAGCTGCGCGAGCTGCGCGACAAGATGGGCCAGAACTTCGTCCAGCGCAACGCCGACTACATCGTCGCGGGCGCGCTGATCGTCGGCGGCATCGCGGTGATGGCGACGGGCGTCGGCGGCCCGCTCGGCGCGGCGATGATCGGCGGCGCGCTGCTCAGCGCGGGCGCCAGCGCCGGGATCCAGAAGGTCACGACCGGCAGCGTCAACTACCGCGAGGTTGCGATCGCCGGCGTCATCGGCGCAGCGTCGGGTGGCGCCGGCTACTGGGCCGGGTCGGCGCGCGCGCTCGCGACGATGAGCCCGCTCGCGCGCGGAGCGGCGGTCGGCGCCACCGAGAGCGTCGTCGGCGGCAGCCTGAACCGCGGCATCCACGGCCAGAACCCCTTCGATCCGCGCGGCGTCGCGACCGACCTGCTGACCGGCGGCGGCGCGGGCGGCGTCGGCTGGCGCCTGGGGCGCAACCGGCCCGAGGTGTTCTACCGCGGCATGTCGGAGAACGAGATGGCGAGCGTCATCCGCAATCGCGGGATCACGCCACGGGGCGAGAACTTCGTGACGCAGGACCGCGCGTACATCGAGCAGCTCGCGGCCCGCCACCCGGGCGACTACGACAACATCGTGCGTTTCGAGACCCGGCCGGGGACGCGCGGCGCGCTGATCGAGTCCGGCGGGACGAGCCGCTCGGGCCTGGTCGACAACGACCCGCAGCTGGCCGATCTGCCGCGGATCGAGCGCGGTAACACCGAACAGGTCCACATCAAGGGCGAAGGTCAGTCGATCAACTTCGGCCTGCGGCGCGACTCGGCGGACATCTTCAACACCCGGGTCCAAGGGATCAGGTGAGTCAGGGCGGTCGCTGCGGCGCGTTCGACGACCACCTGCGCGCGTGGAAGGCCTTCGAGCCCGGGCTCGTGGATTGGCTGCGAGCGCAGTCCGACGTCGTGCCATGCGTCGCGAAGGGGCTGCGCGACGCGCGCACGGCCGCCGACTGGAACATGTTCGAGCGCTACCTCATCGCGGCCTCCGTCCACCCGTCGAGCGACTACACGCGGCTGCTGTGCGAGGTGCTCGACGAGCGCCGCGACGACATGAACAGCGAGGCGATCGTCGATGCGCTGGATCCGATCGCCGATCCGGCGGCGATCGGCTGCCTGCGGCGCGCGATCACCTGGATCCCCGACTGGGACGAGTACGGCCAGCTCGCGCGCAAGGCGGTGTACGCGCTGGAACGGATCGGGACGCAGGAGGCGATCGCCGCGATCGGCGAGGAAGTCACCGACGGCCTGCCGTTCAAGGTCACCGAGGCCGCCGCAGCGGTTTTGGGCTCCTCGACGGCGAGGCAGTAGCGGTCAGCTCGCGCCGACGAGCACCGCGACATCCGCCGGCAGCTCGAGCCGGCGCTCGACCGGCAGCATCGTCCGCGCCGCGTCGCGCTGTCCTGAACCGACGAGCGCGCCGATCTCTCGCGCCAGCGGCGTGACGTCGGCGATCGCGCAGGTCCACTCGTCGACGTAGCGGCGGACGGCATCGCCGCTGAGCCCGATCTGGATCGCCCGGTGGTCGAGACGCTCGAGCTCCAGCGAGCGATCGGGGTCCCACTGCACGCGCACCGGGCTCGTGCGCTTGCGCTCCTGCCACGCCTCGTACGACCCGTACAGCGCCGCCTCGTAGTCGCTCAGGCAGGCGTGGCGCAACGACCACTCCAGGCCGCTACGCGTGATCGTGATCGCCAGCACACGCTCCTGCCCGGGCTTCGTCGCCCAGCCGCAGCGGTACATCATCCACAGAAACGACGGCTTGATCCACGTCATGCGCTCGCGCTTGAACGGCGCGACGAGCGTGCCGGCGGCGAGCGCCGCGTCCGCGATCTGGTGTGTGTAGGCCTGGTAGACGACGAGCGTGTCCTCGTCGTGCGCGGCGCGGACCTCCCGGGGTGGGGGTTCGCTCACTGCTCGGCGACCGGCCCGCTCAGCGCCACCTGGACGAGCGCGACGTCGCCGTTCTGCACGAGGTAGCCGCGCCCGACGAGCATCGCGACCGGGGCGCGGCGCGGCAGGTTGACGCCGACGAGGTCGCCGTCGAGGTCGATGTCCGGCCGCAGCAGGATGCCGTTCTTGGAGCGGCGCACGGTCTGTGACCAGTGCCCGTAGGAGGAGCGCAGCGTGTCGGCGCGGCCGGCGGCGATGACGTGCAGGTCGGGCCTTGCGGCCGCCAGCAGGCCCTCGATCGCGCTGTCGGCGTCGGCGAAGGTCTCGGCGTCGTCGATCAGGAGCACGACGGGCCCCTTGGCGAGGCGCAGCTGCGCCATCAGGGCGCTCGCCTCGCCGCCGGCGCCCGCGTAGCCGTCGAGCGCCGGGCAGGCGCCCAGCGGCGAGCGGCGGCCGCCGATGGCGGCGATGTGCAGTCGCGGACCGTCGTCGCCCAGCGTCGCCGCCGCGGCGCGCAGCGACTGCGCCAGCGTCCACAGCGCCATCGACTTGCCGCTGCGCGCCGGTCCCGACACGAGCGCGTGCTCGCCCTCGTAGAGCACGAGCTCGGCGACGTCGAGGTCGGACTCGCGCATGCCGAACGGGATCCGCCAGGGCTCGTCGGAGAGATCGCCCTGCGCGCGCAGCTCGCCCAGCCCGAGCTCGGCGGGCAAGACGCCGATCGCGGCGGCCCGCCGAGGTGAGGGATGGCGGGCCGCGATCGCCGCGACGGCCTGGGCCAGCGGCATCGACGGCCTGCCGATCTGCACCTGCAGGCCGCTCGGCGACATCACCGCGCGGCCACGGACGGGCTGCGGCACGTGCTTGCGCGACAGCCCCGCCGACGCGTAGTCGTGCTGGTCGGGCAGGCGAAACAGCCACTTGTGCGTCGTGACCGACATCCAGCCGCCGTGGACGCTGTTGAGGCGGTCGGCGGCGACCGCGAACTGGATGCCGACCGCCGGCCCGTCGGAGTAGATCCGCATCAGGTCGTCCATGAGCTCCATGCCCTCGGTGTCGTCGAACTCCGCGCGCAGGGCCGCGACGTTGTCGATCAGCACGACGATCCGCACGTCGGATGGCTCCGTCCGGCGGCGATCGAGCTCGGCCCGCAGGTGGCGCAGCAGGCGCACCTGGCGCTCGCGGCCGGCGGCGAGCACGACCGCCGCCGTATGCGGCAGGTCCGCGAGCGCCTCCAGCGCGCCCGCGCCGTAGTCCAGCGCGTAGAGCTCGAGCTGCTGCGGCGTGTGCGCCGACGCGAGGCTGATGGCCAGGCTCGCGAGCGTCGTCGTGGTGCCGCTGCCGGCGATCCCGAACAGCAGCAGGTTGCCCTCGGCGAGGTTCCAGCCGACGGGGTACTGCGCCTGCCTACGCGGGTCGTCGGCGAGACCGACGATCGCGTGATAGCCGTTGTCGGCGGGCGCCGCGGCGAGCAGGTCGCCGAGGTCGATGTCGTCGCCCAGCGGTTCGGGCCACGGGCGCCGCGCCGGCGCCAAGCCCTCGCGGTCGTTGGCCTCGATGATCGCGTCGACGAGCCGCGCGAGGTCGCTTGGCAGGTTGTCGTCGTCGCTGGCCGCAGGGGCCGCGCCGTCGGAGCGCTCGCGCCCGTTTGCGCCGAACACGAAGGCGCCGATGTCGACGGCGTGGTCGACGGTCTCGTTGGTCACGCAGGTCACGAGCGCCGTCTGGATCGGCACGACCTCGCTGGGCCCGAGCCGGATGTACGCGCGTCCCGGCTGGTGGCGGCTCAGCTCGGCGGCGTCGCGCACGCCGATGACGTCGGTCGAGTCGGCGACGTCCTGCACGCGCAGCGCGATGCGCAGGTTCGTGTTCGTGCGGATGTTGTCGTTGACGGCGCCGGACGGGCGCTGCGTGGCGAGCAGCAGGTGCACGCCGAGCGTTCGGCCGCGCTGGGCGATCGAGACGAGCGCCTGGAGGAACTCCGGCAGCTCCTTGGCCATCGTCGCGAACTCGTCGATCACGACGAGCAGCCGGGGCAGCGGCTCGGGCAGGCCGAGCGCCTGGTAGTCGCGCAGGTTGTCCACGCCGGCGTTGCGCAGCGCGATCTCGCGGTAGCGCACCTCGGCCTCCAGCGCCTGCAGCGCGCGCTCGCCGAGCTGCTCGTCGAGGTCGGTGACCATGCCGACGGTGTGCGGCAGCCGCGAGCACTCGTCGAACGCGGCGCCGCCCTTGTAGTCCATGAGCACGAACGTCAGGTGCTCTGGATCGGTGTACGTCGCGAGCGCGGCGACGAGGCTGCGCAGCAGCTCGCTCTTGCCCGAGCCGGTCGTCCCGCCGATCAGGCCGTGCGGGCCGTCGCGGATGAGGTCGAGGTTGAAGATGCCGCTCTCGGTGACGCCGAGCGGCGCGACCGGCGCGGCGACCCTGCCGGCCCGCCGCCAGACCTTCTGGACCGACGCGCCGTCGATGCGCTCGAGGTCCAGCAGCGCCAGCAGGCGCACCATGTCGGGCAGCCCCGCGCCGAGCTGACGCAGCTCGGGATCCTCGAAGCGGGCGAGGTTGCGCGCGCACTCGCGCGCGCTCGCGATCGACAGGCCCGACAGCAGCACGCCGGGATACGTGGTCCCCTCCTCCGGAACGCGCACCTCGGCGTCGCCTTCGACGTTGTCGACGACGATGATCGTCGTGCAGGCCGACGGCAGGCGGTCGACCGTCGACGACACGACGACGCCCGTGACGGGCAGCTTGCGCTCGCGCCCACGTTCGTCGAGGCCCGCGCCGACGCCGCGCAGCAGGTCGCGGGCGGGCGCGATCTTGCCTTCGGTCAGCACGTCGGAGTCCAGCACGACGAACGTCGTCGCGCTGCCCGCGCCGGCCGCGAGTGCGCGCAGCTGCGCGTCGCTGCGCTCGCGCCGCGCGCTGAGCCACTGGTCGGCGCCCGCGCCGCTCTTGGTGTGCGGCAGCCACTTGCACCAGTCCCACTCCGGCTCACGGCCGGGGTCGACGAACACGCCGATCGTCAGGTCGGCGGGGCCGTGATGCGCCGCGGCCTGGCAGATCAGGCTGCGCGCGGTCGCGAGCGCGCCCGTGCGGTCGCCGACGATCCCGACGACGCCGCCGCCGGACAGGTCGACCATGAGCGGCGTCGCGCGCAGCCTGCTCTTGGCCAGGATCTCCTTGACCTCCTTCGTGCGCTTGGCGCCGGCGGCGTCCTTGACCTGCGGCTGCCACGGCACGTCGCCGATGCCGGCGAACAGCTTCAGGAAGTCCTCGTGGTGCGGGCGGCGCTCCCACAGCCGCACGCTCGGCAGCGCCGCGCGGCGCAGCACCTCGGCCGGATCGGGGTACAGCTCGCGCAGCCGCGCGCGCTCGGCGCGGCCGGCCGCGGCCACCTGGTCGCGAAACTCGCGAACGGACTGCTCGTACTCGGCGCGCGACTGCGTGCCGGTCTTCGTGCTGCGCTTGCGCTGCTCGAAGTACTGCCCGAAGGCGACGAGCGGGCTGAGGATCGCGAACATCGCGAAGCGCAGGTCCTTCATGACCATCACCATCACCACGGCCAGGATCAGCGGGCCGCAGATCGTCGCGATGCTGAAGTGCGGCTTGTCGGGCGCGCGCGGCTCGCCGGGCGCCTCGATCTCGCCTCCGCCCGCGGGGCGGGCGCCGCGTGGCGGGCGGTTGAACGGCACGGTCCCGCCCGGCCCGATGTGGCGGCGCACGTCCAGCCCGACAGGCCGGTCTTGGGTCGACCGCGACCGCACCGTCACGGCCAGCGCGCCGACCTCGACGACGCCGTCGCTGTCGAGCTTCGCCGGGCGGTTCTCGTGCAGCAGCATGCCGTCCAGCGACGTCCCGTTCGCCGATCCGAGGTCGGTGACCATGCACATGCCGGCGTGGTCGAGGTCGATCTTGCAGTGCTCGCGCGAGACGGTCGAATGCTCGAGCACGATGCTCGCGCGCTCGCGCCCGAGCGTCGCGGGACCGACGGCGAGCGGGTAGCTGCGCCCGCAGTCCAGGCCCGACACGACGACGAGCTCCGGGCCGGCACTGTCCGCGCGCGCCGCGGCGGCGCCGTTCGACGGTGGGCTCGCGCTGACGATCGCGCCCTCGTGCAGGCCGGAGTCGACGATCGGGCAGGATGCCGCGATGACGCGATCGCCGACCGCCACCGAATCCGGCGCGTGCCGGCCGAGGACCGCCTGCAGCAGATCGGCAAGCGTCGCGCCGGGGCTGCGCAGCTCTACGTCGAGCTCGCGATCACCGGCGGCCGAGCGAAAGACGATGTGCACGACGCCAACGGTAGCCCCGGACGGGCCTAGGGAGTAGTCGTGGCCTTGCCGGTCACATAGACGAGCCGCCCGTCGGCGAGGCGAAAGACCTCGCCGACGCGCCGGCCGGAGCCGGTGACGGTCTCCTTGCTGAGGCGCACGGTCTTGATCTCGTCGCCCTCCTTGACGATCAGCGTCTGGCTGTTGGGCTCGGTGCGCAGGATCGTGACGTTGGACTGCGTGAGCAGATCGGTGAGGTTGACGGACTGCAGCGCGGCGAGCAGGAACGCGACCGCGAGCACGATCCCCAGGTCGAAGAGGTTGACGAGCCCGTCGAGCGGATCGCCGCCGCGATCGCCGCGCCGCTGCGCGCGCGGGGTGACGCGGCTGCGCGAGACGGGGTTCATCGCTGCTCCTGCGGCTCGAGCGACGCGACGACGTACTCGAGGTCGGACAGGTCCTGGGCGTAGAGGCGGTCGCGCACGAGCGAGATCGAGAACGCGACGGCGCCGATCAGCAGCCCGAGGACGGTCACGCTGAACGCCGCGCGCAGGTTCTCCGAGAGCTGCGCGACGTCGCCCTCGGCGAGGCCTTCGAGCGCCGGCGAGAGCGGGATCAGCGTGCCCATCAGGCCCAGCGCGGGGCCGAAGCGGACGAGCATCCGGCTGCGCTCGAGCTTGCGCAGCGAGCGCAGGTCGAAGTCCGCCAGCGCCTTGGCGCGGCGGTCGTCGGCGCCCGGCTGACCATGCTGCGCGACGACCGTGGACAGCGTGTCGGCCATCTGCGCGCTGGACGCGAGCGGCATGAGCGCGCGCTCGGCCTCGGGCAGGTCGCTCGTCGCGAGCGCAGCGCGCGCGCTGGCCGTGGCCTGCGCGACCCGCTCGCCGCCGTCGCTGCGGCCACGGCGCAGCAGTTCCACGACGAACGCGCCGAGGTCGACCAGCAGGAACGCGAGCGCGGCGATCGCCGCCGCGAAGACGGGGACGCGCAGCGCGTTGGCGAGCTCGAAGAGGACCTCCTCGATACCGGAGACGGCGATCATGCGAGGCGCAGTTTGACGCCTCGGCGTTCGCGAAGCGCTCCCAGCGAGACGAAGATCATCGCGAGCAGCCCGGTGAGCGGGATCTCGATGCCGGCAGGCCCGTCCGCGCTGCGGCGCCCGCCGCGCGGCGCCCCCGCCGCCTGGCCGCCTGGCAGCTTGCGGACCGCGGCGCCGACGTCGTCGATGAGGACGCCCGAGATCGTGACGCCGAACGGCTTCTTCGGCTTGGGCTTGGGCTTGGGCTTGGGCTCCGGCGCCGCGGCGGCCGATGGCTCCGATGTCCCCGCTGGGTCGCTGCCCGTGCCGGAGCCGGTACCGCCCGAGCCGCCCTGACCGCTGCCGGTCCCGCTGCCGGTGCCCGACCCGTTGGCGTCGCCCGCGCCGCTGCCCGACGCCGGGGCGGGCGGTTGCTCAGGCGGCTCGCCGACCGTGATGTCGACGCTGTCGGTGCCGACGCACGATGTCGCGCAGCGCCTGGTGGACCCACCTGCGCCGCTCACGCTGACGCGCGCCTGGTGGTTGCCGGGGAGGTCGTAGACGTGCGAGACGCTCGTGCCGGTGAGCCCGGTCTTCGGCGCGCTGCCGTCGCCGAAGTCCCACGTGTATCGCAGCCGTGCGCCCGGCGGCGCAAACTGCACGCGGACGCTGAACGTGGCGCTCTCCCCGGCCTCGATGCGACCGCGGCTCACCGACGCCGTCACCTTGATGTCGCCGCCGTTGACGGCGATCTGGATCGGCCCGTCGGCGGCGGTCGCGCTGACCTTCTGCGCGCCGTGCACGAAGCGCGTCGTCTTCCCGTCGTCGATGATCACCGCGCCGAAGTCGCCCTGCTTGAGCGCGATCTGGCCGCTGTCTGCGCGCGTGACGTTGACGAACGTGACGGCTTCGGGAGCAACGCCGTTCTGCAGCAGAAGCGCGCGGATCGTCAGGCCGCCCGCAAACCGGCTGCCCGGGATGTCGATCGGCTGTGGCTGCGTGTTGATGGTCAGCGTCACGCCGGGACCCGCGGCAAGTGCGCCAGCGGGCAGCAGTCCGAGCATCAGGCCGGCGAGGAGCAGCAGCGCTGTGACGATGCGGCGCAGGCTGCGCAAGCTACCTGACGCGATGACGTCAGTCGTCAGCAGCCGGCTGCCGACGCGATCTCGCGGAACCTCGCCGCCGGATCGTCGGACTTGAAGATCGCCGACCCTGCCACGAACCAGGTTGCGCCGGCCTCGGCGCACTCCGCGGCCGTCTCGGGGTTGACGCCGCCGTCGACCTCGATCGCCACGCCCTCGCCGAGCAGCGCGCGTGCGCGCCGGACCTTGTCGAGCTGGTTGCGCAGAAACGCCTGCCCGCCCCAGCCCGGGTTGACCGTCATGATCAGCGCGAGGTCGAGGTCGACCTCGGCGAAGTGGTCGGGCGGCGTGCCCGGGCAGACGACGAGCCCCGCCTTGGCGCCGCCCTCGCGGATCGCCGACAGCGTGTAGTCGATGTGCGGCGTGGACTCGACATGGATCGTGATCCCGTCGGCACCCGCTTTCGCGAACTCCGCGACGTGCTTCTCGGGGCTCTCGATCATGAGGTGCACGTCGAGGTAGGCCTCGTCGGGCAGCGAATCACGCAGTGCTGAGACGACCATCGGGCCGAAGGTGATCGGCGGCACGAAATGGCCGTCCATGACGTCGCAGTGGATGACGCGCGCACCCGCGTCCATGACCTCGCGCACCTTCGCGGAGAGATCGGCGAAGTCCGCCGACAGGATCGACGGTGCGACGTGGCGTTCAGTGAGGGGCAACTAGATCTCCCGGAGCATGGACGCCTGGCAGGCGTTGCAGGACAGGACAGCGGTCTTCGACATACGCACGATCGTAGAATGCTCGCCGCAGTCGGGGCACAGCGAGCACAGCTCGAAGCGGTGCAGGCAGTACACGCAGCGGTAGCGCCCGGCCAGGTTCGCGGGCCGCAGCCACGGTTCCCTGCAGTTCGGGCAGGTCATGCCGATCTCGGTGCTCATGAGCCGCTCAGTCGGGCGATGTAGAAGCCGTCGGTGCGGTCACGGTGGGGCAGCACGAGGCGCTCGGACTCTACCTGCAGGCCGGACGCTTCGGCGATCGCCTCGTTCTCGACGGGTGACAGCGTGCACGTGGAATACACGAGCGCGCCGCCGGGCTTGAGCGCCTTGGCGGCCGCCGCGAGGATCGACGTCTGCGCCGCCGCGAGCTGGGCGATCGCATCGGGCGTCATGCGCCAGCGCAGGTCGGGATGTCCCTGCAGTGTGCCCAGGCCGCTGCACGGTGGGTCGACGAGGACGCGATCAAAGCGCGTTGGGGTGCTGAAGTGCGCGGCGTCGCCGGTGCGGACGGCGACGCTCGCTGCCTTCAGCCGCTCAGCCGTGCGCTGCAGCGCCTGCGCGCGCTTGCCGTGTCGCTCGACGGCGACGACCTCGCCGCGGTCGCCCATCAGCGCCGCGAGGTGCGTCGTCTTTCCCCCCGGGGCCGCGCAGAGGTCGAGCACGCGCTCGCCGGGCTGCGGGTCCAGCGCGCGCGCGACGAGCATCGCGGCACGCGACTGGGCGATGTAGGCGCCGCCGCGGTAGAGCGGGTGGGCGTGCGCGTCGAAGGCACCGCTGACGACAAGCCCCTCGGGCAGCTCGTCGCCGGCCGCCGTCGTCGGCACCTCGAGCTGCTCGGCGACCTCGGCCGCGCTCGTGACGAGCGTGTTGACGCGCAGCGCGAGCTCGCCCGGCTCGTTGCCGGCGCGCAGCAGCGCGCGGGTGTCCTGCGCGCCGAAGCGCTCCCACCACAGCTCGACGAGCCACGGCGGGTAGGAGTGCGCGATCGCCGCGCCCGGCGGCGTGTCGTCCGCCGGCAGCGGCGGGATCCCCTCGCGCAGCGCGCGCCGCAGGACCGCGTTGACGAGCCCGTGCCCACCCTTGTGCGCCTTTGCGAGCTCCACGCTCTCGCCGACGACCGCGTGCGGCGCGGCGTTGCCGAGGTAGGCGAGCTGGTAGAGCCCGATCCGCAGCGCCGCGAGCGTCGGCGCGTCGAGCTCGCCGACCGGTCGCGCGAGCTGCTCGATCATGTGGTCAAGCGACAGCCGTCGCTGGACCGTGCCGTAGGCGACGTGCATCGCCAGCCCGCGCTCGCGCCGATCCAGCCCGCGCGCCTCCCCGTGCAGTGCGCGGTCGGCGTACGCGCCCTGCTCGAAGACGCGCCGGACGACGGCGTAGGCGGCCCGCCGCCCGGGCGTGACGTCCGTCATCGGTCGCGCAGCGCCGGTCGTGTCGCGCGAGGCGCGATATCCACCCCCTGAGACGACACGATCGCTGCGGCGGCCACGGCGTCCGTCACAGGCTGCGCCCGCGCAGATAGGCCGCCGCGGCCATCGCCCGCCCGCCGGCGGGCTGGATCTCGAGCAGCTCGAGGCCGCCGAGCAGCAGGTGCTCGCCGTCGGCGCGCAGCTCGCCGGCCTCGCCGGGCGAGCGCAGCGCTGCACGCAGGACACCCAGAAACGTCCCGTCGGGCAGCTCGACGCGCGCGCCGATGTGCGGGTACAGCGCGCGCACGACGCGGTCGTTGACCGCGGCCGGCACGCCCGGGTCGAGCGTGCGGTCGGCGGCCGTGATCTTGTCGGCGTACGTGACGCCGTCCTCGGGCTGCTCGACGGGCTGCGGTCGCTCGTCGAGGGTGCGCAGCAGCAGGTCGCTGCCGAGCTGCTGCAGGCGCGGCGCGAGCGTGCCGTACGTGTCGTCGGGCGCGAGCGGCTCGGTCGCCTGGAGGAAGACGGGGCCGCTGTCGAGCCCCGCCGTCAGGCGGATGATGCAGACGCCGGTCTGCGTATCGCCGGCCATCATCGCCCGCTCGACGGGCGCCGCGCCGCGCCAGCGCGGCAGCAGCGACGGGTGCACGTTGAGGATCTCGAAGTCCGACAGCAGCGGTTCTCGGATCAGCGCGCCGAACGCGCAGACGATCACCGCGTCGGGCCGGGCGGCGGCGATCTGCGCGTAGGCGTCCTGCTCGTTGACCTTCTCGGGCTGGGCGAGCTCCAGCCCGAGCGCGCGCGCAGCGTCGGCAACCGGCGGGGCCGACAGCCTGCGGCCGCGCCCGGCCGCGCGGTCGGGCCGCGTGACGACCAGCTGCGGCCGGTGCGGGCCGCCGGCGAGCCGCGCGAGGACGGCGGCGGCGAAGTCCGATGTCCCGAGAAAGACGGTGCGCGCCACAGCCGACGGCGGCTACGCCGCGTTGGCGGCGGCCTGCTCGGCCTCGCGCAATGCCCGCATCGCCGCCTTGCGCTGCTCGCGCGACGTGCGGTCCAGGATGAGGATGCCGTCGAGGTGGTCGATCTCGTGCTGGATGACGCGCGCCTCCAGGCCCGTCGCCTCGATCACGATCTCGTCGCCGTGCTCGTCGCGCGCCCGCACGAGCACCGCGACCGGGCGCTCGATGTCGACGTGGATGAGCGGCAGGCTCAGGCAGCCCTCCTCGGAGATCTCCTCGTCGCGGCTGGACCACTCGATCTCGGGATTGACGAGGGCGATCGTCGGGCTGTCCTGCTCGACGCGGTAGACCAGGACGCGGTGCAAGATGCCGACCTGCGGGGCGGCGAGGCCGATGCCGAGCGCGTCGTTCATGAGGATCGCCATCCGAGCGACCTCGTCGCGCAACTCGTCGTCGAAGCGCTCGACCGCGCGCGCCTTCGTCTTGAGGATCGGATCGCCGAGCATGCGCACGTGCTGCATGGCGTGGCGGCGGCGCTCGAGGATCTCCGGGTCGAGGGGCGGCGGCGCCTCCGGCTCCTCGGCGGTGTTCTGGGCGGGCTCGTCGGCGGCCATGACCTCCAGTGTAGATCGGGCTACTGCGGATCGACATCGACGCTGAACGCGACACCGCGGCGCGTCCGGTCGCCCGCGACCTCCGCGACCGCCGCGCCGGCGGCGCGCACCGTCCGCGCCCGCTGCGTCCCCTTGAGGACGAGCTGCGCACGCTCGCGTCCACGCAGCCGAAAGAGCGGCGCCGGGCCGAGCACCCTCGCCCCCGGGATGTCGCCGAGCGCGCCGCGGATCGCCCGTGCGGCCTCCCCCACCGCCTGCCCCTGCACGGCTGAGCAGACGATCCGGATCAGGTGCGAGAACGGCGGGTAGCGCAGCGCCTCGCGGCGCGCCAGCTCGCCGGCGAGAAACCCGTCGGCGTCGTGACGGGCGGCTGCCGCGATCGAGGCGGCGTCCGGCGCCAGCGTCTGCACGATCACGCGGCCGCCGCGCGGGCCGCGCCCCACGCGCCCGGCGAGCTGCGTGACGAGCGCGAAGGTGCGCTCCTCGGCGCGGAAGTCGGGAAAGCGCAACGTGCCGTCGGCGTCGACGACGACGCCGAGCGTCACGTCGGGGAAGTCGTGGCCCTTGGCGACCATCTGCGTGCCCAGCAGGATGCCGCGCTCGGCCTGCTCGAAGCGGCGCAGCAGCACGCCGGGGTGGCGCACGTCGGCGTCGAGGCGAAAGACCTCGTGGCCGATCTGCGCGAGGTCGTGCTCGAGGCGCTCGGTCCCCGCGCCGTGACGGGCGACGGACATCGAGGCGCACTTCACGCAGCGCTCGGGCATGCGCTCGCGGTGGCCGCAGTGGTGGCAGGCAAGCTGGCCGCGCGCGCGGTGCAGGACGAGCGCGACGTCGCACTGCGGGCAGGTCCAGGCGTGCCCGCACGAGCGGCAGTCGACGAAGTTCGACCAGCCGCGACGGTTGAGCAGCACGATCGCCTTCGGCGCGTCGACGAGCGCGTGGCTCGTCTCGGGGTGCAGCGCGGAGGCAGGAATCGATTCGCGCATGTCGACGATCTGCACCGGCGGCAGCGGCCGGCCGTCCACGCGCGCGGGCAGCCGCAGGCGGCGCAGCGCGTGGACGCTCTCGGGCCGCGGCGTCGCGCTGCCGGCGACC
>CADCVQ010000135.1 GCA_902806175.1 uncultured Solirubrobacteraceae bacterium
TGCTCGCCCCAGGTGACCGGGCTGCCCGTCTCGTCGTTGTGCTGCATGGCGATGCCGTGAGCGCCGCCACGGCGATGGCGTGAGGATCAGCCCGTGCGCGACGCCGCTCAGGAGCACGACCGGCCGTGCTGCGTAGCGATCGGACCAGCGGCCCTGGAGCGGGCGCGCGGCTGGCCGAGGAGCGCGCGCTGGAGGAGCTCGAGGTCGCCGGAACGCGCGTGCAGCGAGCGGCGCGCCGCGGCGCCGACGCCCTCAGCCCGAGCGAGCGGCGCGTCGTCGCGCTGGCGATCGACGGGCTCAGCAACCGGCAGATCGCCGAGGCGCTGTTCGTCACGCGCAAGGCCGTCGAGTGGCACCTCGGCAACGCCTACCGCAAGCTCGACGTGCGCTCGCGCCGCGAACTGCCGGCGGCACTCGGCAAGTAAGCCCCCGGCGGGGCGCGCCCGGCTGTGCGTCAGCGCACGCCGGCCGACGGCCCGCACGAGGCGACGTCGTCGACGAGCTGGCGGCCGCGCTCGGGCGACCAGCGCCCGGCGTCGACGAGCTGCTGCACGAGATCCTCGACCGCGGCGAGCTCGTCGTAGCCGTCGCCCTCGAAGAGCAGGGCGTCGGCCGCGGTGCGGATCGTCTGCTGCTCGTCGGCGCTCAGCTCGACCGCCCCGGTGGCGGTCAGGGTCTTGATGACGCGGCCGTAGGCCTCGGAGCGGACGTTGTCCATGCGCCTGAGGCTAGCGCGTCGCCCGGCTATCGAGCCTGTAGCGCGTCCTGTCCGACGGCGAGCGCGAGCGCCAGGCGGCGGTCGATCGTGCGCGCGCTGTCGGCGGTCATGTCGATCGTGTAGATGTCGCGCAGCTTGCCGAACTGGCGCGTGTTCTGACCGAGGATCTCGTCGCCGCGCTTGAACACGAAGTGGTACGGGATCGGCAGCCAGTCGGCGACGTTCTCCACGTAGGGGATGAACCCGACGGCGCGCCTGATCAGCGCGACCCAGAGGTTCTTCTCGGTCGAGATGAACAGCTCGGCTCCGCTGGCGTCGTTGATCCGGAACGTCGAGCGCAACAGGCTCTTGCCGAAGACCTTCTGGATCTCGCCGATCTTCGCGCCGGCCTCGTCGGTGATGTCGTAGGTCGCGCGCGGATCGAAGCGCTGGCGCGCCTTGATGCGCAGCAGCTCCATCGTCTTGGCCTGGTCGAGGTAGAAGCGGATGTCCTCCTTGAACTTGAAGCGCTTCTGCTCGACGAAGCAGATCGGCTCGCCGGGTGTGGAACCGTCCGCGGCGGCCAGGAAGAACTCGTACTGGTTGATGACGAGCTTGATCTTCTGGCGCAGGACGAAGACGTCGTGCTGGTTTGGGTCGACGGTCATGGGCACACCCTACGCACCCTCACACGGCGAGCATCCCGCCCTCGATCGACAGCAACAGGCGCTTGCGCTCCAGGCCGCCGGTGTAGCCGCCGAGGCCGCCGCTCGACGCGAGCACGCGGTGGCACGGCACGACGATCGGGATCGGGTTGGCGCCCAGTGCCCCGCCTGCGGCGCGAAACGCCGCCGGCGATCCCGCCGCGACCGCCATCTGCTTGTACGTGCTCGTCGCGCCGAACGGGATCTGCGCGCACTCCTGCAGCACGCGCCTGCGGAAGCCGGGCGTCGTGAGCCCCCAGTCCAGCGCGACGTCAAAGCCCTGGCGGCGCCCTTCGAAGTACTCCTCGAGCTCGCGCCGGACGGGGTCCAGCCGCGCGGGCGCCTCGACGATCGCGGGCGACAGCTTCAGCGCGACGTCGTCGAGGATGCTGTCCAGCCCGCCGTTCTCGAGCTCGTAGGCGATCCGCGCCAGGCCGCGCGCCGTCGCGACGGCGACCAGCGACCCGACGGGGCTGTCGACACGCGCGTAGGCGATCGGCGCGATGCCGTCGTCGGCGGCGCGGGCGGCGGTGCGGGCGGCGAGCACGGCGGCTTCGCCGGGCCGCAGCTCAGGCGGTGGCAGGGACATCTCGCAGCTCCTCGCGTAGGGTCTTCAGGCCGTCGGCGGCGGCGCGCCGCGCGGCCTCTTCGCTGCAGCCGAGCGCCAGGGCGATCTCGGCGTGGGTGAGGTCGGCCCCGTAGCGCAGGGTCAGCACCTCGCGCTGGCGGGCGGGCAGCACACGCACGCGCTCCCAGTGGTCGGGCCCGTCGGCGTCGGCGGCGCGGGCCGTCGCCCCGTCCGCGCGCTCGCCGATCTGCGCGACCGCGATCGGGTTGCGCCCGCGCGCGCGGTGCACGTCGAGCGCCTTGCGGTGGGCGATCGTCAGCACCCAGCCGCGCAGGTTGCTGTCGGGCAGCAGGCGCGGGTAGGCGCGCAGCGCCGCGATGAAGGTCTCCTGAAACGCGTCGTCGGCGTCATCGCGGCCCAGCGAGGCGATCAGGTAGCGCAGGACGTCGTCGCGGTGCGCGTCGAGGAAGCGCTGAAACGGGGGCAGGTGGGGCACTGGGCGCTTCGCGGTCGGCACGCAGATAGAACGATCGCGGGGGCCGATCCGTGAGGTCCGGACGGGCTTCCTACTCCGGCACGAGCGCGTTGATGCCCGTCAGCGCGCGGCCGATGATGAGCTTCTGGATCTGCGACGTGCCCTCGTAGAGCGTCGTCACGCGGACGTCGCGAAACCAGCGCTCGACGGGATGATCGTCGACGTAGCCGGCGCCGCCGTGGACCTGGATCGCCTCGTTTGCACACCACTGCGCCGACTCCGTCGCGTAGAGCTTGGCGATCGAGGTCTCCGTCGTGCACGGCCTGCCCCGGTCGCGCAGCGCCCCCGCACGCCAGACGAGCAGGCGCGCGGCGTCGGTGCGGACCTTCATCTCGGCGAGCATCGCCTGCACGAGCTGAAAGCTCGCGATCGGGCGGTCGAACTGGCGCCGCTGCGTCGCGTACCTGACGGACTCCTCGACGCAGCCCTGGCAGATCCCGACGCAGCCGGCCGCCACCGAGTAGCGCCCGGAGTCCAGCGCGCTCATCGCGACCTTGAAGCCCGCGCCCACGTCGCCGAGCAGCGCATCGTCGGGCACGAAGACGTCGTCGAGCGAGATCGATGCGGTGTCCGAGCCGTGCAGGCCCATCTTGTGGTGAATCGCCTGCGTGGTGAAGCCGGGGTGCTCGGTGTCGACGAGAAAGCAGGCCAGGCCGCGATGGCGAAGCTCGGGGTCGGTCTGGGCGAAGATCAGCGCGACCCTGGCGTGGTTGGCGAGCGAGATCCACATCTTCGACCCGTTGAGCCGCCATCCGCCCTCGACCTTGGATGCGCGCGTGCGCTGGCCGGCGGCGTCCGAGCCCGCCTCGGCCTCCGTCAGCCCGAAGCAGCCCAGCCACTCGCCCGAGCACAGCCGCGGCAGGTAGTCGGCCTTCTGGCGCTCGCTGCCCCAGGCGAGGATCGAGCTGCAGACCAGCGATGTCTGCACGGAGATGACCGTGCGCATCGCGCTGTCGCCGCGGCCGATCTCCTCGACGATCAGCCCGTAGGTGACGTAGTCCAGGCCGGCGCCGCCGTACTCGCGCGGCACGATCGCGCCGAGGTAGCCCTGCTCGGCGAGCATGCCGACGAGCTCGAGGTCGAAGTGCTCGTTGCGGGCGTTCTCGCGTGCGCGCGCGACGATCTCGCGGTCGGTGAACGCCCGCGCCGTCTCGCGGATGAGCTGCTGCTCGTCGGACAGGTCGAAGTCCATGGCCCGCCCGCCACGCTAGCGTGCGCCCGGATGCGCGTGCTCCTCATCGGCGGCGGCTGTCGCGGCCTGCGGCTGGCGGAGAACCTCGTCGCGGACGGGCACGCGGTGCGCGCGGTCACGCGTCATGAGCATCACCGCGCGCGCATCGAGCAGGCCGGCGCGGAGTGCTGGATCGGCGATCCGGACGTCGTCGGGACGCTGCGCTACGCGCTGGAGAACGTCACGATCCTCGTGTGGGCGCTGGGTACCGCCGCCGGGACCGTAGACGAGGTCGCGGCGATGCACGGGCCGCGGCTGCACATGATGCTCACCAAGACGATCGACACGACCGTGCGCGCGGTCGTCTACGAAGCCAGCGGGACGGTCGATGCCGCGATCCTCGCGGCCGGTGCCGCCGAGCTGCGGCGCACCTGCGCGCGCAACGAGATCCCCTGCGCCCTCGTCGATGCCGACCCGGCGCAGCCCGCGGCCTGGGCGAGCGCGGCGCGCGCGGCGATCGATCGGCTGCTCGGCGCCTGAGGCTGACTTGACTAGCCGCCGCCGAGCAGTGGGCCTGCCGTCCGCGGTCGCGGCGAGCGGCGCCGCGGCGTCACCGGGCTGTGCGGGTCGCCCTCCCCGTAGGCGAGCTCGACGCCTTCGCGCAGGTCCTGCGTCCAGCCCCACTTCGGCAGCGCGCCCAGCTCTTGCGCCGCCGCGGTGCAGTGATGGCAGACCACGACGACGCCCGTTCGCGGCGCCGTCTCGGCGAGGGCCGCGATGACGGCATGCGCGGCGCGTTCGCTGCCTGTCGCGTCGAGCACCACGACGTCGGCGGGCTGCTCGCGCAGCAGGCCTGCGATGTCCTCGGGCTCGGTGAGTGCGACGAGGGCGAACGAGACGCTGCCCAACGGCGACAGCACCGTCCATGCCCGCTCGCGATAGGTGATGTCGGGGCTGATGACCGTCGTGCGGATCGGGCGCAACCGGATGACCGCCGCCAGGGGATCGCTGCCCGCTGCGTCGAGTTCGCTCTGCCCTTCGAGGTCGCGCCCCGAGTCCATGGCGGCAAGTCTGCTCGCGCTGCGGATGGTTGTCGCCGGACGAAGGTCGAGGTTCGGCGCTTCAGCGCAGCGGCACGAAGCGCACGGCCTCCAGCGCCGTGCGCTGCAACCCGTCGGCGAACCGGCGCACGAGGACCAGGTGCTCTGCACCGTCCTGGGCGACGGGCGCGATCAGCCGCCCGCCGATCGCGAGTTGCGCCTCGAGCGGCGCCGGTACGTCGCCGCTCGCGGTCGCTGCGACGTTGATCGCTTGGAAGGGCGCGTGCTCGGGCAGGCCGGCGCCGCCGTCACCGGCGACGACGGTCACGTTCTCGATCCCTGCCAGCTCTAGCGAGCGGGCCGCCTGAGCCGCGAGCTCCTCGTCGCGCTCGATGCCGTAGACGTGGCGACACAACCGCGACAGCAGCGCCGCGTGGTAGCCCGAGCCGGTGCCGACGTCGAGCACGACGTCGTCGTCGCCGAGCTCCAGCAGCTCGCACATGCGCGCGACGAGCGAGGGCTGGGAGATCGTCTGCCCGCCGCCGATCGGCAGCGGGCGGTCGACGTAGGCGAAGCGCTCGAGCGCGGGGGCGATGAACAGCTCGCGCGCGATTTCGGCGACGGCGGCCACCACGCGCTCGTCGGTGTCGCGTGCTCGCAGGCCGTCGAGAAGCCGCTCGCGCTCCATACCGCCGGACGGCGCTAGCGGCGTGCCCCGTCGAGCACCGGATCGATACGGCCCAGCAGGTCGCCGACGATCCGCGCGGTCGCGCCCCAGATGACCGCCTGCTCGCTGATGTCGTAGACGTCGCTGCGAAATGGGATCCCGCGATGCAGCAGCCGCCGCCGCGCGCGGGCAGCGCGCAGGTCGCGCAGGCGCAGCTCGAGCACCTCGTCGACCTCCCACGCCGACGGCGTCCACGCGTAGCCCGGCTCGATCAGCCCGACGAACGGATAGACGCCGTAGTTCGTGGCGACCGTCGGCGTCGGCGTCAGCGCCCCGAGGATCCGCACGGCGTCCGGCGGCAGGCCGATCTCCTCCTCGGCCTCGCGCAGCGCGGTGTCCAGCAGGCTCTCGTCCTCGGGGTCGCGGCGGCCACCGGGAAAGGAGATCTCGCCGGCGTGGCGGCGCAGGTCGTGGCGCCGGCGCGTGAAGACGGCGTACAGGTCGCCGGCGTCGACGTACAGCGCGACGAGCACAGCGGCCTTCGTGCGGCCGTGGACCTCGACGGCGCTGGCCTCGGCAGGGTCCAGCAGGACGGCGCGAAGCGCGTCAGGCAGCGAGCTGGGTGCGCTCGACACGCTCGTCGAACATGACCTCGCCGTCGAGCGTGCGGTGCACGGGGCACTTCGTCGCGATGACCTTCAGGCGCTGGACCTGCTCGTCGGAGAGGTCGGACGGCAGGCGCAGCGTCAGCGTGAACTTCGTCGGGCAGCCGCGGTTGGCCGGCGCGTACTCGCATTCGACCTCGACGTCGCCCAGGTCCCAGCCCTTGCGCGCGGCGTACATCTCCATCGTGACAGCGGTGCAGGAGGCGAGGCTTGCGGCCAGCAGCTCCTGCGGACAGGGCGCCGCGTCGTCGCCGCCGGTGGCTCGCGGCTCGTCGGCGTTCAGCCGATGCTGGCGGACCTTGACGACGTGCCGGTATCCGTTGATGCGCTGGGCTGATGCATGCATGGACATGGAATGGATGCTACTCCCGGTCGGTGAGCGGGTTGAAGAGCAATCCGGTCGGGACCTTCGGAAAGAAGTACGTCGACTTCGGCGGCATGTTCACGCCCGCGGCGGCGATCTCCTGGATCTGCGTGACCGGGATGCCGCGCAGGAAGAACCCGGCGTCGAACGTGCCCGACTCGACGAGCTCGCGCGCCTCCTCGAACGAGCGCGCGTACCCAAGGCCGTGCAGGTGCGAGATGTCGTCCTCGCTGAGCTGCAGCGGTCCCTTCAGGACGAGCGCCTCGAGCACCGCCGTATCCAGGCGCCGGTAGGGCTCGGGCATCTCGGAGAGGGCGTCGTCGGCGATCGCCTGGTCCTTCAGGGTCAGCCGGAACGCGCGCCTGAAGTGGCTGTCCATGTAGCCCATCTGGATCGTGCCGGCGCCCTCGCCAGGCGGGACGAGGTCGTCGACCGCGATCTCCTCGATGTCGAAGCAGGCCTTCAGCGTCGCCGCCAGCGCCTCGGGCTTGTCGGTCCCTTTCAGGCCGTCGACGAGGCGGTGGGTGGGAAAGACGGTCAGCCCCTCGTCCTGCAGCGCGACGAGGCACATGAGCACGTAGCGGTGCGGGCCCTCGCCGCCGATCTCGTCGGCGTAGACGCGCGCGGTCTCGTAGCGGTGGTGGCCGTCGGCGATCAGCAGCTCGGTGTCGCCGAACGCGTCCTGCACGGCTTCGATCGCCTGCGGGTCGGCGATCCGCCACAGCCGGTTGTGCGTGCCGTCGGCATCGGTGACCTCGCCGAAGGGCTGGCCGGCGGTCGCCGGCTGCAGCGCGCTCCAGGCCGTCAGGTCGGGGTCGGAGTACAGCGCGAAGATCGGCGAGAGGTTGGCCTGCGTCGCGCGGGTCAGGCGCAGGCGGTCCTCCTTGGGACCGGGGTGCGTGCGCTCGTGCGGGCGGATCGCGCCCGGGCCGTAGTCCTCGACGCGCACCCGGGCGAAGAAGCCGTTACGCGTGAGCTTGCGCCCGTCGGGGCCCGTGTAGTCCTGCACGATCGCCCACAGCGCGGGCTCGTCGTCCTGGACGACGGCGCCCTCGGCGCGCCAGGCCTGCAGCAGCGCGGCGGCGTGCTCGTACATGTCGCCGCCGCCGGCGTCCTGGGGGAGGTCGATCGAGACGACGTTGTGGGGCGCGCGCGACGCGAGCTCCGCGCGCTGCTCGGCGTCGATGACGTCGTAGGGCGGCGCCGCGAGGTTCTGCAGCGGGCCGGCCACGGCGGGGTCGTAGTGCAGTGCCTGAAGCGGCTCTACGCGGGCCATCGGCGCTGAGACTAGCCTCTGCGGCGCGCGTTCGTGGCCCGGATCGACTACCTCAGGACGCGGACGCCGAAGTTCGTCGTGTACGTCGCGGCGGGCTGGCTGCCGACATCGGCCGGGGCACCGGTCGCGATGCCGATGCCGACGTGGCGGAAGCGGCGGTCAAGGATGTTGTGGCGGTGCGCGGGGGAGTTCATCCACGAGCGGTGGATCTGCTTCGGCGTGGCGCGCACCCCCGATCCCCAGGCGAGGTTCTCGCCCAGCGCCCAGCTGCGGACGGAGCTGCGCAGGTAGCTCGTCGCGCCGCGCACGCGGGTGTTCAGCGTCGAGCCTGTCGGGCTGACGTGGTCGAAGAACTCGTGGCGGACCATGTTGGCGCTGTAGCTCGTGGCGACCTTGCCGAGCTGGCCGTTTGCGGACAGACGAGCAAGCCCGCGTGACGTGCGCTCGTTGTTGAGCAGGCAGAGCGTCGCCTTTTTGACGCTGGCGAGGTTCGCCGCGTTGGGGATGAGCGCATCGTTCGCGCATGGCGCGGCCGCTGCCGAGGCGGGCACCGTGAGCGCCAGGCAGGCCAGCAGTGCGGGCGGGAGAAGCTTTGTGATGCGGGGCATGCCACGCTCATCGACCGTCCAGCCTTCGTCCACCACACGCGTGACGCCGCCTGGACGAACGGTCGATGTGGGCCGTCCAGTTGCCGGCGGACGGGGCTGCGCGATGCCCCCGCCCGCCGCAGGCCCTACCGTTCAGCGTGCACGGGACGTAGCGCAGCCTGGTAGCGCGTCGCCTTTGGGTGGCGAAGGTCCTCGGTTCGAATCCGGGCGTCCCGATCGCCGGCACCGGCCGGTGCGAGCCCCGGTAGCTCAGCTGGATAGAGCAGCGGACTTCTAATCCGCAGGTCGCTGGTTCGAATCCAGCCCGGGGCGCTGATTTCGCCCCGCCGTGCACCGAGGGTGCACCGAGCGGTTCTTTGAATAGGCGACGACGGACACGCCTTCGACCTTGACGACGTTAAGGGCTGTCCGCCGGCTCGTGAGCTCCACGCCGCAGAAAGACGTATTCTCGCCTCGCAGTTGTGTGCCCATAACACTCAGGGGAGACGATGACCCGTCCCAGCACTGTTGCAAAGGTAGGACTCGCAATCTGCGCGCTGCTCGGCGTCCTCGACATTGTCAGTCTGGGTGGGATCGGCGCAGACGACGGACCCCCCGTTCCCATCGTGTTGCTCGGGGCGCTGCTCGGGCTGATAACCCTCTGGGGGGTGCGTATCGCCTGGCGGGGTCAGCGCAAGGGCGCGACGATCGTCATCGTCGCCAGGGTGATCTCGGCACTGACGGCGCTCCCGGCGTTCTTCGTTGACGACGTTCCCGATTGGGTCGTTCCAGTGGTCAGCGTCGGGTTGTTGCTGACCGTGATCGGTGTGGGGCTGGTAGCTGTCGCGCTGAAGCGTGGAGAGTTCACGGCTTGAGCAAGCCGGGCGCGACGAGACCGCAGCGTCAGGCTTTGTTTTTTGCATTAGGCGGTCGCGGACACGCCACGACCGCGCCGGGCAAAAACGCCTGGTTTGCTCAAGCTGTCGCGGGGGATCCGTGCATCGGGCGAGTTACTGGACCTTTCGCGCCCAACGGGGAGCACGCCCTCGTCGCCCACAACCCAGCGACGAGGGCGCTCGCCGCGTTCAGGCCGCTGCGGGCGGATCCGCGCGCTGATAGAGCCCGCCGTCCCCGCGCCAGGGGATGGCTGCGCGAGGACGGCGTATCGTTGAAGGAGGAAAGAACAACGACGTGGGCTCTACCGGGGCTGCCCCGCGAAGGGGCGCTTCCCCTTCGCGGTGTGCAGCACGCCGGATACCACGCGCGTGGCGAAGCCGAAACCTGGTTCTTCAGGCTGCTGCCGGCGGATCGGCGCCCTTGGCGAGGTTGCAGGCCTGACAGAGCGCCTACAGGTTCGCCGGGTCCGATGTTCCGCCGAATAGCACGGGTTGGACGTGATCGACGTGATTCGCCGGTGATCCGCAGCGTTGGCACGTAAAGGCGTCGCGGTAGAGCACCATCGCCCGTGTCTGCCGCCAGGCGCGCGTAGAGCCGTTCCTAGGGCGACACGACGGGCAGTAGGAGCCCGCGCGGATCAGGGCGCCACAGCGGCCTAGGCAGCGCCTCAGAGCCATTCGGGACGCTCGGGCCGGTTGCAACGTGTGCGTAGCTCGGCGTAGGGTCTGTTGAGTCCCCTGCGAGAGGAGTTGACGTGCGGACGTTGCTGAAGGTGCAGATGGACACAGCGGCTGCCAGCGAGCTGATCGCCGGTGGGTCGATGGCGGAGCTGATGCAGAGCATGATGGAGCGCCTCAAGCCCGAGGCCGCGTACTTCGCCCCCCAAGACGGGGTGCGGACGGCGTACATCATCTTTGACCTGGAGGACCCGTCGCAGATCCCCGTGATCACCGAGCCCCTGTTCGCAGGCGTGAAGGCGAAGGTCAGTTTCACGCCGGTGATGAATGGCGAGGATCTGAATAAAGGCCTGAGCAAAATCCAAGGGGCGTAGCCGTAGGCGCGGGCGGAGACGATGCCCGCAGCCAGTGCGGAGCGCTAAAGCCATCCGAGTAGCTCGACGGTGGGCGTCGGGCTCTCGGCGCTCTCGACGGCCATCGCGAGGGCCACAACCGCGTCGATGTTGTCGCGGGACTTCAGCTTGTCGAGGCGCCATCCGCGCGGCGTATCTCGAGCGATCGCCTGCCGCACGTGGGCGTTGAGAACGGGATCGTCGGGATGCGACAGCCGGCGCTCAACGATCGCGGCGTGCAGGCGTTCGGACGCCGGCCCCATCCGCGCGTTGCTCTGCGGAAACTCCACGACGGGGATCCCGCGCTCGGCGAGTTCCAGCATGGACTGCTGGAAGCGCCAGGCGTCCGCTATGACCTCGACGACCGTGTACTCCTGCGCGAGGTCGCGCACCTTCGCGGCGCATTGGAGGACGGCCTCGTTGCCCGTGAAGACCTCGCTGGCGACGCGTAGATCCTCAGTGACCCAGACGACCGCCGACGCTGAGCGTTCGCCGCCGACATCCACGCCGACGAAGATCCGCTCGTGCGGCAGGATCTTGGCTGTCGGGTCCGCGCACGCCTGCCACGCGCCGGGCGGTAGCCAATGGTGCTCGCCGACCGTCCACTGGTTTGCGTGGTACGTTCGGCGCCGCGTGCGACGAATGGCTTGGCTACATCGAGCACGAGCGCAAGCGCCGGCCGTCCACGGTGCGCGACTACAGGCAGACCGTGAAGAACATGCTGCTGCCCGCCCTCGGCGCGAGCACGCCGGTCGACGACATCACCACGACCGACATCGACGCCTACCGCACGCAGCTCGTGAAGGACGGGAGGCTGTCGGCGAGATCGATCAACAAGAGCCTCGTGCTCGCGCACGGGATCTTCAAGCTCGCGATGCGCCGCCACGGGCTGCGGACAAACCCCGTAGCAGCGGCAGAGCGGCAGCCACAGCGACGCTCGGGCGACTTCACGGTGCTGGAGCCGGGAAGCGTCGCGCTGCTCGCGGGCGCGGCTGAGAACGCGCAGGACGGCGCGCTGTTCACGGTCGCGGCGTTCACCGGGCTACGGCTCGGCGAGCTGCTCGCGCTCAGGTGGCGCGACGTGGACTTCACGAAGCGCATCGTCCACGTCCGCAGGTCGGTCGTGCTCGGCGTCGAGGACACTCCGAAGTCGCACAAGGTCCGGTCGGTGCCGCTCATCGACCAGGCCGCTCGCGTGCTCGACGGGTTGTCCAAGCGCGAGCACTTCACCGACGACGACGACTACGTGTTCGTAGATGTGGTGGGCAACCACCTGTCCGACGACCGGCTGCGCCGGCGCTTCAAGACCGCGCTGGAAGCGGCCGGCCTGCCACCCATGCGACTGCATGACCTACGCCATTCGTTCGGCACCCTCGCCGTGCAGGTCTTCCCGCTGAGCGACGTGAAGGCGTACATGGGCCACGCCAACATCGAGACGACGATGATCTACGTGCACCACGTCCCGCGCCACGACGCAGCCGACAAGCTCGGCGCCCTCGTGACCACCGCCGAAACCGTGCACCCAACCGTGCACCGAACCGGCGTGTCCGACCACAACTGAGCGCAACTGAGCGACCCCGCTACGCCCGGAAACACTGGGGCAAGGCGGTGTCGCCACAACTTCTAATCCGCAGGTCGCTGGTTCGAATCCAGCCCGGGGCGTGGGTTCTGCGCAACGTGCACCCAGCGCTGGGTTCAGATTGCCTTCGGGGCCGGGAGACATCCGGCCGCGTGCTTCATCCGCACCGGACGGTTGCTCGACAGTGGCCGCTCCTCAAACCCTGAGGGAGACGCGAGCGCGTGGCGACCGCATTCTCGGCCCGTGCATCAAGAGTTCGTCGAGCACGACCCCGGCCCGCCGGCCAGGTCGGCCGGGCGCAGCGAGAACCTCACGAGAAGCCAACCCTCGCGGGGCTCACGCTCAACCGGCGTGAGAACCGGTCGCTTGATCGTGGTTATGGTCGATGGATCCGATCCTCTGGCCGACAGCACTGCTCCTCGTGGGCGGGCGTCAGTCGCAACGCCCGCCGTACCCGCGGGCTCCCCACTTGCGCCGGTTCGAGCAAGCGAGGCGCCTGGCACAGGCCACGTGGCCAGATGGTCGACCCCATCGCTCAGGACGGGACGGGGGTGACGAGCCGGTGCAGCGCGGCCGCCGCGACGACGACGGCGGCGATGCCCAGTCCGACGAGCAGCTTGCGCTTCACCGCCCAATTTTCATCAGAACGCGACCGACTTCGCCACGCCGTGCAGCGCGATCGTCTCGTAGGACTGTCCGAATACGTGAGCTGTGTCTCGCCGCAGCTCAGCTCGAAGAGGTTCGCGTTCTGCGTGGCGGTTGCCATTCGTGTCCTCCGTTCGCGTGGCCTTCCCCTCAGCGATGGTGGAGCGACACGCGCGCGGGCAGCGTGAGCTTCGTCGCGCTCAGTTCTTCCACTTGACCGAGCATCCGCGCGCGCGGGTTTCGGCCTCCGACGGCTCGTCACCCGCGAGGACCGCGTCCAGCGCGTCGCGCAGCCAGCGCGCGTCGAGCGAGGGATCCTCGTGGTCGGCGTCGGGAGCGCCGCGGTAGCGCAGCCGCTGGTTGCCGTCGAGCACGAACACGTGCGGCGTGACCTTGGCGTCGAGCGCGCGCGCGACCTCCTGGGACTCGTCGTAGAGGTAGGGGATCGGCCAGGACTGATCGCGCACGAAGCGGGCCATCGCCCCGGGCGAGTCGGCGGGGTAGCGCGTGGCGTCGTTTGCGTTGATCGCGAGAAAGCGCACGTCGCGCGCCGCGTACTCCTCGGCGACGGCGCGCAGGCGCGGGTTCCAGGCGACGACGTACGGGCAGTGGTTGCAGGTCACCACGAGCACGGTCGCCGGCGGCGCGGGGTCGGCGGGGACGCTGTGCGCGGCGCCCGTGGTGTCGGCCAGCGTGAAGGCCGGCGCGGGATCGCCCAGTTCGAAGCTCATGCTCGGATGATCTCAGGCCGGTCGCCGCTGCTAGATTCAACGCGGCACGGTGGGCGTAGCTCAGTTGGTAGAGCTCCTGGTTGTGGTCCAGGCGGTCGCGGGTTCAAGTCCCGTCGCTCACCCTTCGCGAAGTACCTGCAAACGAGCGGTTTGCGCGAATTAGCAGGAGGTTTGAAACGGCGCCAAGGTACCAACGAGGTACCAAAGCCGCTCGGCTGACGAGCGGTGATGCGCCAGCTCTGGCTCTGCATGGGCCGGCGCCAGAACGCCGGTGATCTCGTGTCGCCGGGGCGACAACGACGCGCCGATCCTTGAGCGCGCCGTCGAGGCCGGCGCATACGTGGTGCTCACGGACGACCACCGCGAGCGGACGTCCGCAGAGTGCCGCAACCACGCGGAAGGAGGGCTCTGTCGTTCGTGATGCTGGCTGCTCCATGGCATGGGAAATCGACGGTGAGAGGCAGGCTGGCGCAGCGATCTCGGGCTGGCCTCGAGACGTACTGCCCGAATCGGGCTCGGCGCGCAGCATCTGAGAGTACGCCGACGAGGACGCGCGCTTCACGAGCTAGGCGTCTTACGCGACGGCGGTCGCGTGGTTCGCGAACCTGCCCGGTCGGCGTGAGGCGTGGGCCAGGGGGGCCGACCAGCCGCTGGTCACCCTGCTGCTCATGAAACATGGTCCGCGGAGCTCTCGTGTGCGTGGCTCAGCTCGTGCTGCTGGGCGCCGCGCCGTACTGCTCGTTTGTGACGTGCTCGCCCCAGGTGACCGGGCTGCCCGTCTCGTCGTTGTGCTGCATGGCGATGCCGTGAGCGCCGCCACGGCGATGGCGTGAGGATTAGCCCGTGCGCGACGCCGCTCAGGAGCACGACCGGCCGTGCTGCGTAGCGATCGGACCAGCGGCCCTGGAGCGGGCGCGCGGCGGCGGCACCGGCGGCAACGCCGCCGGCTGCCAGCCCGCCCGCGGGTCAACGAGCCCCCGGGCGCGCCCGATGCCACCAGCAGCAATCCCAGACCTGCGGCCCCCTGGCTGAGGGAACACTCAGCATGCTCGCCCGGCGCCTCGTACGCTACGCGCCGTGACCCGGATCGACGAGACGTACGCCGCCGCCACCGAGCCGGTCTTCTCCTTCGAGTTCTTCCCGCCGAAGACGCCCGAGGGAGAGGCTAACCTGCTCAGGGCTCTGTCGCAGCTTGCGCCGCTCGAGCCGAGCTTCGTGTCGGTGACCTACGGCGCGGGCGGTTCGACTCGCGAGAAGACGATTGAGATCGTCAAGCGGATCCAGCGCGAGTTCGGCCTCGACGCGATGGCCCACCTCACCTGCGTCAACGCGACCGTCGACGACCTGCGCCGAACGCTCGACGAGATGCGGGACGCGGGGATCGAGAACGTGCTCGCGCTCCGCGGGGATCCTCCCCGTGGCGAGACCCGGTGGACGAAGACCGAGGGCGGGCTCGAGTACTCGTGCGAGCTGGTCGCGATGCTCGCCGCCAACTACGGCTTCGCGATCGGCGGCGCTGCCTTCCCGGAGACGCACATCCACGCGGTCTCGCCCGAGGACGATCTGCGCCACCTCAAGGCGAAGGTCGACGCGGGCGTGCAGTTCCTCATCACGCAGATGTTCTTCGACAACGCGTTCTACTTTGACTTCGTTGATCGCGCCCGCGCCGCTGGCATCGACGTGCCGATCGTCCCCGGCGTCATGCCGATCCTCTCCAGCGACGGCATCAAGCGGATGACCGAGTTGTCCGCCGCGCACCTTCCCGACGGCCTCGTGCGTGAGCTCGATCGCCGCCGGGGCGACGACGAGGCCGTGGCCGACCTCGGCGTCTCGTACGCGACGCTGCAGTGCTCCGAGCTGATTGCCGCCGGGGCCCCGGGCATCCACTTCATCACCCTCAACCGATCGCCGGCCACCCGCGCGATCCTCAGCGCGCTGCGGCTCACGCAACCATGGAAGCCCAATCGAACCTCCGGCGGTGTAGACGCGCGGGTGGTCGCCGCGGGCTGAGCGCGCCGAGGTACTCCACTGCAGGATCGACGTCGGTCACGAGCCACCCGTCGAGCGTGCCGCCGCCGATAGCCCGCCACCGGGCGCCGGGCGCCGGCCGATCGCGACGATCAGCGCTGCGTAGAAGAGCAGGGCAAGGTCTCAACGACGACCATGTTCGTCTGGTCGTCGGGGGCGAGGGTCGCAAGCTCGCGCCACAGCTCGACGAGCACCGCCACCCCCGCCACACCACAAGCCCAGTTGCGCCACGGAGGACGGCCGTACACCGCCGCGCTGTAGATGGCGATCGAAATGGCGGACCCCGACGACGGACGCCTCCTGCGCGTCGAGGAGCGTGCGCGAGACGACGAAACCGCCGGCGCAGGTCAGCACCGCGGCGATCGGCGCCCGACGACGGAACGCCAGCGGCCCCAGCGTGAGAACCAGGCCGAGCACCTCCTGGGGCAGCGTCGGGAGGTCGAAGCCGGGCGGTCCGGCCGCTTCTGCGAAGTCGACAGCCGCTCGCGACGACACCAGCGCCAGGATCGACAGCGCCGCGGTGAGCAGCATGTCCGCGCCCTGCGGATGCAAGCGGCTCCAGTTCTTCGCGCGGCGGATGCTGCTCCTCACGGCGCGAACCTAACCGGCCCCCGGCCCTCGTCATCTCCTCGACAGGAAGGCCCGATCCGTCGCGAGACCGAGGCCGCCGTTCACGTGAAGCGGCTCGCTGGCGTCGCTGTCGCTTTGGACGACAGGCAGCAGCCCGCGCCTCCGCCAGCGAGAGCGCCGGAATGCGCGACAAGGAGCGCTGCCGGCGCCGGCTGCTTGGCGGAGTTGCCTCGACGTCAGCAGCGGATGCAGTCTCAGACTTGCGCGGCAAGGTTCGCCCTGTCTTGCGGTCGATGACGCTCAGGACGGCGGCAATGTCGGCCCCACGCTCGCGCAACGCCGCGCACGACTCGATCAGACGGCCGCCGGAGTCCACCACGTCCTCCAAGAGGGCCAGGCGTGCACCCGGCGACAGACCTGGAGCGGTGTCGCGACCCTTCCATGCCAAACGCGATGTCTTGCATTCGCGAAGACCGCCTGTTCGGGGGCATCGTCTTGGCGGCGCGCCACGATGATTCGCATGGTGCTGTTCTTGTTAGCCGAGTATGAGCGTTCGGCGAACACGGTTTTCGGCGAAGCCGTGGACCAATTCGCGCTGATCCATCACCCGATCCTGCGGGAGGTGCAACGGCGGGTCGTGCGCGACGTTCGTCCAAGCCGAATTTCTGGCGACAGCGAGGAGCCGCTTGAGTTGAGCCCGATTGAAGTACGCGCAGAGATTGTTCTGGACGCCCGACGCATCTCGGAGGGCGACTTCGGAAGCGTCTATCTCTCGGCGGACACGCTCGGTGATGCGAAAGGCGGGGCGCTCGTCAGGGGCATGGTTGAGCATCTCGGACAGATCACCGAGCAAACAGGCAACTCGCTTGATGCAGGCGGGCGCCCATTCAGCCACGACCTGTTCTTCGAGATGCTCGACGCCATGGATATCGACTTCGATGACGACGGCCAGGCTCAGCTCCAGATTCTCACAACTCCCGAAACAGGGACCAAGATCGCGGCGCTCCCCCCACCGACTCCCGAGCAGCAGGCACATTTTGACGCTCTCATGGCGCGGAAGCGGCAGGAGCACGAAGGACGTCGCCGCACCCGCCGCATGGAATGAGACTCTGTGGAGTTGTTCGCACTCTCCGAGTACGTCCGAGGCGCTGGCCAGGTGGTCTACAGGTACCTGGATCGACGCGTGGAAGACTATGCTCCGTCACTCAAGCTGTTCCCCCGTGTACAACGCCAAGTACGAACCGCGCGCATGACGCAAGCGTCTGGCGTTACTAGGATCGACCCCGTTAGGCGGCGCGTACGGAGCGAGATTGACGCTCGAGAAGTCATCGCGGGCCGACTCGACGCTGTACGTCGAAGTCTGGACCAGGTGGCCAAGCAGCGAGGCCCGGCACTGGTAGCGCAATGGGAGACAGCCGTCGCGACTGGCGCCGCAGGGGAGCAGGTCGTCCGCGGAAATCAAGCGCTGACGTGGGAGACGCTGATGGACGCGATCGAGCAAGTGCCGCTTGAGTTCGATGAGAACGACCAGCCCACGTTCAGATTCGTGATGGGTACCGCTGCGGGCAAGCGGCTAAGAGAACTTCCGCCAATGTCGTCTAAACAAAGAGCGCGCTGGAAGGCGCTCATCGATCGCAAGCGTGAGGAATTCCGTGCTCGACGACGTAATCGCCGGCTTCCTTGAATCGGTAAACGAGCGCGAGTTTGGGTCTCCGGTCGAGTTGGGGGTGATGCGGGTGCCGCAGCGCCCGCGTGAGCAGGGCTTTCGCCGCTGAGGATTCCTGCGGAGGTTGCGCAGAACGCGAAGGACACGCCGCTGTCCTCGATGCAGGCTGCTGGGTGCTGAAGCTCAACGGCCCGCAGAGGAGGACGAGCGTGCGTGTCCAGACCACATTCAACCGGATGCTCCGCCTGCCCGGAGCATCTGTCATCGATGTCTGTATTGTCCCGGGCGCGGTCCCAGTTGGTTTGAAGCTCGTCGGCGTGTAGGAGCGCCCATTCCTCAACGAACGCCAACGCGCGCGACGGAAGCCAGCCGACCACGACCTCGCCGTCGAAGCCAACCGAAGCCTGGTACTCGCTGTACCGC
>CADCVQ010000136.1 GCA_902806175.1 uncultured Solirubrobacteraceae bacterium
GTGCGCCCGTCTGTCAAAGGGAAGCGGCCCGCGGGTGTGTGCACGTTCGGGCGAAGCTGGCTAGTGGGCCGTCCACAAACGTTGCACCCGAAACGCCGGGCGCCGATCACCGCCAGGCGGCGTCCTCGGATCTCGATGTGGCAGGGCCACACCTTCGATCCTGCGTCCTTGCCTGGCGGCGCCGGCATCCCGGCGTTTCAGGCACAACGTTCCTGGACGACCCACTAGCGGACGCGTCTAGACGCCGACCGGCGCGAGCGCGTCGCTGTCGCCACCGGCGACCAGCGCGCAATAGCGCCCGCCGGCGGCCATGAGCTCGTCGTGCGTGCCGCGCTCGGCGATCCGGCCGCGGTCGAGCACGACGATCTCGTCGGCGTCGCGGACGGTCGACAGGCGGTGCGCGATCGCGATCGTCGTGCGGCCCTCGGCGAGGCGGTCGAGCGCCTCCTGCACGGCGCGCTCGGTCTCGGAGTCCAACGCGCTCGTCGCCTCGTCGAGCACGAGCACGGGCGGGTTTCGCAGGATCGTGCGGGCGATCGCCATGCGCTGCTTCTCGCCGCCCGAGAAGCGGTAGCCGCGCTCGCCGACGACGGTGTCATAGCCGTCGGGCAGCGAGGCGATGAGGTCGTGGATGCGCGCGGCGCGCGCGGCCTCGGCAAGCTCCTCGTCGGTCGCCTCGGGCCGCGCGAAGCGCAGGTTCTCGGCGATCGTCGCGTGAAAGAGGTAGGTCTCCTGCGAGACGAGGCCGACCGTGGCGGCGAGCGACGCGAAGGACATGTCGCGCACGTCGACCCCGTCGATCGCGATCCGCCCGCCCGTCACGTCGTACATCCGCGCGACGAGGTAGGCGAGCGTCGTCTTGCCCGAGCCGGTCTCGCCGACGATCGCGGTCGTCGTGCCGGGCGCGACGACCAGGTCGACTCCGCGCAGCGTCTGCGCCCCGTCCTGCTCGTAGCGGAAGCAGACGTCCTCGAAGCGCACCTCGCCGCGGTAACCCGCGCCGCGGGCATCGACGTGCACCGGATCGCGTCGCTCGGCGATGTCGACGGGCAGGTCGAGGTATTCGAAGATGCGATCGAACAGCGCGCGCGACGCCTGGATCTCGACGCCGACGTCCAGCAGCGAGCGCAGCGGTCGCAGCAGCTGCGTCTGCAGCGTCGTGAACGCGACGATCGTGCCGATCGTGATCCCCGACGAGCCGCCGGCGATCGTCAGCCCGGCGATGAGGTAGACCAGCGCGGGCATGACCGCGAAGCTGATCTGCACGGACTCCATGCGCCAGCGCCCCGCCATCCGCGACTGCACCTCGATGTCGGCGAGCGCGGCGGACTCGGCGCTGAAGCGTGCCGCGAGCTCGTCCGAGCGGCCCATCGTCTTGCCCAGCAGCACGCCCGAGACCGACAGCGACTCGGCGACGAGCGCGCTCATGTCGGCCATGCGGCCCTGCTTCTTGGCGGTGATGCGCCTGCGCTCGTTGCCGACGCGACGCGTCAGCCAGACGAAGAACGGCAGCAGCGCGAGGCTGAACAGCGCCAGGCGCCAGTCGAGCAGCAGCATCGCCGTGGTCGTCGCCAGCACGATCGTCACGTTGGAGACGATCGAGGTCGCCGTCGACGTGACGACGTTCTGCACGCCGCCGATGTCGTTGGCGATCCGTGACTGCACCTCGCCGGTTCGCGTTCGCGTGAAGAAGGCGAGCGACAGGCGCTGCAGGTGGCGATAGACGGCCGCGCGCAGGTCGTGCATGACGCGCTGGCCGACGACGTTGGACAGCCAGGTCTGCCCCACCGAGAGCGCGCCGGTGGCGATCGAGATGACGACCATCCCCGCGACGAGCCAGGCCAGCAGCGTCGTGTCGCCGTCGGGGATCGCGTGATCGAGCACCTCGCGCAGCAGAAACGGCGAGACCATCCCGAGGCCCGCGCTCAGGACGATCAGGCCGAGGACGGCGCCGAGCCGCGTCCTGTAGGGACCGAACAGGCGGGCGATGCGGCGGGTCTGCGGGCTCAACGCGATCGCCGTAGTGTACTTCGTTGCACACGCAACTATAAACGCGTTTCCGGCGTAGGTGAGCCGGGCATCTAGAGCACCTTCGCCAGCGATCACATGGAGGTATCACCGATGCGCAAGGTCCTATTGGGTGCGGCAAGCACCGCAGTTCTGTTTCTCGGTGCCGCCGCTCCGTCTGCAATGGCCGTGCCGGAGCGCGGGCCAAACGAGCGCGCATGCGCCAACGGTCACGGCACGATGCGTGCCCACATGACGGTTCCGCACAGGACCGCCGGCAACGAGATGGCGCACTCGAAGATCCCGCACTTCTGCATGCACGGCGGCGGCCACTAACACGCTCGGCGGCCGCCCCCTTCCGGGCGGGGCACGGTCGGCGATACTGCCGCCGTGCCCACGGCGCCGCTGTTCAGCTTCGAGTCGGTGAGCGTCGGGCCACCCGACGCGCGCCGGCTCGACGGGCTGGACGCCCAGCTGCCGGCGGCCGGACTGACGGTGATCGCGGGCCCGTCGGGCTCGGGCAAGTCGACGCTGCTGCGCCTCTGCAATCGCCTCGAGGTGCCATCGGCCGGGGTCGTTCGCCACCGCGGCACCGACATCACGCAGCGCGATTCGCTGCAGCTGCGCCGCGAGGTCGCGATGGTCTTCCAGCGCCCGGTGACGTTTCCCGGCAACGTGCTCGACAACCTCCGCGAGGCCGATCCTGAGTGCGACGAGGCGCGCGGTGCGGAGCTGCTCGAGCGCGCCGGGCTGGATCGCAGCTTCCTGCACCGCGACGCGGGCGAGCTGTCAGGCGGGGAGGCGCAGCGTGCCTGCCTCGCACGCTCGCTGGCGACGAACCCGCGCGTGATGCTCATGGACGAGCCGACGTCGGCGCTGGACGCCCGGGCCGCGGCAGTGCTCGAGCGGCTCGGCCGCCGGCTCGTCGACGACGGGACCCCGGTCGTCTGGGTCACCCACGCCGAGGAGCAGCTGCGGCGCCTCGCCGACCACGTGCTGCTGCTGGACGGCGGGCGCGTTCATCGCAGCGGCGCGGTGCAGGAGGCGCTCGGCGATGCAGAGCGGTGACGTCGGCTATCTCGGGCTCGCGGCGTCGCTCGTCCTCGTCGCCGTCGCGCTGGCGGTCAGCCTGCGCCTGCGGCTGCGCCTCGAGCGCGACCTCGTCGTGTCCGTCGGGCGCGGCCTCGTGCAGCTGCTCATCGTCGGTGCGGGGCTGGCGATCATCATCGATCCCGACACGTCGCTTGTGTGGTCCTGGTTGTGGGTCGTCGGGATCGTCGTCTTCGCGGCGGCGACGAACAAGCGCCGCGCGCCCGCCGTGCCCGGGCTGTTCTGGATCGCGCTCGCGGCCAACGGCGCGACCGCCGTCGTCGGCTTCGGCGTCGCGTTCGGCCTCGGGATCTTCCCCGTCGAGGGCCGCACGCTCGTGCCGATCGCCGGCATGCTGATCGGCAACTCGATGAAGTCGGGGATCGTCGTCGCCGAGCGGCTCGTGGAGGCGCTGTCGGACGGGCGCCCCGAGGTCGAGGCGCGCCTCGCGCTCGGGCAGCCATGGACGGCGGCGTCGCGGCCGGTCGTGCGCAGCGCACTGCGCGTCGCGCTGTCGCCGCAGATCGAGAACACGAAGGCGCTCGGGATCGTCTTCCTGCCCGGCGCGATGACCGGGCTGATCCTCGCGGGCGTCGACCCGCTGGACGCCGTCCTCGTCCAGCTCGCGCTCATGTACCTCATCCTCGGTGGCGCGGCGACGACGACGGCCGTCACCGCACTGGGCTCGGTGCGGCGCCTGTTCACCGACGACCACCGGCTCGTGGCGCTGCC
This sequence comes from uncultured Solirubrobacteraceae bacterium, assembly GCA_902806175.1. Taxonomy (GTDB): domain Bacteria; phylum Actinomycetota; class Thermoleophilia; order Solirubrobacterales; family Solirubrobacteraceae; genus CADCVQ01. The sequence continues at coordinate 3,829 of CADCVQ010000136.1, forward strand.
GCGCTCGCGGCGCGACGTGGGGTGAGTGCGGGTTGCGTGGCACGAGCTGCAGAGTCCTTGGCCTTCTCGCGAACGAACAGCGTCGGGAGCCCGCTGACCTGGGAGACCGCGGTTGCGAGAGGGACACCACCGAGCATCGAGGCCGGCCACCGCCTCGACGCCGTCCGGGAGCATGTCGACGAGCGCCTCGGCGACCTCTCGCAGCAACGCCGGATCGGACTCGAAGAAGTACGTGTCGAAGTATTCTCCGCTCACGACACCAGATCGCAGCCGGAACTCGCCGCTGAGATGCGCCCGCTCGTAGATGCGCCGGGCCAGCCCGGCATCCGTCACGGACGAACTCATGACGTCAGCCTACGGCGACGGTCGAACTTCGGGCACGGGTCGACACCGCTCGACGTGCGGACGCCCATCGACGATCATCGCGAGGCTGCTTGGAGCGCACGATGGCGCCGCTTGAGGAGAGCGATTCTGTGGAGTCAGTTCAGGGGTTCCGACCCGTCGCGATCAACGTCGGTGTGCGAGACATCGAGGAGGCGATCGAGTTCTACGAGCGCGCCTTCGGCGCGAAGCTCGAAGTCGCCGAGTCCGACGGCCGGCCGACGCACGCCCGCTGGCAGTTCGGAGCCGACGACTCCTTCTTTCTGTTCAACATCCGCGAGCGCGGGCGCGACGAAGCCCATCGCGAGCACGTCAGCGCGTTTGGCTTCAGCGTCCAGGACGTCGACACAGTGCACCGTCGTGCGATCGAGGCCGGCGCGAAGGAACACTTCGCCCCTGTGGATCACCCTGGTCTGCCTCGCCACTCACGCGTCGAGGATCCGAGCGGGAACCGGATCGTGCTTTGGCAGACGTAGAAGCGACGGCCAGGCGACCGCTCGTTCGCACCGCTCCGCGCCAGGCGTCCGCGCCCCGCGGTAGCGACGCTTCCCCCTGCGCGAGAAGCAGCACTGGCTGCCGGTGCGCGGGCCGCACGCGCGCGGGCTGCTGGCGTGTCGCGAACCGTTCGGCTCAGGCGGTCGAGTCGGGACTGTTCTTCGCGAACCTCGGGTTCGGCTGCGTGGCAGTCGAGGGGGCGGCGTGAGCCGCCCCCTCGACGCGCGCTTCAGCGGCTCACCCGTCGTCGCCCGGCGCTTGGAACTCTTCCTGTGTCTGGGGGTTGGACCACGCCCACTTCTTGCGCGAGACCTGGCTCGGGTGGACGAGGATCGTGTACGCCTCGAAGCCGCGGTTCCCGGTCGCGCCACGGCGGTTGAGGCCGCCATTGACGAAGACCGTGCCGTTGTACCAGTACGTCGACCACGAATCCGCGGCCCCGAGTCCGTCCTCGAGGTCGGCGAAGCCGAGCTCCTGCGGCGCCGCCGGGTTCGTGAACTCGTAGAACGAGTTGCCCCCCTGGTAGAAGGCCTGGACGTACAGGTAGCGGTTGCGCTTCGTCGGCAGCACGCTGCCGTTGTGCGACACGCAGATCTCGGTGTTCTGCGGCCGCGGGATCATGTAGCGCCCCTGCAGGTCGGCGAAGCCGTCGACCGGCGTGCCCGGCTCCACGAGCGGGTAGAAGAACGTGAAGCCGCGCTTCGAGTCCGGCCCGTCGCAGCGGGGCTCGCCGCCGCCGCCGCTCTCGTCGGTGATCGCGGCGACCTTGCCGTCCCACGTCGCCACCGCGTTGTGGATGAAGTCAAACGACTCCGTCGTGCCGTCCTCGCGCTTGATGTGCGTGTGCCGCTCGCCGTCGGCCGACGTCGGGTTGCCGCGGTTCTTGATCGACCAGTACTGCGCGTCGCCGGCACATGAGCCGATCATGATGTCGCGCGGCAGGAACGCCTGGTGGTCGTGACAGGCGATGAACGCCGGCGCGTTGCCCTGCTGGGTCGTGCCAACGCTGCGCGGCTGACCGTCGGGGTCATACGGCTCGCTGTCGGAGCTCAGCGGCTTCTCGTCGACGGTTCCCGCCGCCGGGTCGTTCAGCGGGATGTGGACGATCGAGATCTTCTGGTGCGGCGCCTTGCACGTCAGCCCGAGTCGGTCGGACTGCGCCCGGTCGACCTGCGGTGTGATGCCGGAGCCCAGCGGATATGACGCGACATAGGCGTGCACCATCCCGTTTTCCGGGTCCGGCGCGAGCGTATGCGTATGCGAACCGCATGCCGTACGGAAGAAGCGCAGGAAGCGCGGGTTGCGCGGGTTTGTCACGTCGAACATCCGCAGCCCCTCGTAGCCGAAGCGCGCGCGGCTGCGGGTCTGGGCGCCCGCGGGATCCGTCGTGTGCGCGCCGTCGGGGCCCTCCAGCTCGCTGACCAGCGGCGTGTCGACGCCGTCGCAGCCCGGCGCGGTGACCGGTCGGTCGATCGACTGCAGCAGGATGCGGCGGCCGTCCCCGGCTTTGAAGACCGACACGTCGCCCTGGTTTGCCCGGCACTGGATGTCGCTGCGAACTCTCAGGTTCGTCGGCTTGGAGATGTCGATGATCCGGAAGCCGTCGTAGTTGCCCGCGTACGCGTGACGGCCGTAGAACGCGATGTCGGAGTTGGTCGTGCCGTCCTTGTCGGCCGCGTCGAGAAATCCGAAGTTCGAAGCGCCCGGGGGCGTCAGCGGGAGCGTCGGCGTGGGCACCGGGATCTCGTCGTGGCCGTGATCCTCGCCGGGATCGGCGACCGCGATCGCGCTCGCCGCCAAGAGCACTGCGACGGCGACCGCGGCGACGATCGATGGTGTCGTTCTGGACATTGTTCCCCCTCGCCGATCGCGGCCGTCCTGAGCGCCACCGGGCAATCAATTGAAGGCGAGCGGCGTCGTGCCGACGCGGATTGCGCAAACGCTAGCCGGATAGCCCCGTCGATGCCACTGCTCGGGGCCACGTTAAGCTCCTCGCGGACTGAGGTGACGTCGCACCGGGCCGAGCGAGAGGCACGGCTCGCTGTCACAGCCGACATCGATGCCTGCGGGTCGTCATCAACCTCGCGGGGTGCCCGCCTCAGAACACGACGGTGTGCGCGCCATGCCTCAGCACGCGGTCCTCGCAGTGCCACTGCACCGCGCGCGCGAGCACCATGCGTTCGACGTCTGCGCCCTGGCGCTCGAGCTCCTCGGCGCTGTTGCGATGCGTGACGCGGATGACGTCCTGCTCGATGATCGGCCCCTCGTCGAGGTCCTCGGTCGCGTAGTGCGCCGTCGCGCCGATGAGCTTCACGCCGCGCTCCCTGGCGCGCGCGTACGGCGCGGCGCCCGCGAAGGCGGGCAGAAACGAGTGGTGGATGTTGATGACCGGCACGCCGACGGCCGCCAGGAACTGCGCCGACAGGATCTGCATGTAGCGCGCGAGGATGATGAGATCGAAGTTGGCGCGCAGCAGCTCGATCTGGCGGCGCTCGGCGTCGGGCTTTGAGTCCGCAGTCACCGGGATGTGGACGAACGGCACGCCGAAGTCGCGCACCTGCTCGGCGAGGTCGGGGTGGTTGGAGATCACGAGCCCGATGTCGAGATCGAGCTCCAGGCGCCGCGCTCGCCACAGCAGGTCCAGCAGGCAGTGGTCGTAGCGGCTGACCATGATCGCCGCGCGCTTGGGGACTCCCGCCGCCGTGAAGTTCCAGCTCATGGAGAAGGGCACGCCCACCTCCGCTGCGAAGCGGCGCTCGACGTCGGGGCGGATCGCCGAGAGGCCCGCCCGGTGGAAGACCGTGCGCAGAAAGAAGGCGCCGCCCTCGGGATCGGTCGAGTACTGGTCGGACTCGACGATGTTGGCGCCCTGCTCGTGCAGGAAGCTCGCCACGGCCGCGATGATCCCCGGCTTGTCGGGACAGGAGACGAGCAGCCGCCCGATGTCGGGGATGCTGTTGCGTCGCGTCACCGCGGCAAAAGCTACCTGCCAAGATCCCCATCCATGAGCACCGAGGCAGCGCGGCGTCCCGCACGGCGCCTGACGGCGGTGTTGCGCGACGCCGAGACGGTCAGCCCGCTCGAGCTGTTCTTCGACCTCGTCTTCGTGCTCGCCTTCACGCAGTGCACGGCGCTGATGGCCGCCGAGCCGACGTGGGAGGGGCTGGCCAAGGGCCTGCTCGTGCTCGGCGTGCTGTGGTGGTCGTGGGTCGGTTACGCGTGGCTCACGAGCGTCGTCGATCCCGAGGAGGGCGCCGTCCGGCTCGTGATCTTCGGCGCGATGGCGGCGCTGCTCGTCGTCGGCCTCGCCGTGCCGGGCGCGTTCGAGGAGTCGGCGCTGATCTTCGCGTGCGCCTACGCCGTCGTGCGCATCATGCACATCGCGCTGTTCATGCTCGCAAGCCGCGAAGATTCCAGCCTGCGCAGCTCGGTCATCGGGCTCGGGATCAGCACGGCGATCGCCTCGGGGCTGCTCGTCGGCGCCTCGTTCGCCGACGGCGCGGTGCAGGGCGGCCTCTGGGCGCTCGCGCTCGCGCTCGACATCGCCGGCCCGTACTTCTTCGGGGCCGAGGGATGGAAGATCGCGCCGCACCACTTCAGCGAACGTCACGGGTTGATCATGATCATCGCGCTCGGCGAGTCGATCGTTGCGGTCGGCGTCGGCGCCGAAGCCCAGGTCGACGCCGGCATCGTCGTCGCGGCGGTCCTCGGCACGGCTGTCGCGGCGGCGATGTGGTGGCTGTACTTCGACGTCGTGGCGCTGGTCGCGGCGCGGCGGCTGTCCGAAGCCACCGTCGGCCGCGAGCAGAACGAGATGGCCCGCGACTCCTACTCCATCCTGCACCTGCCGATGGTGGCCGGCATCGTCCTGCTCGCGCTGGGCCTGAAGAAGACGATCGGCCACGTCGAGGATCCGCTCAAGCTCGTGCCGGCGACCGCCCTGCTCGGCGGCACGGCGATGTACCTGCTCGCGCACGTCGCCTTTCGCTACCGCCACATCCGCACGCTGAACACGCGCCGGCTGGCCTGGTCGGTGCTGCTCGTCGCGTTCATCCCCGTCGCGATCGAGATCGCTGCGCTGGCGACGCTCGCGGTGCTCGCGGCGGCGCTGGTCGTGCTGATCGTCGTCGAGACGCGCGCCTACGGCGAGGCGCGGGCGCGCACCCGCAACGAGCTTCGCCATGAGGGCGCGCAGTCGTAGAGCCATGACCGCGAGCGCTTGCAGCTGGCGCTGACGTGCCTACCGCCCGTGCTCCTTGACGGTCTCCCGCACGAGCCGCACCGCCTCCTCGGGCTGATGAAAGCGGCTGCCGAAGCGTTCGAGCACCGCATCCTCGAGCTGCGCGATGTTGCGCGTGCCGTCCATCGCCTGCAGCACCCAGCCGACGACCTCGCCGTCGAGCGTCGTCCGCGGTGCGCCTGACGCGACACCGCGGTCGGCGGGAAAGCCCGACGACGACGTCTGGTCGTAGGCGGCGACGACGCGGCGGCCGCGTCGCACGTCGGTGCGCCAGCGCCAGAGCGAGCCGTTGTCGGCCGTGTCGATGCGGATCGCGATCTCGTCGCCGGGCAGCACCCCGACCGGGTTCTGCACGGGAAAGAACGCATGCGCCCAGCTCGAGTCCGTCGACGGCGGCTCCGTGCCGAGCACGACGCCGGGCGCCAGGCGCGCGCAGAACCAGCCGCAGATGCCGTGCAGGACGCCGGCCTTGGTGACCGCCACGCTGACCGTCGCATCGAAGTCCGGCATCGCGGACTCGTCGAGCTCGCTGCCGAGCAGGCGCGCGGACCGCGACAGAAAGCCGCTTGCATCGAGGTGCGGCATGTGGACGTTGTTGACCATGTAGTGGCGCACCGGCGAGAGGTCGACGCCGTGGCGGTCGGGGGGCCGGTCGTGCAGCTGCGCGTACAGCCTGTCGGACTGGACCGGCGCGACGTGCAGCTCGACAGCGGCCGGGATGACGCGCGCGCCGGGCTTCAGAAACCGGCGGCGGGCATCGACGAGGTAGCCGACCATGCCCTCGCCCATGCCGAAGTTCCACAGCGTCTCGGTGATGAGCACGTCGGCCGGCTCGGGCAGCACGACGCGGTAGGAGAGGTCGTTGAAGAACTCGACGCGGCCGGCGAAGCGGTTGAGCAGCGCGAGTTCGCGCGCGAGGTTGACGATCGGCCCCTGCTCGATCGCGAAGACGCGGGCGGCGCCGGCCTGGCAGGCGAAGTACGCGAGCAGGCCGGTGCCGGTCCCGATGTCGACGACGACGTCGCCGGGCTGCACGACCTCGTGGATCGCCTCACGGAAGCGGTCGACGCGGTCGCGGTCGCCGAGCAGCGACGCGTGGTACTGCAGGGTCGCGAGGTTGTTCAGCCAGGTCACGCCTTCTTTGCCGACCGGGCGAGCTTCACGCGGTCGTTGGCCGTGAGCGCGACCTTGCGCAGGCGCACCGCATCGGGCGTGACCTCGACGCACTCGTCGGTGCGGATGAACTCCAGCGCCTGGTCGAGGCTCATCCGCGTGTGCGGGATGAGGCTGACCATGTCGTCGGCGTTCGCCGAGCGGATGTTGGTCTGCTTCTTCTCGCGGACGGCATTGACGTCGAGGTCGTCTGCGCGCGCGTTCGCGCCGACGATCATGCCCTCGTAGACATCCTCGCCGGGGCCGACGAACAGGCCGCCGCGCTCCTGCATGCGCATGATCGCAAACGACGCGGTCTTGCCCGCGCGGTCGGCGACGAGCGACCCGGAGGCACGCGTCTTGATCTCGCCCTGCCAGGGCTCGTAGCGCTCGAAGACCGAATGCATGATTCCAGAGCCGCGCGTCTCGGTCATGAACTCGGTGCGAAAGCCGATCAGTCCGCGCGCGGGCACGAGGTACTCCAGGCGCACCCAGCCCGTGCCGTGGTTGACCATCTGCTCCATGCGGCCCTTGCGCAGCGCCATCAGCTGCGTGACCGTGCCCAGGTAGTCGTCGGGCACGTCGATCGCCAGGCGTTCGATCGGCTCGTGCAGCTTGCCGTTGACCTGGCGCGTGACGACGGTCGGCTTGCCGACGGTCAGCTCGAAGCCCTCGCGGCGCATCGCCTCGACGAGCACGCCGAGCTGCAGCTCGCCGCGCCCCTGGACCTCCCAATTCGTGCCCGCCCGCCCGCGCTCGGTCTCCAGGACGCGGATCGAGACGTTGCCGACGAGCTCAGCCTGCAGGCGGTCGGAGATCTGGCGGGCGGTCAGCTTCGTGCCGGACCTGCCCGCCAGCGGGCTCGTGTTGATGCCGATCGTCATGCTGAGCGCGGGATCGTCGACGGCGATCGGCGGCAGCGGGCGCGGGTCGCCGGGGTCGGCGAGCGTGTCGCCGATCGTGATCTCCGGGATGCCGGCGATCGCGATGATCTCGCCGGGTCCGGCCTCGGCGGCGCCGATGCGCTGCATCCCTTCCGTGATGTACAGCTCGGTCGCCTTGACGGTCGTGATCTCGTCGTGCTCGTGGCGACACCACGCCACCGGCTCGCCCTTGCGGATCGTCCCGTTGACGATCCGGCACAACGCGAGGCGGCCGACGTACGGCGACGCGTCGAGGTTGTTGACGAGCGCCTGCAAGCCGTGATCTTCCTCGTACGCCGGGGCGGGAACGGCGGTCACGAGCAGGTCCATCAGCGGGCGCAGGTCCTTGCCCTCGATGCCCTGCTCGAGCGACGCCTGGCCGGCGCGAGCGTTCGTGAAGACGATCGGAAACTCGATCTGCTCCTCGGTGGCGTCGAGGTCGATGAACAGCTGGTAGACCTCGTCGATCACCTCGTCGATGCGGGCATCGGGGCGGTCGACCTTGTTGATGACGAGGATGACCGGCAGGTTCGCGCCCAGCGCCTTGCGCAGCACGAAGCGGGTCTGCGGCAGCGGCCCTTCGGAGGAATCGACGAGCAGCACGACGCCGTCGACCATCTTCAGGCCGCGCTCGACCTCGCCGCCGAAGTCGGCGTGGCCGGGCGTGTCGACGAGGTTGATCTTGACCTCGCTGCCGCCGGCGGGCGTGTGGCGGACTGCGGCGTTCTTGGCGAGGATCGTGATGCCGCGCTCGCGCTCCTGATCCATCGAGTCCATGACGCGGTCGGCGACCTCCTCGTGTGCGGAGAAGACACCCGACTGCTTGAGCATGGCGTCCACGAGCGTCGTCTTGCCATGGTCGACGTGGGCGATGATTGCAACATTGCGAATGTCAGAGCGCGTGAGCATTCGGCCTAGCTTGACAAACGCCGCCGCGAACCCCGTAGCCACGGAACGGTGCTATGGGCTACCTTTCCACTCTGAAAGGCCGGGTCACAGTCGATCCGGCGAAGCAGTGCCAGCGCCCAGTGTCGTTGCCTGAACAGCATCCTCGGGGTATGCAGCACGACATCCGAGGAGAATCGGTATGCCTACCGGCACCGTGAAGTGGTTCAGCGACGACAAGGGCTTTGGCTTCATCAGCCCTGACGACGGTCAGAAGGATCTGTTCGTCCATCACAGCGGCATCATCGGCGAGGGCTATCGCTCGCTGGCCGAGGGCGCCAAGGTCAGCTATGACGCTGAGGCGGGCGACAAGGGTCCGAAGGCGGTCAACGTCCAGACGATCTAGGTCGTCGGGCGTGGCCATCTGAGCCACGTTGGGGCGGTCGCGCAAGCGGCCGCCCTTTCTTTTTGCCCTGCGTCGCGGATGGAGGACACGACGATCGACGACTGCCGGTCGCCGGCGATGCCGGTCTCGCCATGTCGATGAGCCGCCGCGAGGCGCTCGCGCTCGCGCTGCTGACGGTCGCCGCCCTGGCCGGCTTCTTCGCCTTCCCGACGTACCCGAACTACGACTCGCTGTACTCGCTGCTGTGGGGGCGGGAGATCCTCGACGGCGTGCTGCCGTCCTTCGACGCCTACCGCGCGCCGACGCAGCACCCGCTGTGGGTCGCGCTCAGCCTTCCGCTGGCCGCGCTCGGCGAGGGCGGCGATCGCGTGCTGCTCGCGCTCTGCGTGCTGTCGTTCGTCGGCCTCGTGGCGGGGATGTACGCGCTCGGCAAGCAGGTCTTCGGGACGGTCGTCGGCGTCGTCGCCGCGCTGCTGCTGGCCAGCCGCCTGGACTTCCCGTTTCTCGCCGCGCGCGGGTACATCGACGTCCCGTACATGGCGCTGGTCGTCTGGGCCGCGGCACTCGAGGTCGCGCGGCCGCGCCGCGGCGGAGCGGTCTGGGTGCTGCTCACGCTCGCCGGGCTGATGCGCCCGGAGGCGTGGGTGCTGGCCGGCATCTACGCGCTGTGGATCGTCTGGCGGCAGCCGCTCGGCGTGTGGGTGCGCACGGGCGCCATCGTCGCGGTCGCGCCGGTGATCTGGGCTCTCAGCGACCTGATCGTAACCGGCGACCCGATGTACTCGCTGAACTACACGACCGAGTCGGCGGCGCAGCTCGGGCGCCGCCAGTCGCTCGACGAGCTGCCGGGCGTGACGCTGCGCTACCTCTCCGACCTCGTCAAACCGCCCGTGCTGCTGCTGGCGCTCGGGGGCATCGTGCTCGCATGGCGGATGGTGGCGCGCGCGAAGCTCGTCGTGCCCGCGACGCTGCTCGTCTGGGGCGTCGGGATGTTCCTGCTGATCTCCTTGCGCGGGTTCTCGGTGATCGGTCGCTACCTCGCGATCGCGGCCGTCGCGCTGATGCTGTTCGCGGCGTTTGCGGCGGCCGGCTTCGAGCGCCTGGCGCCGGGCCATCGCCTGCGCCGGCCGTGGCTGCTCGGCGCGGCGGCGGCGATCCTCGGTGGCGCCGTCTACACGCTCGCGAACTTCAGCCCGGCGTACATCAAGCGCGAGCTCGCGCTGCGCGAGACGGTCCGCGCCGACCTCTCCGGGCTGCTCGCCGCGCCGCAGGTGCGGGTTGGTCGCGCCTGCGGTCCGATCTCCGTGCCCAACCACAAGATGATCCCCGACGTGCGCTGGCTCGCCGACGCCGGCGCCGACGGCGTGATCGCGCGCACGCAGTCCACGCCGCGCCGCGGCGTCGCGATCATCATCACGGGCGGCGCGCGGTTTCTGAAGCACCCCGCGTACGGCCCGTTTGACCAGAGCGAGGACTCCCCGCGGATCCAGCTTCCGCCCGAGGGGTTCCTGCGGGCGAAGGTGGGGCGCCGCTTCACGGCGTACGTGCGCTGCTAGGTCGATGGCGGGTGGGGTGCGCGGCCTGGCACGAGGAGCGCCGGTCCTGTCGCGTGAGGTGCGATATCCGCCCCTCGCGACGACACGACCGCCTGATCGCCGCCGACCGTGTCGTGCGAGGTGCCTCATGCGCCCCTCGGCGCGACACGACGCGCCGGCCGCAGGACGCCGTCACGCAGCGGCCATGCGCTCGCGGTGCGCGCCGCGGCCCCGTGCCCAGCGCCGCGCCGGCCGCTCGATCGCCACCCACGAAAGCCACCCCACCGCCAGCGACGCCGGCAGCGCGAACGCCGTCAGCGCCAGAAATGCGCCGCGCGACCCGTCGTGCTCGAATTCGAACGTCGTCCGCGCGAGCAGCAGCAGGGGGTAGTGGGCGAGAAAGACGCCGTAGCTCACGCTCCCCAGCCAGCGCGCGGGCGCTGCCTCGAGCGGACGCCGCAGGGCAGCGGGCGCGAGCGCGAGCCCAAGCACGGCGCCGCCGAACGCGAACGGCAGCAGCGCCATCAGCAGCCAGTTGCCGCGCACGGCGTCGCGCACGTCGCCCGCGTCCGCGCCGCCGGCGAGCGCCACGCCCGCCAGCGCCGACATCGCACAGGCCGCGGCGATCGCCGCGGCCAGCCGTGGCGGCGGGCGCCATCGCACGTACAGCAGCGCTGCCGCCATCCCGGCCGCGAAATCGGCCAGATGCAGCGCAAACGACGACAGCAGCACGCTCTGGGCGGGCGCTCCCGCGACATCGCCCAGCGCGATCCGCCCGCCGATCCCGACCCCCACCGCCAGCGCCACCGCCTGCCCCGGCCAGCGCCAGAACGGGCCCGCCACGAGCGGCAGCACGAGGTAGAAGAGCGCCTCCAGCGACAGCGTCCACACGACGGGGTCGACGCCGAAGCCGAGCGCGCCGTCGTAGCCGGGCAGCAGGCGCGCCTCCTGCTGGGCGAACAGCGCATGCGCGAGCAGCGACTCGGTCGTCACGCGGCCGCTCATGTCGGCGGTCGTCAGCAGCGGCCAGGCCAGCAGGCAGACGACGAGCACCGCGTAGTACGCCGGCACGACGCGCGCCAGTCGCCGCCGCGCGTACGGCCGCACGGGGCCGAAGACGCCGCTGCGCCGGGCGACCGGCAGGAACAGCACGAAGCCGCTCAGCACGAAGAACAGCGTGACGGCGAGAAAGCCCGCCGAGAGGACGTCGCGCATCGGACCGCCGCCGAGCGACGGCTCGCCGGACAGCAGCCAGCAGTGGTACAGCAGGATCGCGATCGCGGCGACGCCGCGAAAGCCGTCGAGGACCGCGACCTGCGGCGCGGGCTGCTCCTTCACTCCGACGTACGCCGCGCTACCCGATGCCGCCGCTCGTGCGGCCTTTGAGCTCGGCGATCTCGAGCGCCATCGCGTCGATCACCTCGTTGAGGTCGGTGACCGCGCTGACGTCGCCCTCGCGCATCAGCTGCGTCGCCGCGCGCGCCTCCGCCAGGCCCTCCTCGAGACGGCCCAGCGCGGCTTGGATCGAGGAGACGTCCACGGTCGCCCGAGCGTACCCGGCGATCACGCGGCATGCACCGCGCTGCCGAGGTTCGAGCGCGCGCGGATGATCAGCGACTTCGTCGCGGGCACCGTCGTCTGCAGGCGGCGGGCCGTCTCGACGTGCGAGCAGCCGTCGAACTCGCGCATGACGAGCGCCATCCGCTGGCGCTCGGGCAGGCGCGCGATCTCCGCGACGAGCCGGCGCATGTCCTCGCGCTCCTCGACGCACTCGGCGGCGTCGGCGGTCGCCACGGCGTTGATGGCGAACTCGTCGTCAAAGGTCCCCGCGCGCTGTGGCGAGCGCAACTCGTCGAGCGCGCGGTTGCGGACGATCATGTACAGCCACGGGCGCAGCGCCATCGGCCGGTCGGTCGCGCGCAGGCCGCGGTAGGCGCGGATGAAGGCGTCCTGCACGACATCGTCGGCGTCATGGCCGGTTGCCTTGAGCATGCGCCGCGCGAACGCGATCAGCCGGCTGCGGTAGCGGCGGTGGATCTCCTCGAACGGGGCGTCATCACCGCCGCGAAAGCGCGCGACGAGCTCGTCGTCTGACAGGTCCGTGAGGGGGTGGGAGAGTGCAAACACGAGGCTGGCTCCTTGCCGTGGGGCGTCGTGAGCAAGATTCACGCGCCGCGCCCGCGCCGCGGCGACCCCCGGGGTCACACCTCCCACCCTCAGGTGTGACGCGGCGACACCCAGGGTGAAATGACGGGTCGATCTGCGAAGCTGAAATCGCCATGCAGCAGGCCGATCAGTCACCGCTCGCCGCGCACGCCGCGACCCCGGCCGAGTTGCGCGAGCGCATCGAGGCCGAGCGGGCGGGAACGCCGTTTCTCGTGCTGCGCGACGGCGCGGGAGCACAGCGGCTGTTCGTGCTGGACCCGGCGAAGGAGCGCGTCACCGTCGGCCGCAGCGCCGGCAACGACGTCGCGTTGCAATGGGACACCGAGGTGTCGCGCCTGCACGCCGAGCTCGAGCGCCTCGGCGACGAGTGGACAGCCGCCGACGATGGCCTGTCGCGCAACGGGTCGTTCGTCAACGGCCAGCGGATCTCCGGCCGCCACCGCCTGCGCGACGGCGACGTGCTGCGCGTCGGGCGCACGCAGATCGCCTTCCGCATGCCCGAGTCCTCACCGGACTCCAATCCGACCGTCGCCGCCGGCAGCCGCGCCGAGCTGCCCGCGCTGAGCGCGACGCAGCGTGCGGTGCTCGCGGCGCTCTGCCGTCCCTACAAGGACACCGAGCTCGCGACGCCCGCGACCAACCAGCAGATCGCCGACGAGCTCTACCTCTCCGTCGACGCCGTCAAGGCGCACCTGCGCACGCTGTTTGGGTACTTCGGCGTCCAGCAGCTGCCGCAGAACCAGAAGCGCTCCTATCTGGCGATGCGCGCGCTGCAGGACGGCGTCGTGTCACGCCGCGATCTCTGACGCCGTCGCGCTTCAGGGGCGGTAGAACCGCACCCGCTGCAACCCGTCGTCGTCGAGCACCGTCAGCCAGACCGCGCGCCCGCGGGTGATGTCCAGCGCGTAGGGGCGGCTGGCGGTGTCGATCTGCTCGAGCACCTCGCGCGTCGTGGCGTCGATCCGGATCAGCCGCCCGGCCTCCTTGGCGGTCACCCAGACCGAGCCGCCGCCGACGGTGACGCGTTCGGGGATCGCCCGCAGCGCGATCGACCTCGTCTCGAGGCTGCGCGGGTTGATCCGCGTGATCTCGTCGTCGCCGGAGGCCGCGACCCAGACGGCGCCCTCGCCGACGGCGATCCCGCGCGGGGCCGCGCCGACGGGCACGACTGTCGACGCGCCGTCGCGGGTGCGAATCCGCGTCACCGTGGAGCTGAAGCGGTTGGTCACCCAGACGGCGCCGGCGCCGACGGCGATGTCCTGCACGCCGCGCTCGACCGGGATCTGGCGCTGCTCGTCGCTGCTCGGGTCGATCCGCACGACCGACTCCGGCGAGCGATCGCCCCGCGAGCGGTTGCGAACGCCGACCCAGACGGCGCGTGCGCCGGTGACGACCGCGACGTTGCGGCCGGGGCGCGCGACCTCGATCGCCCCGCCCGGGACGCGGCGATGCGTCTTGGCGTCGATGCGCAGAACCGTGCTCGTGCTCTCCTTCGTGACCCACACCGATTCGAAGCCGGCGGCGATCGAGCTCGCGCCGTCGCCGACATTCAGGCGACCGTCGGCGTCGCCGGTGACGGCGTCGGCGAGCACGACCGCGCCCTCGCGGTTGCTCAGCGCCCAGACGTCGCCGGCGGCGATCGTCAGCGCGTTGGGGCGCGCCAGCACGCCCGACCGCGTGATGTCGACCTTCGCCGGGCGCAGCCCGCGCACGGCCGGCGGCGGTGGCGCGGCCGCGCCGCGGTCGTCGTCCCCGCCGCCGAGCAGCACGATCGC